>NZ_FOCU01000006.1:0-437765 GCF_900110195.1 Pseudomonas sp. ok266 | reverse complement strand
TGGATGAGCATCGCGGGGCACTCCTGCCGTAGGTGGGGCGATGGAGTGATTAGGGGATAAAACCGGGAAATGCGCACCTGTCAGATCTGACAGGTGAAAACTATTTACGACGAGCGGTAATAGCTGCGGGTGCCTAAGCGTTCCAGTTCATTGACTTAGTCCTTTAAAAAGCAACGGACAAATGAATGCTCATTTGTCCGTTGCTTGTCAGCGATTGGCTTTGATCAGGTCCGTAACAGGACGCCGATACAGCCCACCCTGCCGTTGTCATTTGACCCATAAACAACCCCGTCTCCTGGGCGTAGCAACCAATGGGATCCCAATTGGTGTCTGTCAGCTACCCAGTAGAAGTCATAGGAATACCCACCTGGATCCCCTCCGTACACTGAGCGCAGTTTGTTGTAGTCGCCAATGGCTGGAAATTGGCCTCCAGCGTTGTTCACTGTTGCTGACATGGTTGCCAGGTTATGGCGGCCGCCCCCGTAATTGGCGATGTACCAGACGTTTTGAACAGAAACAGAATACGACGCCGTAGATCCTCGACTATCTGTAACGATCACGCGAGCACCGCCATTACGTACACCAATCACTCTCCCTGTTGAAACGTCGACCTGGAGATAGGCTGTATTGTCAGTGCTATAGCGATAGGGCGGTATGCCACCGCTGGCGCCTCGAGTTAAATAGGCTCCAGCGGGAGGATTGGTCACGGGTCTGTTGGTATGTCTGACCATGTATCCACTGAGATAAGCGGTGGATGTGTCAATGTACAACGGTGGAATGGGATCTCTTCTGAAATTTCGGGTATCGGATTTCTGGTTCGTTGACAGCGCTTTGACGTACACCGCATGTTCGCCAGTATCAATAGCGTGACTGGTTGTCCAGGTACCGTTTTGGCCGGTAGGCACGATCTGTTTCTCGCCGCCATTATCGTAAACCTGTACGTCATATAAGGGAGTGAACTTGCCCGTCAGAGTGACCGAGCTGTCATAGGTTCTTCCTCCCTCTACCAGTTCACCTCCTGAGTGCCTGATTGAGGTCAGCGTTATTGCGTCGTGCGGCTTGATAGTAAAGTTATGAACTGGTGACTCCAACTGATCACCATAAATCGCCCTGGCTTTGAGGGAGTATGTTGTACCCGTCAGATCAGTCAATGTAGTTGCGCCGACGCCATCACCGTCGAGGGAAACAGGCAAGCCAATAGTATTGGTGCCATTGTAAAGCTGCACCGATTGATTCGGATCTGCTGAGACGACCACTGCAATTTCGGTATCGTAGGTTGTTCCGTTATTGGCGACCGGCCCCAGTGAGTCATTGACCGCGGTAATACTGGGCCGGGTGGCGATACCAATGGTGAACGTTCGTGGCTGACTGATTGGCGGGTCGGCATCATACAAAGCCTCAACCGTTATGCTCTGCAAGCCTTCGAGCAAATCCCCAGTAGTCAACTCCCAGGTCCCGGGAGCGATGACATCGACTATGTCTTGTGGGGCGTTGTTGATCATGACGCGGACTTTTTCCCCCCGAGTGGCGGTACCCTGAGTTTTCACGCGCTTGTCGTAGGTCACGGTCGCTTCTGGAATCTCCTTGTCTTGCGGATCTTTCACACTGGTGATGATCGGTGTTACGTAGTCGTAGCGTGTGCGTATCGTCAAAGGCAGGTTCGGAAATTCGACTGCTGCATCCTCACTGCCATTGAATATCACCGAGCATGTCACGGTGGCTGGAGAGCTGTGGAGCAACTTCAGCACATCAGACCTGAGCAACGGTTCATTAAGCCCGGTGACGGCTTGCTCCTTGCTGATCCTATGTGTTTTGAGCACTTCGATGATGTGGACGCCGGTACTGGCACGACCTACAAGACTGAGATCCACGACTTGCCCTTCGGCAATGAAGGGCCACGGTTTGACCAGAATATCGGCGTCGCCGCTGAACTCCATCAGATCCAGAACGGCATTGACGGCTTGCGGAACTTCGGGCGCAGGCAAGTCTTTTTCCGGGTCCTGGAAACCCAGAATGTTCAGCGGCAATTCCTCTGATTGCGTCCATAACTTATGGCGCTGCACAGCGTATTTGACCGATACAGTGCTCAGGATGTTGGCACCCACCACAGAGGCGGGGAGGTGGAAGGTGACAGTGCCGTTAGCTTCGGCGGGTTTTTCGAGGTCCTCCGATGTTCCGGGGCCGGGCGTACCTGTCCATAACAGACGTAACTGATCCAGCTTCTCATCCATGGTGTCGTAGCTGCATTCGACATCGACACCGTTGAGCGCATCCATCGGATCAAGGGTGTCGTCGGAGGCCTGAATGACCACAGGCGGAAGCAGTCGACCCAGCGGAACCCCGACGATTACCCGCAACGGTGCTGAGTAACTGTATTTCCCGGTGGCGGCATGCAGCAGGGTGTAAATCACTGTGACCGGAAAGCCGATGTTGGTAGTCACGTATTGCGCATCCACCCGAAAGCGCGCGGTCTTGTCGATCGACAACTCAGTGATGGGTATGCTGCCTTTGGTTGAGCCATCAAAGGTGTAACCAATCCAGTGATACGTCAGCGTGTCGCCCTTCATCCAATTGACCGGTTTGATCAGCACATGGGCCTGGGTATACACCAGCGTCGGGTCGATCACGCCATCTTTGGCTTCCTCTACATCGGGGGCTGGTAGTGTGGCGGGGAGTGCGCGTACTTCGACCCGCAAAAAGTCAGACTCGCTGAGTCCATAATCGGCAGGATCGTCGTTGTACACCCGGTAATAGAGTTTGAGGCTGCCGTTGTTCAACGCGAGGATGTGCTCTTGCAACACAGTGATGTAAATACGCTTTGCCTCCTGATCGTTACTGCTGACGTCATACAGTTCCTCATACACATAGGCACTGCCGTCTGATTTCGTGCCTTCCCAGATCATGTTGATCGTGTCACCGGTTTTAAGGCTCGGGTAGGCAATTAATACGGTCGCTGTTTTGCTGTCCCCAGGCAAAATGGCGCCGATAACCTCTTCTATGACCGGCGCCGGCAACAGTGCCGGGTTGCCTATCACTTTGACGAAGGTGCGTTTGGAATAGAGCTTCGAGCCATCGCTTTTTTTGTGCAGTACATAGGAGCCATCGAGCGTTCCGGTGGCGAAGAGACTGACGAATGCAAAAGGGATCGGGAACTCGAGAATGTAGGGCAGATTGCCGACGGTGACTTCCTCGGTCAGAGTACGAGGCGCTGTTCCGGTGCCCCCGACACCGGCGACATTGATTACGATCGTGTCGCCCGTGGTGAACTCTTTATTGATTTCGAGGCGGATCAGCAGGTTGGTCGCCTGATGGTCCAGTCGATCGAGATGGAACTCGCCATCATCGGCATCTTCGAAAAAGGCCGGGTCCAGGCGAGCAGCACCGGCATCCACCTGAACCGTAGTCTCCTTCGACCATTTCTCGCACCAGTTCCAGACCTCATCATGGATTTCGTACCTGATCGGCAACGAATTGCCATCGCCGCCGGTCAGGATGTCACCGGGCGACGCGGTGATGACAATTTCTTGCGTGCCGTCGGCCTCGGCTTCTGTTACTACGTGCGGGGTCAGAAGAACACTGCCCCAGCGCACCCAGATGACATCGCGCAGCGTAATCTCTCGATAGCGCTTGATGGTTATGGGCACGCCCTTGCTCGACCATTCTTTGCTGACACCATTGTCGATGACATCCTGCGGCAACCCGACAATGTCGAGGTGTGAGTGCCAGGGAAGATGCTGCTCTTCATCCTCGCCTGCGGGCAAATTCAATTTGACCAACAGCGTCAATACGGCAGAAGGATTATCCGGCAGCGGTTCGCCTGAACGGGTCACCTGGCAATAACACTCGGAGTAACCGGGGGTAATTTCAGTGGTCGGGAGAAAGAAGAACAATCTTTCATCGACATCTTCGGGCTTTATTTTCAGTTCGAGAATGACGTTGCCGTTCCAGAAAATCTCGATTTCATCACCAGTCCCCATCCCGAGGTAAGGGTCGATAATACTGAATATGCCAGCCTCGGAATTTTCGAATGTTGCCAAGTTGATACCGCCGTCGCCATTCACAACCGGCTGAGTCATGTCAGCGATGTACACCGGATAGATTTGCAACGGTGTGACGCATAAGTCTCTGCGTGGGGGAAGTCGAAAAAGTCTGAAAGTAGTCATGAGCAACACCGCCTGAAAGGGAAAAAACGGGTGATTCCCTTTTAGTCCCATCGATTGCTCATTGACTACTGTCAGATCTGACAGGGGTAAGCGGTTTTCAGACGGACGGTCAGGTGCGGGAGAAGTCTGTTTATTCGGCGCCCGTCTGAGCACTGTTCGCTTCTGAGCGCAATCTGGCAGGGTCAAAAGGCGTACGGAATACTCACCTTCGCCCACAACATTTCCCCCTCCGGCCGGTTCTCCACATCAAACTCTTTGGCCCAGCGAATCTCCGCACTGGCGTACTTGAGAAAGGTGAAGTGCAGCGCCGGGCCAATCGCGAAGACCTTGCCGCGCACGCCGTCATCGACGTCCTGCCCGGCGAACTGCACGGTGTGGCCGAATTGTTTGTCGTCGGTGGTCTGCTTGAGGAAGTAGCCGTTGACGCCGAGCATCAGGTCGTCGGTGATCTTGTAGCTGGCGGAATAATCGAAGTGGAAAATCTGCCCGGACTTGTAATCGGTGTCCTTGTTCTTTTCGTTGAAGCTGTAAGTGGTCTTCATCGAGATTTCGGTGTTGTCGGTCGGCAACCAGGTGAACGAGAACAGCGGTTTGTAGGTGTGGAAATTGTTGCTGGTGTTGGCCAGCCGATCGACGCTGTATTCGCCGGTGGGCACGGTGACCTCCACGGCGGCGCCGAGGGTCAGGTTTTTGCCCATGTCCCACAGAATGATCGGCGCGAAGGTGGTATCGCCCATGCCTTCGCGGGTGTCGCTCAGGCCGAACACCGAGACTTCCTGCTTCAACCACGGCTGGGCGATGTAGCCCGCCAGACGTCCGCCGAATATCCGCACCGGGCTTAGATAATCGAGACGCGGAATCACCGCGGTGGATTCGATTTCGACATTCGGCACCTTGCCACCCAGCGAGCTGATGTTGAACCTGGTCGCCTTGTAATGGTTGTAGTAGAGGTTGAACGCGACCATGTTCTCCGGAAGGCTGTCGACTTCCAGCGGCAGCATGAAGAAACCGTCGGTGCCGGTGCCGATGTTGTCGACCCCGGCTTCGGTGGCCAGGGCGGGCAACGTCAGGGTGCAACCTGCGATGAAAAGGGCGAGCGGCAAGAAGGATGTTGCACGGTTCTGGCTCATGACTGTCCTCATTATTATTGTGATTGGGACCTGGTACCGGTCGCTCGGAGCGCCGGTACGCTAGAAATAAGCGTTTGGCGTACGTTGGGGCAGGGTATTGGCGGACACTGAGGGGGGCATCTGCGGACAGTCCGTAAACCTTGTGCTAACTTCCATCGACACAACCGGTTACAAAAATAACAATCAAGCGTGATCCGGAATGTCAGCCCCATGAACGTAAAAGTCCAAGACCCGACCTTCGAACTGGCGCTGGTCTCGCCGTTCCTCCTGCAAACCCTCGCCGAAGTCGTGCAGAACAGAGGAATCGATTCCCAGAGCCTGTGCCGTGGGCTGGGTTTCACCCTTGAGGATCTGCAGGATCCGGCGCAGCGGATTTCCTATCGCCAGGCCGTGGCGATGATTCAGCGCGCACTCAAAGTGCTGCCCAATCAGGGTTTGGGGCTGTGGGTCGGCGCGCAGAATGTACTCGGTACGCTGGGCCTGCTCGGGCACGTGTTGTCGCTGTGCAAGACCTTGCGCGATGCCTTTGCCCTCGGCATTCGTCACCAGCACACGTCGGGCGGCATCGTCGTTTCCAGCGTCGATGTGGTCGGCGGGCAGGTGCATCTCGATGCTGAATGCCGCTTGCCATTTGCCGACGTGCAGGTGTTTGCGGTCGAGGAGTTCTTCGCCAGTTTGCTGGTGTATGGCCGCGCACTGGTGGGGGCCGAGTTCAAGGCGATTGCCGTGGAATTTGTGCATGCCGCGCCGGATTACCTGGCCGAATATCACCGCCTGCTGGGGCCGGATGTACGCTTCGGTTGCCTGCACAATCGCATGCTGATCGATGGGCAATGGCTGGACGTGCACCTGCCTAATCATCATTCGCTGGCGTTGCGTCAGGCCGTTGCATTGCTGGAGCTGGAAGCAGCGCAGGTGCATCAGAAGCTCGATCTGATTCAAGCGGTGGAGCGGGCGATTGCCCGGGATTTGAGTAGCGGCAGTCACATTGAAAAGATTGCCGGCGATTTGAACATGAGCAGTCGCACGTTGCGCCGGCGTTTGACTGAGCATGCGTTGACGTTTGAGGCGTTGCTGGAGCAAGTGCGGCAGGCACGGACCTTGAGTCTGCTGGCCAATCCCGATATGCCGATTGAACGGATTACCGAAGAGGTGGGCTACAGCGATGTGCGCAGTTTCCGGCGGGCGTTCAAGCGCTGGACGGGGCTGAGCCCTAGCGCTTGGCGTAATGACGCTAACCCTCACCCCAGCCCTCTCCCAAAGGGAGAGGGGGCCGACCGCAGTGTCTTGCGTCATACATCGACCTGAAAGGTCTTTGTTGATTATGGATTCACCGATGCACGCTCAAGTCGGTGTAGATCTCTAATATCCCCCAATCAGTTCCCTCTCCCCCCGGGAGAGGGCTAGGGTGAGGGTGCTTTTGACTTCCATCCAAACCCACACAAACCCTCCGGCCACAGGTAAACTCCCGCGCACTTTCCCAAGGAGTTCACATGAGTTACTACCAGCCGGGCATTCTCGCCACCCCTGTTCCTGCGCAAGCGCGTCACCTGTTTTTCGCCCTTGAGTCGGTTGAAGCCCTGCCGCAGGCGCTCGACAGCCTGCTCAATCAGGTGGACGGCAAGTCGGCGGTGATCGGTTTTGGTGAATCCCTGGTCAAGGCGCTCAACGTGCAGATCGGCGGCCTGCGCAGCTTCCCGGCGCTGACCGGCGTTGGCGTCGAGAACCCGTCGACCCAGCACGCACTGTGGGTGTGGCTGCACGGCGTCGACCGTGGTGAACTGCTCAACCGCTGCAACGCTCTCGAAGCCGCACTCGCACCAGCCCTGCGTCTGGTCGAGATGCAGGAAGCCTTCCGCCACAAGGACGGCCACGACCTGACCGGCTATGAAGACGGCACCGAAAACCCCCACGACGAAGCCGCCATCGCTGCCGCCCTGCAAAGTGCCGGCACTGACGGCATGGTCGGCGGCAGTTTCGCCGCGATCCAGCAATGGCAGCACGACCTCAAGGGTTTCCACAAACTCTCGTCCGAGGACAAAGACAACATCATGGGCCGTCGCCTCAGCGACAACGAAGAGATCGACGACGCGCCAGTCTCCGCCCACGTCAAACGCACCGCGCAGGAAAGCTTTGCCCCAGAAGCGTTCGTCGTGCGCCGCTCGATGCCGTGGATCGAAGGTGATCGTGCCGGTCTGATGTTCCTCGCCTTCGGTTTCTCGCTGGATGCCTTCGAAGCGCAACTGCGCCGTATGAGCGGCCTGGAAGACGGCATCACCGATGGCCTCTATCGCATCAGCCGCCCAATCACTGGCGGCTACTACTGGTGCCCGCCGCTCAAGGACGGCCACCTTGATCTGCGCGCCTTGCGCGTCGGCTAAAGGAAGAGACATGGACGTGGTGCGTTGGGGCATGATCGGTTGTGGCAGCGTCGCTGAGCGCAAGAGCGGGCCGGCCTTCTACAAGGCGCCCGGTTCGGCGCTGGTGGCGGTAATGGGCCGACGCCTCGAAGCCGTAACCGACTACGCTGCGCGCCACCGCATCAAGCGGGTCTACACCGACGTCGATGCACTGATCAACGATCCCGAGGTGGACGCGGTGTACATCGCCACGCCGCCCGACAGCCACCACGCCTACAGCCTGAAAGTCGCTGCGGCCGGCAAACATTGCTGCGTGGAAAAGCCCATGGCGCTGAATGCCGGGCAAAGTCGCGAGATGCAAAAAGCGTTTGCCGACGCCGGTTTGCACTTGTTCGTGTCCTACTACCGCCGTTCGTTGCCGCGCTTTGCACAGGTGCGGCAATGGTTGGAGGAGGGGTGCATCGGTGACGTACGGCACTTGAGCTGGACGCTGACCAAGGCGCCTTCGCCGGCGGATCTGGACGGTCGCGACAACTGGCGCACCGATCCGGCAGTGGCCGGTGGCGGTTACTTTGCCGATCTGGCCAGCCACGGCTTTGACCTGTTTCAGTACCTGCTCGGTGACATCGTTGAAGTCGCTGGATTCACCGCGCGTCAGGCCGGTTTGTATGCAGCGGAAGATGCCGTCAGCGCCAGTTGGCGGTTCGCCTCCGGGGCGCTGGGCATGGGCTGCTGGAGCTTTGTCGCGGATCGGCGTGAGGATCGGGTCGAGATCATTGGCAGCCTCGGGCGGATCAGTTTTTCGGTGTTTGATGAGCATCCCGTGCAGTTGCATGCCGATGAACACCTCAGCCTGGAAATCCCCCATCACGAGCACATCCAGTGGCATCACGTGCTGGGCATGAATGCGCACATTCGTGGCGACTCACAACACCCCGCCGTCGCCGAACAAGCGCTCAAGACCGACTGGGTCATGGACCAGATCCTCAAACGCCACTGATCCTCCATGTGTACACCGTCCCCTGTGGGAGCGAGCTTGCTCGCGAAAGCGTCCTGTCAGTCAATAATTTGGTTGCTGTTACACCGCCTTCGCGAGCAAGCTCGCTCCCACAGGGAATCGCGTGTGTCCTGCATCTAAGGTTATGCCCAAACAATATTTCTCAACCTTGTCATAACATCTCTAAGATCACGTCATAACTCGTTATGACAAGTGATCCCGTGATGACCGATAACGTTCTCTCCCTAAGCAGTGTCCCGCTGCACACCCAACTGCGCGACGTCCTCCGTGCGCGGATCCTCGACGGTGAATACCCGCAAGACAGCCAGATGCCCTCCGAAAGCGAACTCGGTGCGCTGTTCAAAGTCAGCCGCATCACCGTGCGCCAGGCGCTGGGCGATCTGCAAAAAGAAGGGCTGATCTTCAAGATCCACGGCAAAGGCACCTTCGTCGCCAAACCGAAAACCTTTCAGAACGTCAGCAGCCTGCAAGGCCTCGCCGAGTCGATGACCGGGCGTGGCTACGAGGTGATCAACCGCCTGCGCAGCTTCAAATTCATCCCGGCCGACAAGCGTGTCGCCGAGCGTTTGCAAGTCGCCGAGGACGAGATCGTCGCGCAGATCAAACGCGTGCGCCTGATCAATCGTGAACCGATCTCGCTGGAAATCACCTACCTGCCCAAAGCCGTCGGCGAGCGGCTGGAGAAGGCCGATCTGGTCACCCGCGACATCTTTCTGATCCTCGAAAACGACTGCGGCATCGCCCTCGGTCACGCCGATCTGGCCATCGACGCAATGCTGGCTGACAGCGATCTGACCCAGGCGCTGAACGTCGAGGCCGGCTCGCCGATCATGCGCATCGAGCGTCTGACCCACGACGCGCAAGGCCAGCCGCTGGACTTCGAACACCTTTACTACCGTGGCGATGCGTTCCAGTACCGCCTGCGGATCGACCGGCAAAAAGGGGAGCAGGCATGACCCGCAACGTGCTCGAACAGGAATACGACATCGTCGTCATTGGCGGTGGCACCGCAGGCCCGATGGCCGCGATCAAGGCCAAGGAAAAGAACCGCGACTTGCGCGTGCTGCTGGTCGACAAGGCCAACGTCAAACGCAGCGGCGCGATCAGCATGGGCATGGACGGCCTGAACAACGCGATCATTCCCGGCCACTCGACGCCCGAGCAGTACACCAAGGAAATCACCATCGCCAACGACGGCATCGTCAATCAGGCCGCCGTTTACGCCTACGCCACCCACAGCTTCGAAACCATCGAACAGCTTGATCGCTGGGGCGTGAAGTTCGAGAAGGACGAGACCGGCGATTACGCGGTGAAAAAAGTCCACCACATGGGTGCTTACGTGCTGCCGATGCCGGAGGGGCACGACATCAAAAAAGTCCTCTATCGGCAGTTGAAACGTGCGCGGGTGAGCATCACCAATCGTCTCGTCTGCACGCGGTTGCTGACTGACGAGGAGGGCACCGTCAACGGTGTGATGGGCTTCGATTGCCGCACGGCCGATTTCCATGTGATCAAGGCCAAGGCTGTAATTCTCGCTTGTGGCGCTGCCGGACGACTCGGTCTGCCTTCGTCGGGCTACCTGATGGGCACCTACGAGAACCCGACCAACGCTGGCGACGGTTACGCGATGGCCTATCACGCGGGTGCCGAACTGGCCAACCTCGAGTGCTTTCAGATCAACCCGCTGATCAAGGATTACAACGGCCCGGCCTGCGCCTACGTGACCGGTCCGCTGGGTGGCTACACCGCCAACAACAAGGGCGAACGCTTCATCGAGTGCGACTACTGGAGCGGGCAGATGATGTGGGAATTCCACCAGGAACTGGAAAGCGGCAACGGCCCGGTTTTTCTCAAACTCGATCACCTGGCCGAGGAAACCATCCAGAACATCGAGGAAATCCTGCACAGCAACGAGCGCCCGAGTCGCGGCCAGTTCCACGCCAATCGCGGCACTGATTACCGCACGCAAATGGTCGAAATGCACATCTCCGAAATCGGTTTTTGCAGCGGTCACTCGGCCTCCGGGGTGTGGGTCAACGAACGCGCCGAGACCTCGGTGAAAGGCTTGTATTCGGCCGGTGACATGGCCGCTGTGCCGCACAATTACATGCTCGGCGCGTTCACCTACGGCTGGTTCGCCGGGCATAACGCCGCAGATTTTGTCGCCGGTCGCGAGTTTTCTGCGCTGGATGCCGCGCAGATCGAAAAGGAAAAGGCCCGGGTCTACGCCCCGCTGGATCGCGAACACGGTCTGCCGCCGGCGCAGCTCGAGTACAAGCTGCGGCGCTTCGTTAACGATTACCTGCAACCGCCGAAAGTGACCAGGAAAATGCAGATCGGCCTGCAACGCTTCAGCGACATCGAGCGCGATCTCGAGCAGATGAAGGCCAACAACGCCCATGAACTGATGCGCGCGATGGAAACCAGCGTGATTCGCGACTGCGCCGAAATGGCTGCACGCGCCTCGCTGTTTCGCGCCGAAAGTCGCTGGGGCCTGTACCACTATCGCGTCGATCACCCGCAGCGCAACGACAGTGAATGGTTCTGCCACTGCCATCTGAAGAAGGACGAGGACGGCCGGATGACCAGTTTCAAGAAAGCCGTCGAGCCTTACATCATTCCGCTCGATGCCGAAGAAATGCAGGCGTACGACCGCTTGCGGGTTGGCGCTTTCGCCGCTTGATGCATCCCTAAAAGAGAATCCGGACCATGGCCTATCAAGCTCAGGAAATCTTCTTCCGCTCCAACGCCCCCGTCACCGTGGACGAGGACAAATGCATCGCCGAAAAGGGCTGCACCGTGTGTGTCGACGTCTGCCCGATGGACTTGCTGGCGATTAACCCGGCGACGCAGAAGGCTTATATGGCGTTCGACGAATGCTGGTATTGCATGCCGTGCGAGAAGGATTGCCCGACCGGCGCCGTCAAGGTCGACATCCCCTATCTCCTGCGTTGAAACCCGATCCCTGTAGGAGTGAGCCTGCTCGCGAATGCGGTGGGTCATTGCGCAATGATGTCGACTGATACTCCGCTTTCGCGAGCAAGCTCGCTCCCACAGTGGATCGAGTTACTGCACAAATTGAATTCGCCAGAAATCCTGTGGGAGCGAGCTTGCTCGCGAAGAGGCCACCCCAGACAACCCAAAGCCATCCGACAACCCCGGACGCTGGATTCACCGAAAACCCCTCGTTTCCCACCGCGCCCCGATCGCGGCGGAGACGAACTCAAATAAATGATTCGAGGGGAAACACTCATGTTGCGTGCAGCAATCGCCGGTCTGGTACTGGCTTCGTTCACTTTGTCGGCCTCAGCCGAAACCATCCGCATCGCCATCGGCACCCAGGACACCACCATCAATTGCGCCGCTGGCGGTCTGTTGATTCGTGAACTCGGTCTGCTCGACAAATACCTGCCCCACGACGGCACTTACAAAGACGCCAAGTACGACGTGCAGTGGAAAAACTTCACCAGCGGCGCGCCACTGACCAACGAGATGGTCGCCGGCAAACTAGACTTCGGCGCCATGGCCGATTTCCCCGGTGCGTTCAACGGTGTTGCGTTCGAAACTGCCGGCAAGCACAGCCTGTTCATCAGCGTGTTGTCGGGCAGCATCAAGGGCAGCGGCAACGGCATCGTCGTGCCGAGTGCGTCCGGCGTGCAATCGCTCAGCGAACTCAAGGGCAAGACCATTTCCGTGCCGTTCGCCTCCACCGCCCACGGCATGTTGTTGCGTGCGGTGGCGGAGCAGGGCTGGGATCCGCTCAAGGACGTCAACATCATTGCCCAGCCACCAGAAGTCGCCGGCTCGGCGTTGCAGGCCGGCAAGATCGACGCCCACGCTGATTTCGTGCCGTTCGCCGAGCTGTTTCCGAGCCGGGGCTTCGCCCGCAAGATCTACGACGGCGCTCAGGCCAATGCGCCGACGTTCCACGGTGCGCTGGTGGATCAGGCTTATGCGAAGAAGTATCCGGAGATCGTCGTCGCGTACCTGCGGGCGAGCATCGAGGCCAATCAACTGCTCGCCGCCGAGCCTGAGAAGTACAGCGAACTGATCGCCAAAGTCACCGGTGTCGATGCCGAAGTGAATTACCTGTTCCACGGCCCGCTCGGCGTGCAGACCCGCGACTTGAGCTGGAAGCCGGAATATCGTCAGGCGGTTGGTACGGCCATCGATACGTTGAAGCTGTTGAAGAAGGCTGATCGTGGCCTCGATCTGAATACGTTCATCGACGATCAATACATCCGCGCCGCGTTCAAGGCGTCGGGTCTGGACTACACGGCGCAGCTGGCCAACTACGCACAGACGCCACTGAAGGCTACGGATGCGACGACGGGGAAAGCAATTACTGACTTCAGTCATGTCGCGGAAATCTGGGTGCGCGGCGAGAACAAAGTGCGCCGCTATGCCTCCGCCGAGGCCGCTTTCACTGCGTTGGCGGCGTTGAAGCAGGAAGGCAAAAACATCCGTGCCGTGTATGCACAGGCCAGTGACAGCGGGATCAAGTTGTTGGCTGAGCAGGCGTGGTTTGCCAGTGATGCGAAGGGCCGGTTGAGTGCGTTTTTGCTTAAGGGGCAGGCTCAGCAATATGCGTCGGCGCAGGGTGGCAAGGTTTTCGATTTTACGGATGCCACGACCCAAGCGGTTGCTGCTCGCTGATTAAAGATCAAAAGCCCCTCACCCTAGCCCTCTCCCAGAGGGAGAGGGGACTGACCGCGGTGTTTGGACTCGCTACGCCGACCTGAAATACCGAGCCGAACGCAGGTTTTGGAAAGCACGCAGGTCGGCTCCCTTTCGAGCCGAACGCAGGTTTTGAAAAGCATGAAGATCGGCTCCCTTTTGAGTCGAACGCAGGTTTTGAAAAGCACGCAGGTCGGCTCCCTTTCGAGTCGAACTCAAGTTTTGAAAAGCACGAAGATCGGCTCCCTTTCCCCCTCGCCCCCCTTGGGGGGAGAGGGCTGGGGTGAGGGGGGTAAATATCAGCCATCACACAGATCCAGAACCGGAAACCCACTCGATGAAAACACCCATCCGCTGGACATCAAGAGCCGCCTCCTTGCTGCTCTGCCTGCTGTTCTGGCAACTCGCCGCCAGCCACCACTGGAACCTCGGCCTCGTCACCTTCGCCAACGTGCCGACACCCATCGCGGTGCTCGAAGCCGCTTTGGGCCTCGGTGACTCAGGCAAACTCCTGCAACACCTCACCGCCAGCCTCAGCCGCGTCTTCGCCGGTTACCTCGCCGCATTGCTGATCGGCATCGCCCTCGGTTTAGCCATCGGCCGTTCAAAATGGGCCGAAGACCTGCTGCTGCCACCGCTGGAAGTCCTGCGCCCAATCCCCGCCGTTGCGTGGATTCCACTGGCGATCCTGATGTTCCCATCCTCCGAACTGTCGATGGTCTTCATCACCTTCACCGGCGCGCTGTTCCCGATCCTGCTCAACACCGTACACGGCGTCGAAGGCGTCGACCCACGCCTGATCGCCTCGGCGAAAAGCCTCGGGGCAGGGCGCCGGGCGATCCTGCTGGAAGTGATCCTGCCCGGCGCCGCACCCAGCATCATCACGGGCCTGGCGATCGGCATGGGTACCTCATGGTTCTGTCTGGTCACCGCGGAAATGATCTCCGGTCAGTTCGGCATCGGTTATTACACCTGGGAGTCCTACACGATTCAGAACTACGCCGACATCGTCGTCGGCATGCTGCTGATCGGCGTGTTGGGCATGGGCAGCAGCCTGCTGATCAAACGCCTCGGCGGGCTGTTCACGCCCTGGCATCGACCGCGAGGAAAAGCCTGATGAGCGTGATGCAAACCCCGGAAGGGCGGATCGACATTCGCCAGTTGTCCATCGTCCTCGGCGCAGGGCGTGAAGCGTTCGAAGCCGTGCGCGAACTTGATTGCCAGATTGAGCCGGGCCAGTTCGTGTGCATTCTTGGTCCGTCTGGTTGTGGCAAATCGACCTTGCTCGGCGCCTTGGCCGGGCATCTGAGTGCGCATGCCGGCAGTCTGAAAGTCGATGGCGCGGCGGTGTCCGGGCCGTCTCCACAGCGCGGCATGGTGTTCCAGCACCACACGTTGTTTCCGTGGCGCACGGTGCGTGACAACGTGGCTTTCGGCCTGAAAATGCGTGGCATCGGCAAGGCTGAGCGCCACCGCGCCGCCGATGACATCCTCAAACTGGTCGGCCTCGAAGGTTTTGCCGAACGCTGGCCCGATCAGCTTTCCGGCGGCATGCAGCAACGCGTCGAGATCGCCCGAGTGTTGGTCAATCGTCCGCGCTTGCTGCTGATGGACGAACCGTTCGGCGCGCTGGATGCGCTGACCCGGCTGAACATGCAGGAACTGCTGCTGGACATCTGGACGCGGATCCGCACCACGGTGGTGTTCGTCACCCATGACATCGACGAGGCGCTGTTTCTCGCTGACCGCTTGCTGGTGATGAGCGCGCGACCGGGGCGAATCATCGAAGACTTGCGCCTGGATTTCGCCCGGCCACGCACCAGCGAACTGGTCACCAGCCCCGAATTCTCCCGACTCAAACGCCACTGCCTCGATCTGCTGCGCCACGACAACGGCCGACCGCTGCCGCGCCTCAACCCGCTCGGCCTGCCTCCCGAAAACCCTTTGCCGCGATTTGCCCTATGACCTCTATTTTTGCTGTGACCGATAACCAGGACATTCTCGATCTGCAACCGCGCCTCGCCGCTGAAGACGCCGGTGTGCGGCGCATTGCGCTGATTGATCTGGCGGATCTGGAAGAACCGGATGGCTTGCTCTGGCTGGTTGATCGCCTGAGGCAAGATCCCGCCGAAGAAGTTCGCGCTGAAGCCGCACGTTTGCTGGAGGCCTGGGAGGATGAGGACGTCGTGCAGGCCTTGTGTGAAGCCTTGACCGACCCGTCGCTCGCCGTGCAATCGGCCGCCGCGCAGAGCCTGAGCTTGCTCAAAACGGAAGCGGCGGGGCAGGTGATTTTGCCGTGGACCGATCATGCCGACGTCAGCGTGCGTATCGCCGCATTCCGTGCCTTGCGTGAGTTGCGTTTCGCCGCCGCCGCGCCGGCAGCGGTTTCGGCGCTGAACGATGCCGACGCCAGCGTTCGTCGTGAAGCCGTGGGCGTGCTCGGCTGGCTCAAGCAGCTCGACGCATTGCCCGCGCTGGCACGATTGGCCAGTGCTGACCCCGACACCGAAGTACGCCGTGCTGCGACTGGCGCTTTGGGTTTGGCCTCCAGCGCCGAAGTGTTGCCAGCCCTGCGCCAGGCCTTGCGGGATGACGCCTGGCAAGTACGCGAAGAAGCCGCGACGACCTTGGGCAAGGTCGGCCACATTGACGCTGGTTCCGCGCTCGTCGAAGCCTTGAGCGATGATTATTGGCAAGTGCGCCTGCGCGCCACTCGCAGCCTCGGCCGTTTGCGTTTCGCCCCGGCGCTGGACGCCCTGATCGACACCCTCGGCCATCGCATCAGCAACCTGCGAAAAGAGGCCGCGCTGGCCTTGGGCGAACTGCATGATCGCGGCGCCGTGGCCGCGTTGCAGGCCGCGCAGGACGACGGCGACCCGGAGGTGCGCAAAGCCGTGCGCATCGCCTTGAGTCAGTTGCAATGAACCCGCTGTCGATGGCTAATTCGCAAAGCGAAGGCACCTTGCGCTTGAGCTGGCCGGACGGCCGCGAACAACAGCTCAATCACGCCGAACTGCGCCGCCAGTGCCCGTGCTCGCAATGCCGCGCGTTTCGCCTCAAAGGCATGACACCACGGGTGGATGATCGCGTGCGCCTGATCGAACTCAACCCCCAGGGCTACGGCGTGCAACTGATCTTCAGCGACGGCCATCAACGCGGCATTTACCCGTGGGCCTATCTGGCAAACCTCAGCCCATAGGTTCACCACGATCAATTGTGGGAGCGAGCTTGCTCGCGAAGGCGGCGGGTCAGTCGACATCTGTTTTGACTGATCTACCGTATTCGCGAGCAAGCTCGCTCCCACAGGGTTTTGCAGTGTCTGCGAGTTACTGGGCAGCCGTCATCGAAGGCCGGCAGCCATGAAAAATATCCAGCCCCGGCTGATACACCGACGTCCTCACATCAAACAGCCCCAGCACCGAGTGGAACAGGTTGTCGTGGCTCAGATCGGCCTGCCCGGTCTTACCTTGCAAACAACCGCGATCGATCCCTTCACTGGCGAGCGTGCCATTGCCGAACCACATCACCATCGGCACGTGCGTCTGCGCTTCAGGTGCCAGCGCATACGGCGCCGCGTGCAGATACAAACCGTTTTCGCCCAGCGATTCTCCGTGATCGGAGACATACACCATCGAGGTGTCCAGCGAATCCTGATTGTGTTTGAGCAGTTCGATGACCTTGGCAAGGAAATGGTCGGTGTAGAGGATGGTGTTGTCGTACACGTTCACCAGTTCATCGCGGCTGCAACTGCCCAACTGGTTGGTGTGGCAGATCGGTTTGAAGCGCTCCATCTCTTTCGGGTAACGCTCGTAGTATTCCGGGCCGTGACTGCCATCGGCGTGCAGGACAATGATCGCGTGGCCCTTGAGGCTGTCGATGTAGCTTTGCAGGCCTTGCAACAGCGCCTCGTCGAGGCAGTTGTTGCCATTGCAGAATGGCCCCGGCTGATTCTTCGAAATGTCGCGATGCGGTACGCGCAGGCAGGTGCCTTTGCAGTCGCTGTTGTTGTCCAGCCACAGCACTTGCACGCCGGCACGCTGGAGAATGTCGAGCAGGCCTTGGTAGGTTTTGCCTTTCTTGTCGCTGTAATCCTCACGCGGGAACATCGAGAACATGCACGGCACCGAGACGGCCGTCGACGTGCCGCAGGAATGCACCTGGGTGAAGTTGAGGATGTCGAGTTTGCTCAGCTCGGGATTGGTCTCGCGCTCGTAGCCATTTAGCGAGAAATGATCGGCGCGGGCGGTTTCACCGACCACGAAGACCATCAGCGATTTCCTCTCGCGGCTGGCCGCGTTGGCGCTCATCACCGCGTCTTCGCCGATGGCCTGCACCACGAAATGTTTTTTGATGCCAAGGCGTTGCTTGGTGTACTTGCTGATCGCGTAGATGTAGTTGGTCGGGTTGATGAAGTGGGTGAGCTTGTCTTCTTCGCGGAAGATTGGCGCGTAGGTCGAATAGAACGCGCCCACCGAGGCGGCGATCACCAGCACACAGGCGATGATCACCAGCACCTTGTTGAGCAGGCCGCGAAAGAACGGTCGATAACTCACCGGCCAGCGCCAGATCAGCGCCGCCGGCAACACCCCGAGCAGCAGCAGGTAAGCCAACAGCTTGCCGCTGAACAGCGCGGTGGCTTCGGCGGGGTTGGTTTCGAAGACGTTCTGAATCATCACCGTGTCGATGGTGATGCCGTATTCGTTCATGAAATAGGCAGCGCAGGCCGAGAGCAGGGCGACCAGGGTGAGCGCCGGTTTCAGTGTCCAGCGAAACGATACCAGGGTCAGCAGCAGGGTGATCGCGGCCCACAAAAACAGCGCGAACGAGGCGAAAAACGCCAGTTTGTGCGCACCTTGCAAAGTGATCAGGGTGCCCAGCGCCTCCCAGGTCGCCAGGTTGTACAACGCCACCAGCGCCAGGGAAAACAGCAGCACCAGTCGGGTAGGAGTGATGGACGGTAAACGCAGTCCGTTGCCCAAAGCCATGTCAAACATTCCTCTACTTGAATAGAAAACCACGCGGTTGCGCGTGTAACTGTAGAAGAACATTAGTAAAAAATTCGTAAACATCCTGTAACAACTAACGAATTCGAAGCAAATCCTTGTAGGAGTGAGCCTGCTCGCGATAGCGGTGTGTCAGGTGTCGATGTGTTGTCTGACACACCGCTATCGCGAGCAGGCTCACTCCTACAATGGATCTCGGTGCGGTCAGAAAGATTTGCTGACGCTGGCGACGACGGTGGCGGTGCAGACGTCTTTGAAACCCCAATTGCTCAGGCATTGGGTTTGTGAGAGATCGGTGTCGATGTAGCTCAGGCCCAGTACCACGCCGGCGAGGTTATGGGTGAGTTTGACTTCCCACTCGCGATAACTGTCCTCGGCCTGCCCGGACGCCGAGTACAGATGCGGATCCTTGAAGTCCATATTGCCGTAACGCAGCTTCAGTCCCGAGTCGAACGGCAACTCGGTTTCATAACCGATGTAGCTGTACAGCGAACTCTGCTTGCTATCGATCCCCGGCGCATCACTGGAGTAATACGCCGCCAGCTTCACCCCATAAACCCCGAGAATCCCGTAGACCTCGCTCTGGTTGAACTGGCTTTCCTTGGGGTAGGCGTACTTGATGTAGCCCAGATCGAGGCTGATTTCCTCGGTCGCCTGCCACAGCCAGCCGCCGTAGTAATCGACTTCCTGACGGGTTTTCAGGCCTCCGCCGAAATCGACGTTGGAACTCCACGCGCCGAGGTACAGACCGCTGCTGTGCGCGAGGGTGAGACCGGCTTGCACGGCAGGGTCGTTTTGCGTTTGCGAGATGCCACGCGTGCGGTAGTCGCTGGCGAGGGCCAGGTCTACCTCCAGCGCAAAGTCATCGTTCAAGGGGATCGCAAAACTGCTCAAGGGCAGCACGCTCAAGAAACTCAGGGCGAACAGGGGCAAGGCTTTCATGTGAAGTCCCGATGTTGTGATTATTTTTGGGCAGTACGAAAACTGTGTGTGGGAATGCCATATCGGCCACTCTCACAAAACATGTGGGAGCGAGCTTGCTCGCGAAGGCGGTGGGTCAGTCAGTGAAGATGTTGAATGGACTGGCCTCTTCGCGAGCAAGCTCGCTCCCACAGGGTGGGATGGTTGTTGTTATTGGGTGGCGGTATAGACCTGACGGCCGCCGAACCAGGTCTGCAAAACCTGGGTGTCATGCAGGGCTTTGTTGTCGACGCTGAACACATCGCGGTCGAGCACGATAAAGTCAGCCTGCTTGCCCGGCGTCAGCGAGCCGATCTGCTTCTCCAGGCCAATGGTCCGCGCGGCGTTGACGGTGTAGGCGTAGAACATGGTTTCACGGTCCAGACGCTCATCGGCATTGAGCACACCCAACGGTCCGACACGGGTAATCGCCTGGGCCATGGCGTTGAACGGATTCGGTGTCGACACCGGCCAGTCACTCGCGCCGGCGATCGTCGCGCCCTGTTTCAGCAGCGAATGCGCCGGGTACTGATAGCGGAAGGCGAGGGCGCTGACGTAGGGCTTGATCATGTCGGTGGTGTAGTCGTCGGCGCTGGCCCACAGCAGTTGCATCGAGGCGATGACATTGAGCGGTTTGAAGCGGGCGAACTCTTGCGGGTTGACCATTTGCAGGTGAGTGATCGAGTGGGTCACGCCGCTCTGACGATCCTTGCGCGCCTGAGCAATGCCGTTCAGCGATTCCCGCACCGCACGGTCGCCGATCGCGTGGATGTGCACCAGCCAGCCGCGCTGGTCGATGGCGCTGACCAGTTCACCGAAATGCTGCGGATCGATCAGCAGTTCGCCCTGTTTGTGCGAATTGCTGTACGGGTCGATCATCGCCGCGCTCTGCGCCGGGAATTCAATCACGCCGTCGGCGAAGATCTTGATCCCGGGCAGGGTCAGGTTGGGAATGCCCTGGAATTGCTGGCGCACCTTGTCCAGCGTATCGAGGTCGGCGGGTAGGCTTTTCGGGTTGGCCACCAACAGCGCCGCGACGTGCACGCTCATGTCGCCGCTTTCCGACAGGGCTTTATAGGCCGGCAGCACGCCGACGGTTTTCTCGGTCGGTTTGAGGGCGAACACCGCTTCACCCGGTGCGGCGTTGGCGGCAGGGTCCATCCACGCGGTGATGCCCAGGCTGTTGTTGTAGCGCACCGCTGATTTGGCGGCGTTCAACATGTCGGCAGGGCTTGGCACTGGCATTTTCGAGGCGACCCGGTCCCAACCGGCGTCGACCACAAAGCCGTTCGGCTCACCGTTGGCCAGTTTGCCGATGGTGTCTTTTTCTGCGTCGGGCAATGTTTTCAGCAGGGCCGCATCAATCCCGGCGCGCTTTAGCATGACGTTGTTGGCCCACGCCGTGTGGTGGTCGCTGCCGATAAACACCACCGGTACGCTGGCCCATTCGCCGTTGTTGAAGGTGTTGCCCAAGGCTTCGGCCTGCGCCCAGTAAACCGAACTCATGCCGGCAATGCTCAGCACATCGCCGTGCCTGGCCTTGCCGTCTGCACGCCAGCCACGCAGGCGTTTTTGCAGTTCGTCGAGGCTGACGACTTCGTCTTCCATGTTCGCCGAGACCATTTCCAGTCCGCCGAAAATCGCGTGGGAATGGCTGTCGATCAGGCCGGGCATCAGCGCTTTGCCTTTGAGATCGATGACTTGGGTGCCGGATTCGATCAGGGCTTTGATCTGCGCGTCGGTGCCGACCTTCAGCACTTTGCCGTTCTCTACGGCGAGGGCTTGCGCCTTGGGTTGTGCGCGGTCGGCAGTGAAAATCTTGCCGTTGAGCAGGATCAGATCAGCAGCGGCCATGGCTTCCATCGAGGCAAAACTTACAGCGGCTACCAACAGACTCGGGATGAATCTTTTCATTGAAGATTTCCTTGTTATTGCGTCTGATGGCGAGATTAGTGGCTGACAGCGGCCGACAGAACGCCTCCCTCACGAAAAACGTTTTTGCCTGAATGGAAAAAGTATGGACAAGCTGGGTGCATTGAAAATGTTCGTGGTCACCGCGCAGCTCGGCAGTTTCAGCCGCGCCGCCGAGCAGTTGGGCAAGACCCCGTCGGCGCTGACCAAAGCGGTCAATCACCTGGAATCTGAGCTGGGTGCGCGCCTGTTTGAGCGCAGTACACGGCGGATCCTGCTTACCGAAATCGGCCGGGTGTACCTGGAAACCGCACGGCTGGTGTTGCAGCGGCTGGACGAGGCCAGCGAGGAAATCGAGCAGTTACAGCACGGCTTGCGCGGCAACCTGAAAATCACCGCGCCGCTGGCGTATGGGCGGGCGTTTCTCGATCAGGTGTGTGACGGCTTTCTGCAGCAATATCCGCAGATCAGTCTGCAAGTGGACCTGTGCGATGCCTTCGTCAACCTGCTGGAAAGTGGTTATGACCTGGCGCTGCGTGAAGGCCACGATGACTTGCCGGGGCTGATCGCGCGGGTGGTGGGTAGCAATCGACTGGCCCTGTGCGGCAGTCCGGAGTACCTGGCGCGCAAGGATTTGCCGGTGACTCCGCAAACCCTTGAGCAGCACGAGTGGCTGCTCTATCAGCACCCGTTGCTCAGCCGCGAATTCTGGTGGGCCGAGCGCGACGGGCAGCGCTTGAGTCTGGCGCAACCGGCGGCGCCGCGGTTGCGCAGCGACAACTACGACTTGCTGCTGGCCAGTGCTTTGGCCGGGCGCGGTTTGCTGCACACGCCGCTGTGGAGCGCCGCACCGTATATTGCCGACGGGCGACTGGTGCGGGTCATGGCTGATTACGACATCGACCCGGATACCTTCGGCCCGCATATTCTCGCGGTGTACCCGAGCCATCGGCGGGCTACGGCGAAGGTGGTGGCGTTCATCGATTACATCTCGGCATTCCTCACCGAACGTGGCCTGAGCTGACAGCCCATTCCTCCGTAGAAGCAGCCTTCGGCAGCTCCTGCAGGGGCGTTATGCCAGGACGGTCAGCCATGCCGAGAGCAGCAGCAACAACGCCAGTGCCGCATTCATGCGCTTGAACGCCCGTGGCGAACCCATCAACCGCGCGCTGCCCACACCCAGCAATGCCCAGAACGTCATGCACGGCAGCGACACCAGCAAAAACGCCAGTGACAACACCAGCAGCCGCAGGGTCTTGTCACCCCCGCCAACAAACACGCTGACCACTGCCACCGCCATCATCCATACCTTGGGATTGACCAGTTGCAGCATGGCAGCGCTCAGCACGCTGAAACGTTCTTCCTGGGCATCCGCCGGGTTCAGTGATGGCGGCGTGCTGCGAAAGATCTGCCACGCCAGCCAGCTCAACCAGAGCACGCCGCCCCAGGCCATGGCTTGCTGCACTCGCGGGTAGCGCAGCAACGTTTCGCCGGCACCGAGGCCGACCACCAGCACGATCAGGGCCGCCGCCGCGCAGGCGCCAAAAATGATCGGCAACGTGGCGAGCAGGCCTTGGCGCGAACTGTGGCTCAACACCAGAATATTGGTCGGCCCCGGCGTGATCGAGGCAACAAAAGCAAACAGCAGAAAGGGCAGTAATGACGCCATGATCGGGATTCCCTGAAAATCAACACAGGTCTCCATGATCGCCAGACGGCGTGCGTCAGTCTGGAAGGTTTGAGCAGCGTTTGCGGTAATCCGCCGGCGTCAGTTGATAGGCGCGCCGGAACCAGCGACCCAGATGGCTCTGATCGGCAAAACCGAGCACGCTGGCGACTTGCGCCGGCGTTTCACCGCGCGCCAGCAACTGCCGCGCCTTGGCCAGGCGCAACTGGATCAGGTAGGCGTGCGGCGCCAGACCGAAGGCAGACTTGAACGCCCGGCTGAGACGGAAACGGTCCACCCCGCAGACCCGCGCGAGATCATCGAGACCGATATCTTCATAGGTGTGCGCGTGCAGATAATCCCGCGCCAGTTGCGCCACCAAGGGCAGGCGCGGATCGAAAACCTGGCGCTTGCGCCAGTCGAGATGACGCGTGAGCGAGTTCAGCAGACCGTCGATGGCGGTCTGCCGGACGATGCGCAGATTGCCGTCATGCAACGCATGGAAAGCGTGATTGATCGCTGTGGCCAGACGCGGGTCCTGACTCAGCGTGTCGGCAAAACCGGGCTGGCTGTCGGACGGTGCGTCTTCGAACAGCGCGTGCATTTCACGCTCCAGCCAGTGCGGATCGAGGTAGAGCATCGAATAGGTAAAACCTTCCTCGGTCGGCGCCTGGCCATCGTGGATTTCCCCCGGCTCCAGCAGGAACACATTGCCCGGGGTACTGCGATGACGCACGCGGCGGCAGTTGAACTGCTGCACACCTTGCTCGGTGACGCCGACGAGGAAGCTGTCATGCCAGTGCGGATCGTAGGCATGCCCCTGAAAATGAGCACGAATCGATTCAATCCCGGTGTCGGCATCCTGGGACAGCTCGATCCAGTTGCGTTTATCCACGAAAGCTCCAGTGTTCGCCATTGAAAGGTGCGGCCCCATAAAATACCGCGCAATGCTCATCGAGGTTTAGAAGATTTGTGCAGGTGAAGGGGGCTAGACTCAACAGGTCACGACCCCTTTGGCGACAGGTGAAATGCGATGATTAACCGATGCTCGCGCGGGATTTTACTCACCTTGATCGTCTTCAGCCTGGCGCTGACGGCAGGCTGCTCAGGCCGCAAACACTATCCGCCTTCCGGCGTCGGGGACGCCTGCTACGCCAAAGCCCTGCCGTCGGTCGGCGAGGGCGGTCTGGCCTGGGGTTCCAGTTTGAACATGGCCCGGCAGAAGTCGATGAACAACTGCATTCGCTATGCCGGACGCTCCGGGGGCACGCCGGATACCTGTCAGGTGGTGTTGGCCAAGTGCCGATAGCTTTCTGTTGACATGGTTGCTTTTGGCAAATATATAGTTGCTTTAAGCAATTAACTGAGCATTTGTCATGTCCAGCAGCCATCTCCTCGAGCAAGCCGACGTCGTGCGCGGTTTCAACCGCTTCTACACCCATCAGATCGGTGTATTGCAGGAGCATCTGCTGCAAAGCGACTACTCGCTGACCGAGTTGCGCATTTTGTATGAACTGGCGTCGCGCGGTGACCTGACCAGCGCTGAACTGCGCCAGATGCTCGGCCTCGATGCCGGCTACATGAGCCGCATCATCAGCGGTTTCGAAAAGCGCGGCTTGATCCAGAAAGTGCCGTCGCCTACGGACGGCCGCGCTGCGCAATTGCACCTCACCAACCTCGGGCGCGAAATTCTGGTCCCGCTGGAAAAGGCTTCCCGCGAACAGATCGTCGCCATGCTCGAGCGATTGCCAGAACCGCAGCAGAAACAACTGATCGGCGCCATGACGCTGATCCAGACACTGCTGCAAGGCAACAAAGACTCAACCTACGTATTACGCGATCCGCAACCCGGCGACATGGGTACGGTGATGCAACAGCAAACCGCACTGTATACCCGCGAATACGGCTGGAATTCGGAGTTCGAGGCGCTGGTGGCCGAGGTGGTCGCCAAGTACCTGCGCGATTACGACCCCACCTGTGAGCGCTGCTGGATTGCCGAAAAGGACGGCAAGGTCATCGGTTCGGTGTTCATCGTCCGCCAGGATGAAACGACCGCCAAACTGCGCATGCTCTACGTCGACGCCAGTGCGCGGGGCTTAGGTATTGGCAGTCGTCTGGTCGAGGAGTGCCTGCGCTTTGCCCGGCAGATTGGCTACAAGCACATGACCTTGTGGACGACCAGCAACCTGACGGCCGCACGCAAGATTTATCAGCAGGCCGGGTTTGAGTTGGTGGAGGAAGAAGCGGTTCACAGCTTTGGCAAGGATCTGCTGAGTCAGACGTGGGCGCGGGTGTTGTGATCTGTTTTTCGTCGGCGGGTGCAGTGAAAAGGCAGACGAAAAAAAACCGCCTTTGCGGGGCGGTTTTTTTGTAAACCTTGGTTTGCGACCGAGGTTTGTTGCTTCACTAGCCGAACTGACGTGTGAGGATAGTATGAGCCTTTGCGCCACCTTGCAACGGTAATAGCTTTTTTTGAACGACTTTTTCCAGATCTGTTTATTTTAATAAACAGGCAGAAATAACGGTTTACAAAGGCAATAGAACTCTCTGCATGAAATCTTTTTATTGAGGTTATGATGCAGGCGCTCATATGTTAGTTCGGTAGTGAGGTCTGGCTGGAAAACTTAACAGTTTCATTCCCTTTGACACGGTTTTGCACCCGTGCCGGGATGATGGCTCAGAGGGCTTTCAACCGGCCGCCTCACTAGTCGAACTGACGTTCAGGCTGAAAGCAAGCATGGTCCGGTAAGCTTGCTGGAGGTTTGGCCCCCAGCCCTGGAGGCCAAAACGTATGAAGCTTTTGCTGCGTACGCTGAGCCTTGTATGGAGATTGTTTAAAGCCTTTCGCTTTTACGAGTTCCTGCGAGACCACTTTGACGACCTGAAGTAACGGCCGTTGAGGTGGGAAAAGCCCGTTTCAGTTCCGACTGAAACGGGCTTTTTTTGTTTTACAAAACTGTCATAAGTAGGATTTTTCTGTATCGGGTTTTTTGGCGTGTAGGGGATTTCTTCGGCAAGTGTAGGCGAAGTTCAAACCCGTCTGTAATCCGCAAAAAGTGTTCGATTATCGAGTACCCAAACCTTCGTCCAATTGCCCCCTCCGACACTCCGGCGTACTGTGACTCGTGATGTCTGAAACCCCGTGATCCCAAAATAACGACAACAACGAGCAACGCCATGGACAGCCATCTGCTGAGCGATCGCAGCAGCGTGTTTCGTCACGCTGACCCTTATGCCGTCTCCGACTACGTCAATCAGCACGTCGGCCAGCACTTCATCGGTCTGTCCAGAACCACCCACCCGCAAGCCAGACTCAACCATCGCAAACTCGCCGATCTCGATCTGGCCCGCATCAGCTATGGCGGCAGCGTACGCGTGACCTCCGTGGCCCTGGAGACCGTTTACCATCTGCAAGTGCTGCTGCAAGGCAATTGCCTGTGGCGCGGGCACAAGCGCGAGCAGCATCTGGTGCCCGGCGAGTTGCTGTTGATCAACCCGGATGATCCGGTCGATCTGACTTACTCGGAAGACTGCGAGAAATTCATCCTCAAGGTGCCGGTCAGCGTGCTTGAATCGGTGTGTGACGAGCAGCGCTGGCAGCGTCCGGCAAGCGGTATCCGTTTCCTGCGCAATCACTATCGGCTGGATGAACTGGAAGGCTTCACCAACCTGCTCGCGATGATCTGTCAAGAAGCCGAGGCCAGCGATCCGTTGCTGCGGGTGCAGGAGCATTACGCGCAGATCATCGGCAGCAAACTGATCTCGCTGATGAGCACCAACGTCAGTCGTGAATGCCTGAGTGCACCGAACATCAGCTTCGAACGCATCGTCGATTACATCGACCGCAACCTGAAACTGGATTTGCCGGCTGAACATTTGGCCGCACAGGCGAGCATGAGCCCGCGCTCGCTGTACACCTTGTTTGAACGCCAACTGGGCGTTACGCCGATGCAATACATCCGCCAACGCAAGCTTGCGCGCATCCACGCCTGCCTCAGTGATCCAAGCTGCCCGGTGCGCAACCTCACCGAGCTGGCGCTCGACTACGGCTTCCTGCACCTGGGCCGTTTCTCCGAAAGCTATCGCCAGCAGTTCGGTGAACTGCCGTCGCAGACCTTCAAACGCCGCCACTAACACTCCCCGCTGAAACTTCCCCGAATCACCTGCCGCGCCATCCTGCACAAATCGGATAGCGATCTGCAGGATTCGGCTATTGCCTCCTGCATCGCCTCCCTAATCTGACCTGGCCTGAACAATAACAATGGAGGCCCCGGCCATGTCCCTGGGAATCGACTACCTCAATGCCATGCTTGAAGAAGACAAGGAGAAGGGCGCCTACCGCTGCAAGCGGGAGATGTTCACCGATCCGCGGCTGTTCGAACTGGAGATGGCGCACATCTTCGAAGGCAACTGGATTTACCTCGCCCACGAAAGCCAGCTCCCCAACAACAACGATTTTCTGACCACGACCATGGGGCGTCAGCCGATCTTCATCGCGCGCAACAAGGACGGTGTGCTCAATGCGTTCCTCAATGCCTGCAGCCATCGCGGCGCCATGTTGTGCCGGCACAAGTCCGGCAACCGCTCCAGCTACACCTGCCCGTTCCACGGCTGGACGTTCAACAACAGTGGCAAACTGCTCAAGGTCAAAGACCCGAGCGAAGCCGGTTATCCCGCAGGCTTCAACTGCGAAGGCTCCCATGATCTGACCAAAGTTGCGCGTTTCGAGTCCTATCGCGGCTTTCTGTTCGGCAGCCTCAATGCTGATGTGAAATCCCTCGCTGAGCATCTGGGCGAATCGGCAAAAATCATCGACATGATCGTCGACCAGTCGCCAGAAGGCCTGGAAGTGCTGCGCGGTTCCAGCTCCTACATCTACGAAGGCAATTGGAAACTCACCGCTGAAAATGGCGCCGACGGTTACCACGTCAGCTCGGTGCACTGGAACTACGCCGCCACCCAGAACCAGCGCCAGCAACGCGAAGCGGGTGAAGCGATCAAGACCATGAGCGCCGGCAGCTGGGCGAAGAAGGGCGGCGGTTTTTACTCCTTCGACCACGGCCATCTGCTGCTCTGGACCCGCTGGGCCAACCCCGAAGACCGTCCCGCCTACGAGCGCCGCGATGAACTCGCCCGTGATTTCGGTCAGGCTCGAGCCGACTGGATGATCGAAAACTCGCGCAACCTGTGCCTGTACCCGAACGTGTATCTGATGGATCAGTTCAGTTCGCAGATCCGCATCGCCCGGCCAATCTCGGTCGACAAGACTGAAATCACCATTTACTGCATCGCCCCCAAAGGCGAGAGCGCCGAGGCCCGTGCCAAACGCATTCGTCAGTACGAAGACTTCTTCAATGTCAGCGGCATGGCCACGCCGGATGACCTGGAAGAGTTCCGCTCGTGCCAGACCGGTTACGGCGCCGGGCGTGGCTGGAACGACATGTCCCGGGGCGCGACCCACTGGGTTGAAGGCGCCGACGCAGCAGCCGAAGAAATCGACCTTAAACCACTGCTCTCCGGCATGCGCACCGAAGACGAAGGCCTGTTCGTGCTGCAACACAAGTACTGGCAGGAAACCATGCTCAAAGCCGCTGCCAGCGAATCACAACTGATCCCTGTGGAGGCCGTGTGATGAGCAACCTCTACGACAGCGTGCGCGATTTTCTCTACCGCGAAGCGCGCTATCTCGATGACGGCCAGTGGGATCAATGGCTGGAGCTGTACGCCGCCGATGCGACTTTCTGGATGCCGGCCTGGGACGACAACGACACCCTCACCGAAGACCCGCAAAGCGAAATCTCGCTGATCTGGTACGGCAACCGTGGCGGCCTCGAAGACCGCATCTTCCGGATCAAGACCGAGCGCTCCAGCGCGACCATTCCCGACACTCGCACCTCACACAACCTGAGCAACATCGAGATCGTCGAGCACAGCGAAGGGCAATGCCAAGTGCGTTTCAACTGGCACACCTTGAGCTTCCGCTATCAGGTCACCGACAGCTACTTCGGCAGCAGTTTCTACACCCTCGATCTGCGTGGCGAACAGCCGCTGATCAAGGCCAAGAAAGTCGTGCTGAAAAACGATTACGTCCGTCAGGTCATCGACATCTACCACATCTAGTCGACACGGCGAGGTGCACCATGAATTTCCAGATTGCGCTTAATTTCGAAGACGGCGTCACCCGTTTCATCGAGGCCGGCGGCCATGAAACCGTCGCCGACGCGGCGTATCGCCAAGGCATCAACATCCCGCTGGACTGCCGCGATGGCGCCTGCGGCACCTGCAAATGTTTCGCCGAGGCAGGGCGTTACGACATGGGTGACAATTTCATCGAAGACGCCTTGAGCGCCGATGAACTCGCGCAAGGTTATGTGCTGACCTGCCAGATGCGCGCTGAAAGCGATTGTGTGGTGCGAGTGCCGGCCGGCTCGCAGGTGTGCAAGACCGAACAAGCGAATTTCCAGGCATCGATCAGCACTGTTCGGCAATTGTCCGAGAGCACTATCGCGCTGTCGATCAAGGGCGAGGCGCTGAGCAAACTGGCGTTTCTGCCGGGCCAGTACGTCAATCTGCAAGTGCCCGGCAGCGAGCAGACCCGCGCTTATTCCTTCAGCTCATTGCAGAAAAACGGCGAGGTCAGCTTTCTGATTCGTAACGTGCCTGGTGGCTTGATGAGCAGCTTTCTCACCGGGTTGGCCAAGGCCGGCGACAGCATGAACCTGGCCGGGCCGTTGGGCAGTTTCTACCTGCGCGAAATCAAGCGGCCGCTGCTGTTGTTGGCGGGCGGCACCGGCCTGGCACCGTTCACCGCGATGCTGGAAAAGATCGCCGAGCAGGGCTGCGATCATCCCGTGCATTTGATCTACGGCGTGACCAACGATTTCGATCTGGTCGAACTCGATCGTCTCGAAGCCTTCGCCGCCCGCATTCCCGACTTCAGTTTCGGCGCCTGCGTGGCCAACCCGCTGAGTGCGCATCCACTCAAGGGCTACGTCACCCAGCACATTGAACCGCGCCACCTCAATGAAGGCGATGTCGACGTGTACCTCTGCGGCCCGCCGCCGATGGTCGAAGCGGTCAGCCACTACATCCGCGAGCAGGGCATCACCCCGGCGAACTTCTACTACGAAAAGTTCGCTGCTGCGGCTGCCTGAAACCCTTCTTTCGAGGTTGTCATGAACAACAGATTCTCCAACAAGGTCGCGCTGGTCACCGGCGCGGCGCAGGGTATCGGCCGCCGCGTCTGCGAACGCCTGCTGAACGAAGGCGCACAAGTCGTCGCCGTCGATCGCTCTGAACTGGTTCACGAACTGCAAGGCGAGGGCGTTCTCGCGCTGACCGCCGACCTTGAGCAATACACCGATTGCGCGCGGGTCATGGCTGAAGCCATCAACACCTTCGGCCGTCTCGACATTTTGATCAACAACGTCGGCGGCACGATCTGGGCCAAGCCGTTCGAGCATTACGAAGTCGAACAGATTGAAGCGGAAGTGCGCCGTTCGCTGTTCCCGACGCTGTGGTGCTGCCACGCAGCGCTGCCGTACATGCTCAAGCAAGGGCGCGGCGCCATCGTCAACGTTTCATCGATTGCCACCCGCAGCGTCAATCGGGTGCCGTACGGCGCCGCCAAGGGCGGCATCAACGCACTCACAGCATGTCTGGCCTTCGAAAACGCAGAGCGCGGCATTCGCGTCAACGCCACGGCTCCGGGTGGCACCGAAGCGCCGCCCCGGCGCATCCCGCGCAATGCCGCCGAACCGTCAGCGCAGGAGCAGGCCTGGTATCAAGAGATCGTCGCGCAAACCCTCGACAGCAGCCTGATGAAACGCTACGGCAGCCTCGACGAACAGGTCGGCGCGATCCTCTTTCTGGCTTCCGATGACGCCTCGTACATCACCGGCGTGACGTTGCCGGTCGGTGGCGGCGACCTCGGTTGACTACTTTTCAAGGGACATTGAAATGCAGCGAATTCTGATTGAAAACCTGACGACCATCATCGTCGACCTGCCGACCATTCGCCCGCACAAACTGGCGATGCACACGATGCAGAAGCAGACTCTGGTGATTCTGCGACTGCGCTGCAGCGATGGTATTGAAGGCATCGGCGAAGCCACCACCATCGGCGGTCTCGCTTACGGTTATGAAAGCCCGGAAAGCATCAAAGCCAATATCGACGCGCATCTGGCGCCGGCGCTGGTGGGTATGGACGCCAACAACATCAACGCGGCGATGCAGCGGCTCGACAAGATCGCCAAGGGCAATACCTTCGCCAAGTCCGGCATCGAAAGTGCACTGCTCGATGCCCAGGGCAAGCGCCTCGGTCTGCCGGTCAGCGAGTTGCTTGGCGGCCGCGTGCGAGACAGCCTTGAAGTGGCCTGGACCCTGGCCAGCGGCGACACCGCCCGCGACATCGCCGAAGCCGAGCAGATGCTCGAAGCACGTCGCCATCGCATCTTCAAATTGAAGATCGGCGCCAACCCGCTGGAGCAGGATCTCAAGCACGTCGTGGCGATCAAAAAAGCCTTGGGCGAGCGCGCCAGTGTGCGGGTTGACGTTAACCAGTATTGGGACGAATCCCAGGCGATTCGCGGCTGCCAGGTGCTCGGTGACAACGGCATCGACCTGATTGAACAACCGATTTCACGGGTCAACCGTTCCGGGCAGATTCGCCTGAATCAGCGCAGTCCGGCGCCGATCATGGCCGACGAATCGATCGAAAGCGTCGAGGATGCTTTCAGCCTCGCCGCCGACGGCGCCGCCAGTGTGTTCGCCCTGAAAATCGCCAAGAACGGTGGTCCGCGTGCCGTGCTCAGAACCGCGCAGATCGCCGAAGCCGCCGGCATTGCGCTGTATGGCGGCACCATGCTCGAAGGCTCCATCGGCACGCTGGCTTCGGCGCACGCCTTCCTCACGCTCAAGCAACTGACCTGGGACACCGAACTGTTCGGCCCGTTGTTGCTGACCGAAGACATCGTCACCGAAACGCCGCAGTACCGCGATTTCCACTTGCACGTCCCACGAACTCCAGGCCTGGGCCTGACGCTGGATGAAGAGCGTCTGGCGCGTTTTCGTCGCCACTGAATCAGGAGAACCAGCATGTTGTTCCACGTAAAAATGACCGTGAAATTGCCCGTCGACATGGACCCGTCATTGGCCACCCGGCTCAAGGCTGACGAGAAGGAACTGGCCCAACGGCTGCAACGCGAAGGCATATGGCGACACCTGTGGCGCATCGCTGGGCATTACGCCAATTACAGCGTGTTCGATGTGCCGAGCGTCGAGGCGCTGCACGACACGTTGATGCTTTTGCCGTTGTTCCCCTACATGGACATCGAGGTCGACGGCCTGTGCCGGCATCCGTCGTCGATCCACAGCGACGACCGCTAATTCTGAGCTCGCCGCATTTCCCTTGTGGGAGCGAGCTTGCTCGCGAAAGCGGTGAGCCAGTCACCATAGATGCTGAATGACACAACGCATTCGCGAGCAAGCTCGCTCCCACAGGGGAAGTGCGCTGAGTAAGAGAACTGCGCCAACAAAACAACAAGATGAGGTAAACCACCATGACCGTGAAAATTGCCCACACCGCCGAGTTGCAAGCCTTCTTCAAAGAAGCCGCCGGTTTCGCCAACGACGAGGGTAACTCCCGGCTGAAAACCATCGTTCTGCGGATCTTGCAGGACAGCGCGAAAATCATCGAAGACCTCGAAATCAGCGAGGACGAGTTCTGGAAAGCGGTCGACTATCTCAATCGTCTGGGCGCTCGTTCGGAGGCGGGATTACTGGTCGCCGGCCTTGGCATCGAGCACTTCCTCGACCTGTTGCAGGACGCCAAGGATGCACAGATCGGCTTGACCGGCGGCACACCACGCACCATCGAAGGCCCGCTGTACGTGGCCGGCGCGCCGCTGTGTGAAGGCGAGTGCCGCATGGATGACGGCAGCGAGGAGGGTGTCGCCACCGTCATGCACCTCGAAGGCCAGGTGTTCGATCTGTATGGCCAGCCGTTGTCCGGCGCCACCGTTGACCTGTGGCACGCCAACACCAAGGGCACCTATTCGTTTTTCGATCCGAGCCAGTCTGAGTACAACCTGCGTCGACGCATCATCACCGACGCCGAAGGCCGCTACCGCGCTCGCAGCATCGTGCCGTCCGGCTACGGCTGCGACCCGCAAGGGCCGACCCAGGAATGCCTGAACCAACTCGGCCGCCATGGCCAGCGTCCGGCCCATGTGCATTTCTTTATCAGCGCGCCGGGGCATCGGCACCTGACCACGCAGATCAATCTGTCGGGTGATCAATACCTGTGGGATGACTTCGCCTACGCGACCCGTGAAGGCTTGGTCGGGGAGGTGGTGTTCCGTGAAGACGCAGCGTCGGGGCGTTATGCCGAGCTGAAGTTCGACTTCCAGCTGCAACCGGCGCCGGACGCCAGTGCCGAACAACGCAGCCAACGGCCACGTGCGTTGCAGGACGCATGATACCGAGTCGTCAGTGCCCCTCACCCTAGCCCTCTCCCAGAGGGAGAGGGGACTGATCTGATCTGGCTTAATGATTCTGGACACCCCTAAAGGGCGTTAATCTACGCCCAACGAAGAGGTGTGATTTGACCAGAAGATATTTTTCGACAGATTTCAAACGGGATGCGGCTTGCCTGGTTTTGGATAAAGACTATTCGGTGAGTGAAGCCTGCGAAGCAATGGGCGTGGGCCCTACAGCTCTGCGCCGCTGGGTTGAGCAACTGCGTGCGGAGCGCAGCGGCAAGACGCCTGAGAAGTCCAAGGCCATGACCGTTGACCAACAACGCATCCAGGAACTGGAAGCAACAATTCGACGGATTGAGCGCGAGAAGGAAATTTTAAAAAAGGCTACAGCTCTCTTGATGTCGGATTCCCTCGATCGGTAAGGCTGGTCGAGGAGTTAAGCGAGCAATATCCAAGATCCGAGTTGTGTGGCGTGTTTGGTATCAACCGCAGCAGTTATTACGAGCGTCTGAAACAGCGGGCGAAAGTGCATGTCGGACGCGATCGCCTAAAGATCAAGGCTGCCGAATTACATGAGCAAAGTCGCGGCTCAATGGGCGCGCGCAGCCTGTCAAAAGCGCTGTGTAACGAAAAAGAGTCGGTAGGTCGTTACATGGCTCGTAGCCTGATGCGCGAGCTCGGTTTGAAGAGCCAGCAACGGCGCAGGCATCGGTACAAACCTAGCGGTGCGGAGGCGCAATACGCCCCAAATCATTTGGAGCGTAAATTCAATGTCGAGGCCCCCAATCGAGTGTGGTGTGGCGACGTGACTTACATTTGGGCCGGTACTTACTGGGTTTATCTGGCTGCTGTACTTGATCTGCATGCCCGCCGCATCGTCGGCTGGGCGATGTCCAGAAGTCCGGATTCAGCTCTGACCTGTCGAGCGTTAAAGATGGCTTTCGAGTCGCGAGGACGCCCTGAAAACCTAATGTTCCATTCGGATCAGGGTTGCCATTACAGCAGCAAAATGTTCCGTGAAACGCTGTCGGAGATGCGGATAAAACAAAGCATGAGTCGACGAGGAAACTGCTGGGATAACGCCCCGATGGAGCGTTTCTTTGGCAGTTTGAAATCTGAATGGATACCCAAGGCTGGCTACCGAAACGAAGATGAGGCCAGTACCGATGTGTTGCGCTACCTGACCCATTATTACAATCGGATCAGGCTGCACAGTCACAACGGATATCGGACTCCGGTAGCAATGGAAGCCTTGGCAGCATGAGAAATGACCTAAACCCTATAACCGTGTCCAGTATCGTTTGACCAGATCAATCGGGGTGATCTTGAGTGCTACGTCGACCTGAACGTTTTGTACCGAATCCAACCTGGTCGTTCAGGTCGATGCATAACGCTAAACAACTCGGTCGGCTCCCTCCGGGAGAGGGTTGGGAGGGTACTGACCGAGTCGATATTTAGTGCTACGCCGACCTGAACAGTTTGTGCCGAATCCATAATCGACTCGGTCGTTCAGGTCGATGTATCGCGATATACACCTCGGTCGGCTCCCTCTCCCTCCGGGAGAGGGCTGGGGTGAGGGGAAATCAGGCCTAAGGTAATGCGAAAAAGATATTGGCTACGTATTTTTAAGATCGTTTAGTTTTGTCGCAACGACGAATCAAAACGCATCAAACCGATAGACCCCCGATTGCCATGACGGCACACGCTGAATCGATCACAGGTTCTTCAGGTTTGATTCACACGGGAGTGAATCATGCCGCATACCCTCGACATCACCGCATTACCGACGCTGGACCTGTCGCTGTTCGAAGGCACGACGCAACAGCGCTACGAATTTCTTGAAAACCTGCGCGATGCCGCCCGTGACGTCGGGTTCTTCTACCTGACCGGGCATGGCATCGACAGCGCTTTGCTCAAGCAGGTACAGGCCTACGCCCGCCAGTTTTTCGCTTTGCCCGACAGCGAGAAAAACGCCGTCGGCATGATCAATTCACCGCACTTTCGCGGTTACAACCGTGCCGCCTCGGAGATCACCCGTGGCCAGCCCGATCTGCGTGAACAGTTCGATCTGGGCGCCGAGCGCGAGGTGTTGCCATTGACGGCGGACAGCCCGTCCTGGGCGCGGCTGCAAGGCCCCAACCAATGGCCGGCGGCACTGCCGGAACTGAAACCTTTGCTGCTGGAATGGCAAGAGGCGATGACGCGGATGTCGTTGCGCCTGCTGCGAGCGTTCGCTCAGGCACTCTCGCTGCGCGCCGATGCGTTTGATCAGCTCTACGGCGACAAACCCAACGAACACATCAAATTGATGCGTTATCCCGGTCAATCCAGCGAGTCAAGCCACCAAGGTGTCGGCGCACACAAGGACTCCGGGTTCCTCAGCTTCCTCCTGCAAGACCAACAGGCCGGTCTGCAAGTCGAAATCGAAGAGGGCCGCTGGATCGATGCGTTGCCACGCGAGAACACCCTGGTGGTGAACATCGGCGAATTGCTCGAACTGGCCAGCAACGGTTATCTGCGGGCCACGGTACATCGCGTGGTTTCGCCACCGGCGGGTAGCGAACGCCTGTCTGTCGCGTTCTTCCTTGGCGCGCAACTGGATGCCGTGGTGCCGCTGTATCCGCTGCCCACCGCACTGTTGCGCGAGGCGCGCGGGCCGGCGAGTGATCCGCTCAATCCGCTGTTTCGCGATGTCGGCTGGAACTACCTCAAGGGTCGTTTGCGCTCGCATCCGGATGTCGCGCAGCGCTTCTACGCCGATGCACTGCTGCCGCCACCGCCCGTTCGTAAATCCGCATGACTCAACCACCGCTCAAGGACTCCGCACATGATCAAGAAAGCAGGTTTGACCCTGGCCGTGCTCGGCGCACTGGTGACGTCGTTTGGTGCGCAGGCGCTGGAGCCGTTGCGCGTCGCCGCCGATCCGGTGCCCCACGCGCAGATTCTGACGTACATCCAGAAAATCGATCCGCAGCTAAATCTTAAAGTCATCGAGATCCCCAACGGGGTGAACTCCAATGAGCTGTTGGTACACGGTGATGTCGACGCCAATTACTTCCAGCACCTGCCGTACCTGAAATCCCAGGAAAAGGCCCTCGGCGAAAAACTCGCGGTGGCCGCCACGGTGCATATCGAGCCCTTGGGCATCTACTCGCACCGGCACAAAAGCTTCGCCGACGTGCCGGTAAAAGGCACCGTCGCCGTGCCCAACAACGTCACCAACCTGAGCCGCGCGCTGTACCTGTTGCAGGACAACGGTCTGATCAAGCTCAAACCCGGCTTCAACGATCCGGCGACCGATCAGGCGACGCCCAAGGACATCGCCGAAAACCCGAAACAACTGAAGATTCTCGAGATCGAATCGCCGCAGATTCCGCGCTCGCTGGACGACGTCGATCTGGCCGTGATCAACGGCAACTACGCGCTCGACGCAGGCCTGGTGCCGGCCAAGGATGCCTTGGGTCTGGAGAAAGCCGAGCACAACCCCTACGCCAACATTCTGGTGACCACACCCAAGCTCGAACACGACCCGCGTATCGCGCAACTGGCCAAGGACCTGACATCGCCCGAGGTCGCCAAATACATCACCGACAACTTCGCCGGCTCGGTGATTCCGGTGGCGGGCGGCAAGCCATGATCGCCGTCGAGCAGTTGAGCAAGACTTATCCTTCGGCCGCGCAACCGGCACTCGATCAGGTCTCGCTGAGCATTCCCGACGGTGCGGTCTACGGGATTCTCGGGCGCAGCGGCGCGGGTAAGTCGACGTTGCTGCGCTGCCTCAATCTGCTCGAACGACCGGACAGTGGGCGCATTCTGCTCGATGGCATCGACCTGACGACGCTGCCGGTCAGCGAACTGCGCCAGCAGCGTCAGCGCATCGGCATGATCTTCCAAGGCTTCAACCTGCTGCATTCGCGCACGGTGTTCGACAACATCGCGGTGCCGCTGGAGATCGCCAAAGTCGGCAAGCCGTGGCGCCATGTGCGGGTTCGCGAACTGCTCGAGCTGGTTGGCTTGAGTGACAAGGCGCAGGCCTTTCCCTCGCAGTTGTCCGGCGGGCAGAAACAGCGCGTCGGCATTGCCCGCGCTTTGGCCGCTGAGCCGGCGTATTTGCTCTCGGACGAGGCCACCAGTGCGCTCGACCCGGAAACCACCGAATCGATCCTGCAATTGCTGCGCGATATCAATCGGCAACTGGGCGTGACCATCGTGTTGATCACCCACGAACTGGACGTGGTCAAGTCGATCTGCGATCACGCCGCGTTCATGGCCAATGGACGTCTGGTCGAGGCTGGGCCGGTGCCACGGCTGCTGGCCGATGCGCAATCGCAACTGGGCGCTTCGCTGCGACCGACCTGCGGTTTGCCGCTGGGCCACGCTGAGCCGGGCCTGAGTTTTCTAAAACAATACGGCGTACGAGCGGCGCACTCATGAACCGCACGGTCAATTGGGATGAAATCCTGCAACTGGTGTTCAACGCCACCGGTGAAACCCTGTACATGGTCCTGCTCGCGGGGCTGTTCACGCTGCTGATCGGTTTGCCGCTGGGCGTGTTGCTGTTCATCAGTCGTCGCGACGGACTGCTGCCGATGCCACGCTTGAATGCCGTGCTGGGTGGCGTGGTCAACCTCGGCCGTTCACTGCCATTCGTGGTGATGCTGATCGCCCTGATCCCGCTGACGCGGCTGGTGGTCGGCACAACGCTGGGCAGCACCGCCGCTGTGGTGCCGATCACCATCGGCGCGTTTCCGTTTTTCGCACGCATCGTCGAAAACGCTCTGGACGAAGTCGACAAGGGGCGCATCGAAGCGATCCTCGCCATGGGCGGCGACATCTGTCATGTGATCTTCAAGGTGTTGCTACCCGAAGCGCTGCCGGCGTTGTTGGCCGGGATCACCTTGACGCTGGTGATGCTGATCGGTTTTTCCTCGATGGCCGGCGTGATCGGCGGTGGCGGGCTCGGTGATCTGGCGATCCGTTACGGCTATCAGCGGTTCAATAATGAAGTGATGGTTGCCACGGTGGTGGTGTTGGTGATCCTCGTCCAAGGCGTGCAAAGCCTGGGTGATCGATTGGTTCGTTCGCTGGCGCATCGCCGCTAAGGAATTGTATGAGTGTGCCGGTCGCCGTCGTCCGCGAACCGCTGATTCGTGTACGTGAGCTAAGCAAAATATTTGGCGCGAGCCGGGCGCTGGACGCGGTCAGCCTGGACATCTATCCCGCCGAAGTGGTGGCGCTGCTCGGCGCCAATGGTGCGGGTAAGTCGACTCTGGTGAAGATCCTCGCGGGCAGCCAGACTGCCGACGCTGGCGAGATCTGGCTGGAGGGCGCGCCACGCCATTTCAGTTCGCCGCTGTCGGCGCGACGCTTCGGTATTGTCGCGGTGCACCAACAGATCAACGAGGGCATCGCACCGGGTCTGAGCGTCGCGGAAAACCTCCTGCTCGATGAACTGTGCAAGCCGGACGCGGACTTCTGGCTCAATCGCCAACGCCTGCTGGAACGCGCTGCGAGCATCGCCGCCGGGCTGGGATTGACCTTGCCCCTGGAGCAGCCGATTGAGCATCTCGGTCAGGCCGAACGGCAATTGGTGGTGCTCGCTCGAGCCTTGGCGTTGCAGCCGCGCCTGTTGATTCTGGATGAGCCGACCGCCGCGCTCTCCGATGCCGAGGCGCAGCGGCTGTTTGGATTGATCGACACCTTGCGCACTCGCGGTGTGGCGATTCTGTACATCTCCCATCGACTCTCCGACCTGCAACGCGTGGCGGATCGCGCCATCGTTCTGCGTGATGGCCAGTTCGCGGGCGAGTTCACGGCGCGGCAATTGCCGGAAGCGGTGAGCGCCATGCTCGGGCAGGCGCTGGCCGAGCATGTTTATCAGCCAAGCGTGGCCGGGCGCGAGGTGTTGAAAATCAGCGCCATGCAAATCCTGCCGCGCTCCGCCGCGTTCGATCTGAGCCTGCACGAGAATGAAGTGGTGGTGCTCACCGGGCTGTTGGGTGCCGGTAAAAGCGAAATCGCCGAGGTGCTGTTCGGTCTGCGTAAAGCGTCCTCGGGCCGCTTGCAACTGGATGGCGCGGACTGGCGTGCGGACTCGCCACGCCAGTCCATTCAAAGCGGGGTGTTCTTCGCGGCCGAAGATCGCGCCAGTCAATCGCTGGTGCCGGATTTCTCTTTGCGTCGCACCCTGACTTTGCCGTTTCTCGAGCGCTTCACCCGCGGCGGTTTTATCCGCAACCGCGCCGAAGCAGCAGCGGTCGAGGCACAAGTGGCGGCGCTGGGGATCAAGACTGTCGGTATCGATGTGCCGATGACTGCGCTATCGGGCGGCAATCAGCAGAAAGTCGTGCTCGGCCGCTGGCTGCTCGGCGAAGGGCGGGTATTGATCCTTGATGAACCCTTTCAAGGCGTTGACGTGCGCGCCCGCCGCGACATCGGCCAACTGCTGCGCGACAGCGCCGAGGGGCGCGCGACTTTAGTGATTTGCGCCGACGTCGATGAAGCCCTGGAAATTGCCGACCGCATTCTGCTGGTGCGCGATCACGCCGTGGTCGCCGAGTACCCGCGTGCCGGCCTCAATCGTGCTGATCTGGTCGCTGCACTGGCGGGCAGCGACGCCACCGAACATTCCCCTCAAGCCACGCCAAGGAGCAGAGCGAGTGCCTGATTCAAGTTCACTGTTATCGACCGAGTCGGCACGCGCCGAACGTCTGCTGCACGTATTGATCCGCTACGGCCTGCTGTGGCTGCTGGCGCTGATCGTGGTGTTTTTCAGTGTGTCCGAGCCGGCATTCCTGCGCGTCGGCAACCTGTTCAGCATCCTGCAATCGGTGTCGATTGTCGCGCTGCTGGCGTTGGGCGTGACGCTGACCATGTCCGTGGGCGGCCTCGATCTGTCGATTGGCGCGGTGGCGGCGATGAGCCTGATGATCGCCAGTTACGTGATGGTCGTGCTCGGCTTGGGCGCGGTGCCGGCGGTGTTGATCAGTCTGGCCGGTGGGGCGCTGGTCGGCCTGCTCAACGGCTGGCTGATCGTCAAACTGCGGGTGCCGGACATTCTCGCGACGCTGGGCAGCATGTTTCTGGTAATCGGCGTGCAATTGATTCCCACCGGCGGACGCTCGATTGCGGTAGGCATGACGCTGCCCAGCGGTGAGGAAACCGAAGGTACCTTCAGTGCTGCGTTTCTGGCGCTGGGGCGTGGGCGGTTGTGGGAGGTGGTGCCGATTCCGGTGTTGATCACGGCGGTGGTCGCGATCGCAGTGTGGCTGTTTCTCGAGCGCACGCGCATTGGTCGTTTGTTCTATGCCATCGGCGGCAACGAGCAAGCCGCACGACTGGCCGGTGCACCGGTGCAGCGCTTCAAGTTATTGGCTTACGTGCTCTCGGCGTTGCTCGCATCGCTGGGTGGATTGTTGCTCGCGGCGCGCTTGGGCCGTGGTGACGTCAGTTCCGGTAACGGTCTGGTGCTGGATGCCCTCGGCGCGGCGCTGATCGGGTTTGCCGTACTCGGCGCGAAGAAGCCCAACGCCTTTGGCACCCTGGTCGGCGCGCTGCTGGTGGCGGCGTTGCTCAACGGTCTGACCATGCTCAACGCGCCGTATTACGCGCAGGATTTCGTCAAGGGACTGGTGCTGGTGCTGGCCCTGATGTTCACGTTCGGCCTCGCGCATCGGGCGCGTTGAGCCGCTTTATGCAAGGAAGTTGTATGCACGGTTCAATCACACAGTTCGCCCGTCACTGCCTCGCCGGTGCGCTGCTTTCGGCATTGGCGCTGAGCGCGCAGGCCAAAGCCTTGCCCGGCGCGCCCGCACCGTTCGACAAAGGTCAGGTGCAGATCGCGCTGGTGGGGTATTTGTTCTCCGGGGACTTCCCCGAGGCGTATTTGCGCGGCGTCGAAAAACAGACCGAAGCACTGGGTGCCAACCTGCGGGTATTCGATGCCCGGCAGCAAGCGGCGAGTCAGGGCGAGATGATCGATCAGGCAGTCGATCTGGGCGTCGACGGCATCATCGTCCAACTCGGCTTGGCCGAAACCCTTAAAGCACCGATTGATCGCGCTATCGCTAAAGGCATCAAAGTCGTCGCTTTCGATGTCGATCTGAACACCCCGCAAGTGACCCAGGTCGAGCAGGACCACCATGCGCTGGCGCGTCTGGCCCTCGATCAAGCCGTCAAGGACAACGGCACGAAGTTTGATGCCGGCTACGTGTACATCAGCGGTTTTACGCCGATGGAGCGCCGCGACGAGATCTGGAGTCAGGTCAAGAAAGCCAATCCGGGGATCGTCGAGAAGGCACGCTTTGGCACACTGAATCCGCCGATTGCCAACTCCGTGGCGGATCAGGCCAGCGCCGTGCTTCGAGCCAATCCAGGCATCAGCGTGATCTTTGCCCCGTTCGATGAGTTCGCCAAAGGCGCAAAAATCGCCGTCGACGAAGCGGGGCTGGCGAGTAAGGTCAAGATCTACAGCGCCGATATTTCCACTGCCGATATTCAAATCATGAAAGAGCCGGACAGCGCCTGGGCGGCGACGGCAGCGGTCAATCCGCAAGTGGCCGGGGCAATCAGTGTGCGCAGTCTGGCGATGTTGATTGCCGGGGAAAATCCGGGGCATCAGGTGCTGGTACCGCCGACACTGATTACTCGTCAACAGTTGCTGGATCTGGATGTGAAAAACGTGCGTGATCTGGCGCAGAAACTCCCGGCCTTCGGTGATACCGCGAATGTCGCACGGGCGTCGTGGATCCCGGTGGCCAACTAGAACATTTGCCACGACGTCGCCCCTGTGGGAGCGAGCCTGCTCGCGAAGAGGTCCGATCAGTTGATATCTCTGTTGACTGACCCAGCGCTTTCGCGAGCAGGCTCGCTCCCACAGGGGTCACGTGTAGTTGCGCAAACTGAGGGAGTTCTGGAGCTTACATGCACAACAAAGCTGACCGCTTACGCAAAAGCCGTTCCCCGAAAACTGATCCGGCGCTCGGTAAACGACTGCCCCCAGGCCAAGTGCTGACGGAGCGTTTTCCAATCCTGCACGAAGGTGAAATACCGGAATACGACCTCGCCAACTGGTCGCTGCGCCTGTTCGGCACGGTCGACCAGCCAATCGAATTACGTTATGCCGATCTGCAGGCACTGCCGCAACGACAACTGCGCTGCGACATCCATTGCGTGACACGCTGGTCGAAGTTCGACACCGAGTGGAGTGGGGTGCATCTGCAGGATTTGTTGCAGGCGTTCGATATCCAGCCGACATCAGCGTTCGTCATGGCTCATGCCGACCCCGATTACCAGACCAACTTGCGACTCGATGATCTGTTACCCCCCGACAGTCTGTTGGCCACCCACTACGCCGGCCAGCCGCTGAGCGCGCAACATGGCTGGCCACTGCGGCTGGTGGTGGCGGGGCGGTATTTCTGGAAGAGCGCGAAGTGGTTGCGCGGGCTTGAATTCGTCGAGCAGGAGCAAGCGGGATTCTGGGAGCGCAATGGCTTTCATCTGCACGCCGATCCGTTTGCCGAACAGCGTTTCAGTGGTGATGAACTGGATATTGCCGAGGATGCCTGGCTGGAAAAAGAGTTCGACTAAGTTTTCTAGACGCAACCTGTTCAAACATTGAAATACGATCAACCTGTGGGAGCGAGCCTGCTCGCGAAGGGGCCGGGCCAGCTGCCTCTTTGGTGACTGATCCAGCGCTTTCGCGAGCAGGCTCGCTCCCACAGGGGGGGGATGTGTTCCGCACCTTGCTTAGTTGTAGGTTAGTTGGTTCTGGTGTTGGCTAAGCAACACTTATGTTGAACTAAGAACAATCCTTTAGAGCGATCTAACCTAAGCGTTATTGGTTCTTTTGCGATCAACTGAAGCTCGTCTAGCATCGGGCTTCAAGGGGAAACGTCTCACGCTGGGGAAACTGCAATTCACCGTAAAAAAGCTTCACTGCCTTCCAGAAATCCAAAACTACAGCAGACATTGCCGCGCATTGCTTGCCGAACTTTATTGTCGGTAACGGCCGGGTATTAACTGCGATTCAAGGAGCTGTTATATGCATTACCGTTCCCGTTCATTACTGGCGGCCGCTGTCGTGTCCGCTATTTGGCAACTTCCGGCCAACGCCGAAGAAACTTCCGTCAGCGCCGACAGCGAATCCCGACTCGGCACGGTGTTGGTCACCGGCACCCGGGGTACTTCGCGTACCGTGCTGGATTCGCCGGTTCCGGTCGATGTGCTCACCGCCGAAGACCTCAAATCCGCCGGCGCCGCTGATGGTGAACTGGGCGCGGCGTTGCAGACGTTATTGCCATCCTTCAGCCTACCGCGCCAATCCAACTCCGGCGGCGCCGACCATGTGCGCGCGGCGCAACTGCGTGGCATGAGCCCGGATCAGGTGCTGGTGCTGGTCAACGGCAAGCGCCGCCACACCTCAGCGGTGGTCAACGACTCGTCGAAGATTGGTCGCGGTACTGCGCCGGTCGACTTCAACTCGATCCCGCTCAGCGCTATCAAACGTATCGAAGTGCTGCGTGACGGTGCCGGCGCGCAGTACGGTTCAGATGCGATTGCCGGGGTGATCAACATCATCCTCGACGACGCGCCCGAGGGCGGCGAAGTGTCGACCAGTTATGGCGCTTATCACACCCATCAGGACGCCATCGGCAAGACCACCACCGACGGCCAGAACAGCGTGACCACGGCGAAGATCGGCACGCGTTTAGGTGAGGAGGGCGGGTTTATCCGTGGCGGCACCGAATACAAGGATCGCAACCCGACCAACCGCGCCGGTTTTGACGGCTTTGCCGATACCCCCGGCCAGCGCAACTATGTGATGGGCGACGGCGTCGCGCGGGACGTCAACCTCTGGTTCAACAGCGAACTGCCGCTGGCCGGCGGCAAGGCTTACAGCTTCGGTACTTACAACCAGCGCCACACCACCGGCGCCGAGTTCTATCGCTATCCGTACGAACAGCCGCAGTTCTACCCCAACGGCTACTTGCCGCAATCGCTCGGCGACAACAAGGACATCTCCGCCACCGCCGGTTTCAAGGGCCTGATCGGTGACGAGTGGGATTTCGACAGCAGCGTCACCCACGGTCGCAACCGCTTCGATGGATCGACCCGGCGCACGCTGAACGTCAGCCTTGGAGAAGACTCGCCGACGAAGTTCGACACTGGCGATTACGAGCTGCGCCAGACCACCACCAACCTCGATTTCAGCCGCGAACTGCGTCTCGGCGAGCGCTCCTTTGTATTGGCGGTTGGCGGCGAATACCGCTATGAAAACTACCTGACCTATGCCGGTGACGAGGCCTCCTACATCGGCTCCGGAGCCGACGGCGCCAACGGCCTGCGCCCGAGCGAAGAGTCGGATCTGGATCGCAACGTGTTCGGCACTTACGCCGAGTTGTCCGGCGATCTCACTGATCGCTTCTTCGTCGACGCCGCGACCCGCTGGGAACATTACGACGATGCCGGCAGCAAACTCACCGGCAAACTCAGCGGTCGCTACAAGCTCACCGAGCAATGGGCCTTGCGCGGTGCGGTATCGAACAACTTCCGCGCACCGTCGCTGGCCCAAAGCGGCTTCCAGAACACCACCAGCAACTTCGGCGATGGCGGCACGCTGACTGACATCCGCGTGCTCTCGGTCAACGACCCGATCGCCCGCGCACTGGGCGCCGAGAAGCTTGATCCGGAAACCTCGAAGAACTTCAGCCTCGGGCTGACCTTCCAGTTGAACGAACGCTTCGACGCCTCGCTGGACGTGTTCCGCATCGACGTCAAAGACCGCATCACCCTGTCGCAACGCATTGGCAGCGATGCGCTGGAAAACTACATCAACGACAACTTCGGCGTTGCTGGCGTGCACGACGTCAACTTCTTCACCAACGCCGCCGACACCAGCACCGACGGTGCCGAACTGGTGCTCAACTACCATCAGCCGTTTTACGAAGGGCAACTGGGTCTGACCACCGCGTACACCTACAACCACACCAAAGTCACCAGCACCAAAGGCACGCCGTCGCAACTGACGGCGCTGGGCATCGGCAATGACGCCCTCGTTGGCGTCGAAGAAACCAACACCCTGACTGACGCGGCGCCAAAGGATCGCTTCATCTTTTCCGCCAACTGGGCCAGTGAACACTGGGGCCTGCTCGGGCGGTTGACGCGCCAGGGTGAGACCACCCGCGTGTTCGATTTCGGCGACTCGCAACCGGAGCAAACCTACGGTGCCGTGTGGCAACTGGACGCCGAGGTGGCCTACAAATTCACTCCGAAATTCAACATTGCCGTGGGCGGCAACAACCTCACCGACAACTACCCGGAACGCTCCGGTTCGGCGATCAACTACGGCGGCAACCTGCCGTACGACGTGCTCTCGCCAATCGGCACCAACGGGGCCTACTACTACGCTCGCGCCACCTATGGTTTCTGACGCAGGGCCGGGGCGGCACCTGCCGGTGTTTCAGGCGTTGCTGATCACGCTGGGCATGGTGATCACCACCGATATTCTGAAAACCGCGCCGACCGTGGCCCTCAACGTCGGGCCAGAGCATTTCTATCTGGTGTGGGTGCTGGGCGGTGTCGCGTCGATGATTGGCGCGCTGTGTTTTGCCGAGATGGCCACGGCGTTTCCGCACCCGGGCGGCGATTATCACTTTCTGCGCACGGTGTATGGCGAGCGCATGGGATTCTTGTTCGCCTGGTCGCGGTTTTCGGTGATGCACACCGGGTGGATTGCTTTGTCGGCGTTCATGTTTGCCGATTACGTCAACGCGGTGGTGCCGCTGGGTCAGTACGGCTCGGGGCTGTTTGCCGGGGCGGTGATTGCCGCGCTGGTGTTGCTCAATCTGACGGGCAAACGCATTGGTTTTATCACCCAGACCTTGTTGGTGGGACTGTTGGCACTGGGCTTTTTGAGCATTGCCAGTGCCGGCGTTTTTTTGGCTTGGCAAGGCATCGAAGCGCCTGCGCCGAGTCTTGCGCCCGTCGCGGAAAAAACCGGTATGGCCGGGTTTTCGGCGGCGATGATTTTCGTCTTTCTGGCGTTCGGCGGCTGGAGCGATGCGGCGACGTTGTCGGCGGAAGTGCGTGATGGCCGGCGGGGGATTTTCATCGCCATGCTCGGTGCGCTGAGCGTGTTGATGGCGATCTATCTGGCGCTCAATTGGGCGTTCGTTCAGGGTCTGGGATTCGCCGGACTGGCGGCCAGCAATGCACCGGCGGTTGAGTTGTTGAACCGTGCATTCGGTGCGCCCGGTGTCATGCTGATTTTGCTGATGGTCGGCATCGCCGCGATCGCTACGATCAATTCGACCCTGCTGGTCGGCGCGCGCACCACTTACGCGGCCGCGCGTGATGTGCCGCAACTGCGCGGTTTCGGCGAATGGGACGATCGGCATGGCGTACCGCGTAAAGCGCTGCTGGCGGAAGGTGCGGTGGCGTTGTTGCTGGTGCTGTTTGGCAGTTTTACCCAGAGCGGTTTCAACACAATGGTCGAGTACCTGACCCCGGTGTACTGGCTGTTTCTGAGTTTGAGCAGTGTGGCGCTGATCATTCTGCGGCGGCGTTTTCCCGAGGTGCCGAGGCCGGTCAAGGTGCCGTTGTATCCGCTGTTGCCGCTGCTGTTTTTCGGGTTGTGCCTGTACATGCTGTATTCCAGCGTGACGGTGGTGGGGGTTGGGGCGTTTTTGGGGATTGGAGTGTTGCTGGTTGGTACCGTGCTATTGGCCGGGTTGAGCCGTTTAAAAGCGAACCCTCACCCCAGCCCTCTCCCGGAGGGAGAGGGGGCCGACCGAGGTGTCTTGCGTGATACATCGACCTGACAGACTGAGTCGATTATGGATTCAGTGAAGCAAATACAGGTCGAGGTCGATTATGGATTCGGTGAGGCAAATACAGGTCGAAATCGATTATGGATTCAGTGAGGCAAATACAGGTCGAAATCGATTACGGATTCAGTGAAGCACGTTCAGGTCGGCGTACTTCTCCAATATCCCCCAATCAGTTCCCTCTCCCTTTGGGAGAGGGCTAGGGTGAGGGGCTTCTGATTCTAGAAGGACACCTCCGCCGGCTGCGACAACCGCAGCACCGACAAATCCCCGGTAATACGCTTGTAAGCCAGGCGAATCGCTTCGATGTTGCCCGCATTCTTCGGGCTGTTCTCATGCAAGATCACAATCACCTTGGTGCTCAAGCGCTCAGGCTCCTTCGCGCCCTTATCCCGCCACTGCCCATACGCATCGAACACACTGAAACCATCAGGAAATCGCGACGTCACCTCCTGATCAAGAAACTCGCGCCAGCGCGCCGGGCTGACTGCACCGTCCTTGCCATCGATCGGACCAACGGAGAAGTACAACTCGGTGCGAATCCACTGCGCCTGCGCCGGCCGCGAAATATCACCTTGCAAGGTCGAACTGACGGGATCATGGGTGTGAACGGACGCAGGAGGAGGGCTGGCACAACCGGCGACGGCGACGAACAGCGCCGCCAGTAGAAAACGTCGAGGCATGGAACATCCTTATTGAACGATGAGTAAACCGCTCAAGTATAAGGTTGCCGTCTGACCGCCAATAAAGACCTAAAAAGCAGGCATTTAGGCGCTTCCGGAATAACCCTTCACCGCGCAAAAATTGTGGGAGCGAGCCTGCTCGCGAAAGCGATTTTTCAGACAGCGAAAATATTCCATGCCAGAGCCTTACCGATTCATTACGCACTCGCCGGCGGTTTCGCCAACGCAATCTCTGCCGCACCCAGCCGCTTGAGAATCTCGAACAACAAATCACTTTTGGTCACCCCGACAATCCTCGGACTGCCCACATAACCAGTCACCGTCAAGGTAATCCCGTCCGGCGACAACTTGCTGAAGCGCACAAAAGGGGCTGGCTTATCGAGGATGGTTTCGTTCTCCTTGTACGTGTTGAGCAACAGTTCCTTGACCTCTTCGGGATCGATATCCAGCGGGAACACCAGTTCCAGTGACGCCACGCCTTGCGCGCTGCCGCCCAGCGTGACGTTGCGCAGGTTCTGCGAGATCAGTTGCGAGTTGGGCACGATGACGATCGAGCGGTCGCTGAGCTGGATTTCCGTGGCGCGCACGTTGATGCGGCGGATGTCGCCTTCGACGCCACTGATGCTGATCAGGTCGCCGACCTTCACCGGTCGTTCAGTCAACAGAATCAGGCCGGAGACGAAGTTCTTCACAATCTCTTGCAAACCGAAGCCGATACCCACCGACAGCGCACTGACGATCCACGCCAGATTGGTCCACTGCACGCCCAGCGACGACAGCGTCAGCAGAATCACGAAGGCGTAACCGATGTTGGAAAACAGCGTGCTCAACGAGGCACACATGCCCGGGTCCATGTCGGTCCTGGGCAGGAACTCGTTGTCGAGCCAGCGACTCAGGGCGCGGATCAGCCAGATGCCGATCATCAGCGCCAGCACGGCATTGAGCAGGTGGCCGGGGACGATGTTCAGCTTGCGCAACCCGGCGCCGCCAAGGATCGCCATGATGTTGCTCGCCAGTTGCCCGAGCGTGGTGCCGATGCCACCGACAAACAGAGCGATCACTGCCAGCAGCATCAGCGCGGCCCGACTGAAGCCGGACAGCAGGATCGAGATCTGATCGAGGCGGCGATCACCGATGCCCAATAACTGTTTGAGCGCCTTGCCGCTCGCATGTCTGGGTGAAAATACGTGCTCGCAGGCGTCCTTGATCAACTGGATCAGCAGGTAGAAACCCGATAAGACAATGTACGCCCACACCAGCTCATAACTGATGAACCGCGCCAGCGACACGTAGCCGGCGAGCAGGGCAATCGCCGAGACAAACATCGAGACGCTGGCGATGGTGTAAATCACCCCGGCAAACGTACTGTTCGCTGCTGCCGCATCATTGGCCGCGACCAGCGCCTTGCGCACTTTGCCGACGCGCAACAACAGGACCGTCACGATCGCCAGCACAACGATCGAAATGACCCCGCGTCCGGCAATCACGATCTGGCTGCTCATGCCGGTGGCATTGCTCACCTGCACCAGTGTCACCAGCACCAATAACGTGCAGGACAGAATGCGCGGATAGGGCCTGAGCGCCAGCGCCACCTGATCGGCAATCGCCGGCAGACGCCACGAGGGATGTTCGGTCGACAGCAATGCGCGGCTCAACCCGGTGAGCAGTACGCAGGCATAGACGACCTTTTCGAACTCTTCGGAGAAGGTTTCCAGCACTGGCGGCAAAGGTTGATGACGGGTGCAGGCGTAGAACAGTAATTGCAGGGCAATGGCGGTGGTGGCGATGGTCGCCAGCGCCGAGGCGAACGCCAGCGCACTGCGGCGCAGACGTCCCTCGGGCATGCGGTAAATGCACACCCAGGTCAGACCGCGTTCGGCCAGCCGGCGACCGAAGGTCCAGATGATCAGCGCCAATAGCACCAGGATACTGGTGAAGAGGCGTTCGCCTGGCGCCCAAACCGTGGCCCAGGTATCACGTACTTGATCGACGAAAAAACGCAGACGCTGACGATCATCATCGGTCGGATTCACCAGCGGTGACCAGAAACTCGGACTCAGCACGCTGTCAGTGCCCAAGGTCAACTCGCTCTCGAGCAACGTGCGACGAATGCCAGCGATCTGCGTAATCAGATCCGCCGCGCTCTGCTTCAACGCCGCCAGGCTCTTCAGGGTTCCGTCGACCTTGCTTTTCTGCTCCGCCAGCGCTGCCCGTTGCACGACGATATCCGCCTGTTCCGCCGCCAGATCAGCATCCGGCGCCGCGCCGAGCACCCCCAACTGCACCGCCAGTTGCGCCTGCTGCGGCAACAACGCCGCCGACAACCGGTCGACATCCAGAATGAACGCCTGCACCCGATCCTGCGGGCCTTCGAGCTGGTTGTAATTGTTCGCTGCGGAAATCTGTTGCTTGAGGCCGTCGAGGCGTTGTTGCAGCGCCTGCAGTTCGCTTTGCGAAATCACCGGCAGCGGCGCGGCGGCGGTGGTTGCCGGCGCCGGCAAGTCGGCGGCCAATAGCGTCGGACTGCCGCCAACCAGCAGCATGAATGCGACAAAAAACAACGACTTCAATGTGTTGCGCATGGGTGAGGCGGCTCGAATGGATCACACAGTCTATGAGGTTAGGTGATCGAGGCGATTGGCGAGGAAAAGTTTCCGGCAGAGCAGGGTAGGTGAGCAGAACTTGCAGACGCAAAAAGCCCGACGGGTGAGGTCGGGCCTTTATTCGGTGACGGCGGTAAAGCGCTGCATTCAGACGGCGCGGCGTTCGAGCAAACGGTCGGAACCCCCTTCGGCAACGGAATCGCTGAACAGCGGATCAGTCTGGGTGGCGGCGGCTACTGCGTCGCTGAACAGCGGATCGGTTTGAGTCGCGGGAGCGGCAACAGCGTTCAGGGCGAACAATGAGAAAGCGATGCTGAGAAGGGCTTGGCGTTTCATGAGTGTGTGCTCCTTGGGGTAGTGGTCAGGTCTGGAGCCGATGTTACGCCGTGCTATTGATAAGAGAGCTTCATTGAATCAATGGTTGTTATTGATGCGGTTAATGGCTGTGCTTTGTGAAGGCGCAACCCTGCACTCAGTCATAGCCGATCTTGACCTGCGCACTGATCAGCTCGGCCAGCATCCGTACAGGTTCGGTGAAGGTCTGGCGCGATCGGTGCACCAGCCCGATATCACGGTGGAACGTGTGCTGACCGAGGTCGAGCACCCGGACGCCGGCAGGCCAGGCAAAGTCGGGCGCCGTCTGCGGCACCAGCGCCACGCCGACACCGTTTTCGACCAGTTTGATAATTGCCTCCAGTTCATCCAGCTCGCAGACCTCGTGCAGGGTGAAATGCATCTGCCGTAAAAAGCGGTCGACCTGCCTGCCTCCGAAAGAGGAGCGGTCGTATCGAATGAATGGCTGGCTGGAAAGCAATTGGGCCCAGTCATCGCCCGGCACATCGCGTGGCACGATCAACCGGTAAGGCTCCAGCGCCAGCGTGGTCCAGCGCAGATCACTTTGCAGTGAGAAGGGGGGTCGGATGATCACGGCCATGTCGATCTCGCCAGCATCCACCAGGTTGACCAGTTCCATCGACAACCCCGGAACGATCCGGGATCTGCACTGCGGGCAGTGCTGGTGAAACTTCGCGAGTGCATCGGGTAGATAAGAGCGCTGCACCGACGCAATGGCGCCGATGTTGACCAGCACGCTGGGCGGCAGCCCCACCGTTGTCGAGCCGAGGCTGTCGTAGAGCCTGAGCAGTTCTTGCGCTTGCAGCAGTATCTGGTGGCCCATTCTGTTGAGGTGTGCCGAGCGCCCCTTTCGGTCGAAAAGCTCGAAGCCGAGTTCGGCTTCCAGGCGCTGGATCTGGGCGCTGACGGCAGCCTGCGTGAGGCCGATCCTGTTGCCGGCTGCAGCGAAAGTACCTTCGCGTGCTACGGCGATGAGTGTCTTCAGTTCTTTGATCATTCACAAATATTAATTGTGTTTCTAAGAAATATATATTGATTTTTATGTTTGGTTTTCCGCCCTAGGATGTTTCCCATCCCCCGGCAGCGGCTGAACCCAAGGCGCCGATGACGGCAGGAATGTTCACCAACCAACAAAAACATGATTGGAGTTTCTGATGAGCCTCTCGCCTTTTCACCTCGCTATCCCCGTTTACGATCTGGCTGCAGCGCGCACCTTTTACGGTGAAGTCTTTGGTCTTGAAGAAGGGCGCTCCAGTACTCAGTGGGTCGATTTCGACTTTTATGGCCACCAACTGGTGATTCATGAACACCCGAAAACCGCGTCCCAGGAAAGCGTTCACAGCAACCCGGTCGACGGTCACGACGTCCCTGTTCCGCACTTCGGCATCATTTTGGGATGGCAACAGTGGGAAGCATTGGCCGAACGTCTGAAGTCCTTTGGCACCGAGTTTGTGATCGAACCTTACATCCGCTTTCAAGGGCAGGTGGGTGAGCAGGCCACCATGTTCCTCTTTGATCCTTGCGGTAACGCCCTGGAGTTCAAGGCGTTCAAGGATATGAGCCAGCTCTTCGCCAAGTGACAACCGTCATGGCACAACCCGGTTGTGCCATTTGGTCCCTAGTGAGCTGGAAGCTCATGACTCTAGCAACTGCCGCTGACGCAGACCTTTCCTTCCAACAAAAAGGCTAGACATGAAACGTATTCCCCTGGTGTGGCAAATCGTTGCCGGGCTGTTGCTTGGCGTGCTCGTCGGTTGGTATCTCAATACCCATCCGCAATATCAAACGTGGGTCAGTACAGAGATCCTCAAGCCCCTCGGTGACATCTTTATCAAGATGATGAAGATGGTGGTTGTACCGATTGTCTTCTGTTGCATGATTCTGGGCATCGCTGGCGGTGGCGATAACAAGTCGTTTGGCCGCATGGGCATCAAGTCGCTGGGTTATTTCTTTGCTATTACCGCGCTGGCCATTGTCATCGGCTTGTGTTTCGCAAACCTCTTTGAACCGGGTAGCGGCACCGATATTTCCGGCCTGTCGCATGGCACGGCATCGATCAACATGGAACCCTCGAAAGGCGCGCTGGTGATCGTGCAGAACATCGTGCCGGATAATGTTCTGGTGGCGATGTCGGAAGCGAAATTGCTCTCGGTACTGTTCTTCGCCGTGCTGTTCGGCCTCGCTTTGAATGCGTTGCCAAGAGAAAAAAGTGCGCCAGCCATCGCGGTGGTTCAGAGCATTTCCGATGCGATGTTCAAAGTGGTCTCTATTGTCATGGCCTACGCGCCGGTCGGTGTCTTCGGCATGATTGGCGCCACGGTCGCGACATTTGGTTTTGCCTCGCTGTTGCCATTGCTCAAGTTGATCGGGGTGGTTTATCTGGCGCTGATTGTGTTCGCTCTGGTGATACTCGGCGGCATTTGCTACTTGATTGGCGAGAACATTTTCAAATTGATTCGCTACTTCCGCAGTGAATTGATTCTGGCGTTCTCAAGTGCCGCATCCGCCGCCGTCATGCCGCAGTTGATGAGCCGTTTGGAGACCTACGGTGTACCGCGGCGGATCGTCAGTTTCGTGGTGCCGGTGGGTTATGCATTCAATCTGGATGGCGCTTCGATCTTCCTCGGCGTCGCGACGATCTTCGTCGCGCAGCTCTATGGCATCGACCTGTCGCTGTCGCAGCAGATCCTGCTAGTGGTGACGATGGTCCTGACGTCCAAAGGCGCGGCGGGGGTGCCCGGGTTTGCCATCATCATCCTCTCCGCTACGTTGGCTTCGGCCGGTCTGCCCCTGGAAGGCGTGGCATTGATCGCGGGTATTTTCAGGATCATCGACAGCGGTACGACCACGCTGAACGTATTGGGCAATGCCATCGCACCGCTGGTGATTGCCAAGTGGGAAAGGGCAGCGCTTGAACCGTCAGGTGTTCATCCCGCTGCCGAAGTGTGAGCCTTCAAGCGTCGGACCCTCACGTTTGAAACCGCACCGATAACGAGTGCACGCCCGCTGGCGCAGGGGCGTTTTTTTTGGGTTGCTTTACTAGACGACCGGTCTATTGAATAGGAGTGCTTATGATTGATAACGCTGTTGATACCGACCTTTTTTCGCCCATGCAGATGGGCGCGCTGCAATTGGCCAATCGAATTGTCATGGCCCCCGTGACGCGCAGCCGGATGGCCGACGACGGCGTACCGAATGAAATGCATGCGACTTACTACGCTCAGCGTGCGAGTGCAGGTTTGATCATCGCCGAGGCGACGAACATTTCCGCTCAGGGACGTGGCTATGCGATGACGCCGGGCATCTGGTCGCAAGCGCAGGTCGCCGGGTGGAAACAAGTCACCGATGCGGTGCACGCGGCCGGCGGAAAAATCGTCTGCCAGCTGTGGCACGTGGGGCGTTTTTCCAGTGTCGAGTTGCAGCCCAATGGCGAAGCGCCGGTCGCACCCTCGGCCATCAAGGCTGAGGGCAGCACGTATACCGAGAAAGGTTTTGTCGAGGTATCGATGCCTCGCGCGCTTGAGATCGCGGAAATTCCTGGAATCATCGAGCAGTACAAACTCGCCGCCGAGAATGCCAAGCGAGCCGGCTTCGATGGCGTCGAAGTGCATTCGGCCAACAGTTATCTGCTCGACCAGTTTCTGCGTGATTCGACCAATCAGCGCACGGACCTCTATGGCGGCTCCATCGAGAACCGTGCCCGGCTGACGCTGCAAGTGACGGAAGCGGTGGCGTCCATCTGGGGCAGCGACCGTGTCGGTATCCGCCTGTCTCCGGTAACGCCCGATGCCGGCAATACGCCGCCCGACAGCAACGTCATGGCGACTTACGGCTACCTGATCCAGCAACTCAATCGATTCAATCTGGCCTACCTGCATTTCGTCGAAGGCGCCACGGCCACTTCTCGCAGCGTTCCTGCGGGCGTGGATCTTGACGCGCTGAGTGCGCAGTTCGACGGCGCGTTCATTGGCAACAACAACTATGACCTGGCGATGGCGCTTGAGCGTCGGGCGCAGGGCCATATCGATGCGGTGGCGTTTGGGCGTTTGTTTATTGCCAACCCCGACCTGGTCGAGCGCTTGCGCCACGGTCTCGAACTGACCATTGCCCCGCGTGAGAGTTACTACGGCGGTGGCGCGAAAGGCTACATCGATTGGCCAACCGCTAACGCCTGAATGGCAACCCTGACACCGACCGGGCGCAATCGCATTCACTGCAAAGAGGAACGGAACATGAATTATCTACACAACAAAGTCGCCATCGTCACCGGTGCATCTTCCGGTATCGGCGCGGCCACGACGCGCGCGCTGGCGGCACAAGGGGTTCGCGTGGTTGCCGCTGCGCTGGACGAAAAGGGCCTGCAGGCGTTCGTCGCCGAGTTGCGTGAGGCCGGCCATGACGTGGTCGCTTTTACCGTTGATGTGACCCGGCTTGAGCAAACCAGAGCACTCGCCAGGTTCGCGCAGGACGCCTATGGCGGTGTCGACATTCTGGTGAATAACGCCGGGCTGATGCTGTTCTCCAATTGGGTCGATCTGGCCGTGGAGGATTGGGAAAAGATGATCGACGTGAACATCAAGGGTTATCTCAACGCTACTGCGGCAGTGCTGCCTGTGATGCTGGAGCAGCGGTCCGGGCAGATCCTCAATATGGACTCGGTGGCCGGCCATCAGGTCGGGCCGGCGGCGGGTGTTTACAGCGCTACCAAATTTTTTGTGCAGGCCATGACCGAGTCCATGCGCAAGGAACTGGGCGTACAGCATGGCATCCGCGTCAACACGGTCAGCCCCGGCGTTATCAATACCGGTTGGGCGGACAAGGTCAGTGATCCGCAAGGGCGCAAGGCCGCCCAGGAACTCAACCGCATCGCCATCGCGCCTGACGATGTTGCCCGTGCGGTGATCTATGCGCTCAACCAGCCGGAAAACGTCACCGTCAACGACCTCATCATTTCGCCGACGCGCCAGGACTGGTGAGTGTTGGCTGCTGCAGCCACCGGGTGCCAGCCTTGGCTTCCGGTGGCCTTTGTAACTCACCCCCAACGAAAGGAAACAACCATGTCGAAGAACATCAAGGCTGTACCGACCGCCGAATACACCGCTGTCATCGCCACCGCCAATCAATACGTCGAAGGTCTTCGGGTCGGTGATGCTCAAGGCGTTGCTCAAGCCTTCCATAAAGAGGCGGTGATGTACGGTTTCACCAACGGCGAATTACTCGGCGGCCCGATCAAGAACCTGTTTGATTTCGTCGAGAAAAACGGTGCTGCCCCGCAAATCAGCACACGTCTTGACGTGCTGGCGATCACACCGACCACCGCAGTGGTGCGCGTGGACATGGAAACCGATGCGATCGGTGCTGACTACAACGACTACCTGACCCTGATCAAAATGGGCGGCGTCTGGAAGGTCATCGCCAAGGTTTATCACCAGTTCGAGGCCTGAGTCTCGGTCGATCCCGGTAGTCCGTTGCCGGGATCGGCGGATGATCAATTACAAGGGGATACGAGATGAAGGTTAAGTTTTCCGCTGTCGTGGAAGGCGCTGCACAACAGGTCTGGAACGTGGTGAAGCAGTTTGGCGAGATCAAGAACTGGCACCCTTCGATTGTGGACAGTCATATCGAAGGCGCAGGTCCCGAGATTGTGGGCTGCATTCGCACGCTCACGTTGAGCGATGGCGCCGTTGTCAGAGAGCGCTTGTTGTCGGTTGATGACTCGGCGTTGAGGCTGTCCTACCGTTTTGAAGAGTCGCCCTTACCGCTGGACAACTACGTGGCCAGCGTGGAACTGGTTGCTTTGTCAGGCCAGGACAGAACACTGGTCAGTTGGCTGGCCAGTTTCGATCTTCGAGAACCGACCAGTGCCGAGCACTATCAGGCACTGATTCGCAGCCTGATCGTCGACGGCCATGGTGGGCTGCAGGCGCTGCTTGCTCGGTAATACAAAACCCAGGTTCACATGCCCCGCATTCCCGCAAGGAATGCGGGGCATGAAGCGAATGAATTTTCCCTCTCGCGCTCTTCGGCGTAGCGTGCTCGAAAAACCAGGAGCATTGCCGTGAGCCAAACCTCGACCAGCCCCGCAGAAAAATTCGACACCTCCCGCGCCAGCGAATACGCCCGCCAAAGCCGCATCGCGCTGGCCGGCTACGACGCCTGTCATGATCTGGCGGCCTGCATGTTGGCGGCGAGCCTGGGTTCGCGTCCGGCCAACATACTGGTGGTCGGCGCTGGCGGCACGGCGCAGGAAATCATTGCGATGGCGGCGCTGGAGCCGCAATGGCATTTCACCGCAGTCGACCCTTCCGTACCGATGCTGGAAACCGCGACAGCGCAACTGCAGGCCAACGACTTGCTGCACCGAACCCAGGTGCATCTCGGCCACGTCGAAGATCTGCCGGCTGCTGCCTCATTTGATGCGGCAACGTTGATCGGCGTGCTCCATCATCTGAACGGTGATGAGCCCAAGCGCCAGATCCTGCAAGCGATTCAGGCGCGGCTCAAACCGGGCGCGCCGCTGATTGTCGCCGGCAACCATTACGCCTATGCCAGTCAGCCATTAATGCTCCAGGCGTGGGGGCAGCGTTGGCGGCAGCAGGGCGTCAGTGCGCAGGAGGTGAAGGCCAAGCTGGGCAAGATTCTACAAGGCGCTGACCCGCCGCATTCCGAAGCGGCGGTTCAGGCGTTGTTGCATGAGGCCGGGTTTGGCGAGGCGACGCGGTTTTTCAGCAGTTTGTTCTGGGGGGCTTGGCTGGCGTGTAAAACGCCTTCTTGATGCGGACTGGTTCGCAAGGTGCGCTCAGACATGCCATTAACGTCACCGTCGGCGTTCGATCCATTGTTCCCTGGTCAGCCCATAGCACTTGCACAGGGCCGGTGCTCCGGAGAGGCTCAACTCGGCGTCGTACAAGTGCACGGCACCGATTTTCAACGCCGCTTTTTGCGAGCGGATATTGGCGGGCCCAATGTGAAAATAGACGGTGCCGTAGACTTCGAATACATGTTCCAGCATCAGTGCCTTCAACTCACGATTGGCATCGCCACCCCATTTTGCCCGCACCAGAAAGGTGTAGCCGATGGCAATACTTTCGGGCTGATCGGGTGGCGTGTAGTAGCTCGACATACCGACGATTTGCCCCGATTCGATATCGATAACGACGAGTGCTTTTCCGCTGGCCAGTCGAGCGGCAAAGTACCTTTCAAACACCTGCCGTTCATAGCGATCGTGGGCAGGATGGCCGGCCCAGATGAGCGGGTCACTCGCCGCTGAAAACAACGCTTCAAAGTCACTGGCGGTCAGCGCCCTGAGCTTTAGCGTGCGTCCATGAAGAACGGGTTGGCAGTCGAATTCGCATACCGGCATGGTTTCTTCCTGATCGATCTGAGGAGTGTGACCAGTCTAGGGTGGCAACAGGCTAAGGAAAGATCCAATTCGGTGGGAATTCATGGAGCCAACGGTTGTACCCATGACAATTTATTGATTGTGTTGATTTTGCGACTCTACGATGAGCTTTCGGCTATCTCGCACGAGGCTCGGCATGCACATTGCCATTCTGACTGTCGAAGGTTTCAACGAACTCGATTCACTGATTGCCTACGCCATGCTCAACCGGGTTCGGCAGCCGGACTGGCGCGTGTCCATCGCCAGTCCCACAGCCAAGGCGCGGTCATTGAACGGCCTGGTTCATCGCACGGCTTGTCGGTTTGCAAGCTGCACGCGATGCGCTGCATGACGTGGCGCCGGTGGCGGAGAAAGACCGCTACATTGAGCGGGCGCTGGCGAATATTGCGCCGTTCTTGTAGGGCAGGGATCAGCTCTCGCGGGTATCGGTTGATTCCACCGCCGCCTCAGCCTCCAGTTTCGCCCGCTCAGCCTTGCTGATGTACTTGGGCTTTTTCGGCGCCAGTTTGGCGCTGGCCTTCTTGGCCTTTTCCTTGAACAACTGCTGCAGTTTCTTTTGACGATTCATGTTTTCTGTCCAGCCTGCTCTTGCGCGCAAAAGGGGCGAATCCTGACGTAAGCGTCGGGCCAAGGCAATGCCCATTCTTCACATTGCGATAAAGTCGCGCACTGCCTTGATGGTCGGTGCCGGCGCCTCTTCCATCAACCAGTGTCCGGCTGCCGGAATCACCACCTCGGTAACGTTGTCCGCGGCATTGCGCATGACGATTGCTTCGTTGTTGCCAAAGGACTTTTCACCGCCCACGGCGAGCACCGGCATGGCCAGGTGTTTCTGCAGAACGGGGGCGTTGTCGAGGGCGTCCTGACGAATGCTGCGGAACTGGGCAAAAGCGGCGTGCATGGCGCCGGGGCGGGCGTAGAGCTTGGCGTAATGCTGGCGGGTGCCTTCATCGATTTTGGCCGGGGTGCCGGCGAACTCGTTCCAGAAACGGTCGAGGTAGATGCGTTCGCGCCCGGCAACCAGACGCTCCATGTCCGCGCCGCCGAAGTCGAAGTGCCAGAGCATCGGCGAACGAACGATGTCGTTCCACGGTGTGATGCCGGGTACGGGCGCATCCATCACCACCAGGCGCTCGGTCAGCTCGGGATAGCGCGCGGCATAGGCGAACGCGACCATGGTGCCGATGTCATGCCCGATGACCACCGAGTGCTCGATCTTCAGCGCGCTCAACACCTGACGAATGTCGCCGGCCTGGGTCTTCTTGTCGTAGCCGTCCTGCGGAATCGATGACAAACCCATGCCGCGCAGATCCGGCACCACCACGGTGTGATCGCGGGCCAGATCCGCCGCCAGCGGCGCCCACATGTCGCCGGTATCACCGAAACCATGCAACAGCACCACGGCCGGACCCTTGCCACCAACTCGCACATGCATTGTCGCGCCTTCGACTTTGATGTCCTGAGTGTGGAAGGTGGCGGGGAAGGGGGTGATGTCGGCGTGGACCTGGAAACTCAGGGCGAGCAGGGCGAAGCCAGTCAGCAGCAGGCGGGTCATGGCGAAGTCTCCAGGCGTGGTGGCGATGGAGAGAGCGTAGACGTATCGATCAGGGGCGGCGGAGTTTCATCCGCAAGCAAATGCTGCCTCGATAAATGCCCCCAGCGCCTGCTCTTCGAGAATTTCGATCGAGAAATGCCCGAAGCGCTTGGGCAACCAGATGATGCGGGTTCCGGAGGGCGATTGCAGGTTCTCGCGGGTCAACGGCTGGCCGTTCTCGTCTTCCGGCTGAACTCCGTTGGCGAGCAGTTCGTCGTAGGCCAACTCGATATCAGGGGTCGTGTAGCAATGACGGTAAATCATGCCTTCGCCCACCGTATCCAACAGTTCCTTGAGATTCCCCGCCAGCGGCTGGACCAGCATAAAGCGTTCCTGACCGATCAACGCCACGGCATAGCGTACGTGCAGACCCCCGCGATTCCAGGTCTGCGTTGTGGAGATCCGCGCCTGAAGGATCTGCGCGTAATAGGCACAGGCTTCTTCAAGGTCTTTGACCAGTACGTCGATGTGGCTGAACTTCAAATCCATGAAATAGCTCCTGTCAGGCAGTGTCGATGGGCTGGGCGTAATCGACGATCGGTCAGCCGGAATAAACTAAGCTGATGTGTAACGTCAAGATGACACAGGAGCAACCCACCATGAAGGCGCGCCGCATGAACAAGTCACGCACGTTGATTGCAACGATTTCCTCTCTTGCGCTGGTTTTCAGCTCGGCGATGGCATTGGCTGATCCCGGTAATGGCAAGGGCCAGGGCAATGGCAAAGGTAATTCGCAGAATGTGCAGGGCCACGGTAACCAGAAAGGTAACGGCAACAAGGGCAACAACTCGGGTGGTGACTGGAGTCATGGCCCAAATATCGATCGCGGCAATGTGCTCGGGATTGTTGGTGGCTACCGCGACTACTGGAGTCCGGGGCCTGCGCTACCACCGGGCATTCAAAAGAATCTTGCACGCGGCAAGCCATTGCCGCCCGGTATCGCGAAAAAGCTCGATGGGCGTTTGGCCGGTCATCTGCCGCATTACGATGGCTACGAATGGCAGCAGGCGGGCACGGATCTGATATTGGTTGCGCTGGCCACCGGCCTGATTTACGAGGTGCTCAACGGGGCGTTTGATTAAGATTTCCTGCCCCGCTGCGCACCACCTACCCCGATCAGACGATTTTCAAAGCGCTCAGCACGATCAGCGATTGCTCGGCAAAGGCCTGGGCTTGCTCGGTCAGTGCGGCGATGTTGGCTTCGGCGGTGGTCAGCGTTTTGCCGTCCTTGACCAACACTTCGTTTTGTTCGGCGATGACGCTCCACGCCAGTTGCGCCCACTCCGCCGGGTGCTGTTTGCCCTGGCGGATTGCAATCAGGAACAGTTGCTGGAAGCGGCTGACCATGACGCCACCGCCGGTGACCGGGCTGCTCAACACCTGAATGTCGGCGTTGAACAGCGCGCGCTTGCACAGTTGCAGGTTGAACGCCGCGCAGCGTTCGTACACCCGCGCCTCGGCGGCTTCGCTCTGGCACGGGGCTACCGCACCCATGCCGACCAGGATGGCGAGCGCCTGTTCCAGATCGTCATAGGCGATTGGCGACACCGCATCGAATAACTGCTGCATCGTTTTGGCTTCATACGTCTGGCCCGCGAGGGCATCGAGCAGCGGGCCGTAGATTTCCGCTTGCAAAGACGCTTCGCCAGCGGGGCCGGTGACGCTGGACGCTACGTTTTCTGCTGGTTGCATGAGGACAAAGCGTGTTTTGAGCATGCGCGCCCGGCGCTCGGCGGCGCAGAGCCGGTTGGCACCCCGCACGTACAGATCACGACGGAAAGACTGATTGACGAAGTAGTCACGTGCCTGCTCGCGCATCACCGGGTGCTCGATACCGTCGAGAAAGGTCAGGGCTTCGGCACTCAGATTGAGTGCATCAACCGAATCCAGCGGCACCGCTGTCGTGACGTAATCGAGCTTGGCCGGGGCCAGCGCATCCACCATGTCGGCAAAATACATGCAGTTCCAGTCGCGATTGAAATATTCGTGGGCGACGTATTGGCGGTCCTGACCTTTGATGGTCTGCAGTCGGGCGCCCAGACTTGGCGCGGCGATGGCGTACTTGGGGTTGGCCGCCAGCAGCGCTTCGGAAAACTGCAACGCGGCGTCGATGCGCTGATCCGCCCGCGTCGAGTGATTGGCGAAGCGGTCGTGCAGGCTGAACAATTGGCGCAACGGCGCCGCAGGCGACCAGCCCGGGAATGCGTTGTAACTGACGTACAGATGACCACCCGGCTTGAGGTGGCGCCGAGCGAATTCGACAATCAGTTTCTGGTTGTCACGGCTGACCCAGGTCCAGATGCCGTGCAGGCTGATGCTGTCGAATTGCGGCAAATCATGGCGCGCCAGCAGTTGCTCAAAGCTGTCGTCATAGAGTTTTGCGCCGTTGTTGCTGAGTTCTGCCAGCTCAATGGCATGGGCCGCCTGACCGGGGTGGAAGTCGGTCCCGACGAAGCCGGCAGGGCTCGCCGTGGCGTGGATATTGATCGACACACCCTGGCCAAAGCCGAGTTCACAGTGATAACCGTCGGGATTGTCCAGACCGGCAACGCCGCGCAACAACAGGCAGTAACGCTGGAAAACCGGATTGATTTCCCGGCTATAGCTGTAGGTGTAGCCTTCGTCGGTGAAATAACCTTCGTTCCAGGCGTTGCTCATGGGTGCAGCCTCTTGAATCGTAATAGAAAGTGGCTTTTATACGGGGAAACTTGTGCCGTTAAACCCCTCGGTGTCCATCAGGATGTTGTCGGCAGGATCGAACCATTCGATAGGGTCCATGCGGATATTTCGCAGAGCCACCGTTTGAAGGTGAGACGCGTACAGCGGCTCGGCCCAATAGTTGATCAGTATCGAACGCCGGCGGCCACCCAGCAGGTTTCGGCTGCCGGCATGCAGCAGGTCGACATCGAACACCAGAATATCGCCCGCACGGCCCGTGAGCTGGACTGACCCCGACTCATCATTGACGTCTACCGGTGGCGCTCCCGGCGCCGGGCGATGGCTGCCGGGGACGATGCGGGTCGCGCCGTTGTCGGCACCATAGTCATCGAAAAAAGCCAGGGCCACCGCACAGTCGCCGGGGCGTTGCGCGGACAAGTCGCGATGCAGCTGCTGATGGCCGCCCCCCGCAAGCGGTTCGCGACCCTCAACCTGGGACAGAAAGAAGCGCTCGGCGATCAGCTCACCGACCACGGCCAACACCGTTGGCAAGCGGCACACCGCGCGCACGGTCGCCTGCTCATCCAACAGCGAATGACGCCAGTCCTGACCCCGTGGGACGGGCCAGCGATCTGACGGCAGCACACCCGCATCGAACGCCTGGCGCAGGTCGTTCAGCCATTCGGCGGGTATGGCATGACGGAGCAGGGCGAAACCTTGTTGATGGAGCTGTTCACGGTTATTCATGATCGGACGTGTCCGCTCCTCACAAACGCACGCCCATCTCCAGGGCACGGGTTTCGAAGCCGAACTCGGCATACATGCGTACCGCGCGCTCGTTGAATGGCCATACCGTCAGGCGCAAGTCCTGAGCATCTTGCTCGATAGCCCAGTCTTTTACCCGTTGAATCAGTGCGCGGCCAATGCCTTTGCCCCAGAACGGCTCGGCGACACACACCGAGCCGATGCGCACCACATTCTGCGGCTGCATCAGCGGGCCGGAACTGGCGGACAGGATGGCCGTAATGAACGCCACGGGCCGTTCACCGGCGCTGGCGATGAAGACGATCTGGCCAGGCTTTTCGAATACCCCGGCCCAGTGCGGCAAATCGCGGGCAAAATCTTCGGTGGCGGCGGCGTAGATATCAGGGCGAGCGGCGTGGTGTACCGAGTTGAGCAATTGGCCCAATTCGCTCATTACCGGCGCATCGTCAGCAGTGGCAATGCGATAGGTGATGACTTCTTCCATGATAAAAATCTCTTTGTTGTAGATATTGCCGCAGGTTCTCAGCGGGTAAGAGCAGCGTTGTTTGTCACTTTGCCGCAATTCTGAAAAAACGCTCTGGGCGGCACGGTGCAAGGGCAGCAGATGACTGGTGATCCAGCAGCTCTTCACTGACGAGGCGCCCGACGATTGCCGCCAGCGTCACACCGGGATGCATCGCGCAAACGTAAACTCCACCGACCCCAGGCAAGTAACCGACAACGGGGAGGCCATCAGCGGGCATGGGCCGAAGCCCGACGGCGACGGTTTGCGGCGCAATGGAAACCACACCGTGAAGTTCACTCTGTATGGCTTCGGCGGTTTGCCGGGCGATGTCAGTCGGCGAGTTGCCCGGCGCCTCTCCCAGATAATCTTCAGCGGCCAGCAATGTGCCGTCGGCGCTTTGCCGAATTTCCATGACAGGGCTGGAAATGATGCCTTTAACGAGGCCCGGTTGGGTCTGGTAACGGATGAAAATGGCGGGCGAGGCGTCGATGGGCAGGGAGACGTTGAGCATCTGTGTTAACTGCCGGGTGCCAGTCCCCGCGGCAAGCACAACAAGGTCAGCATCAAACGTGCCCGCTGTGGTTTCAACGCCGGTGACATCTGCGTTGCAGGTTTTGAAAGCGGTCACTCGGGTTTGCGTGAGCAATTGCGCCCCCAGCGCCTGGGCGCCGGCAATCAAGGCGTGGGTGGCCTGCACGGCGTCGAGTGCGCCTTCTTCAGCAAGAAATAACGCGCAGGGTGGGGGATTTTTCAGGTTGGGCTCGCGGGCAAGCACTTCGGCAGACGATAACAATGTCGCCGACGCCCGATACTCTGCTGATTCGCTGTACGACAGCGCTCCGGTCCAGCGAATCTGCAAATCCGGCAGCTCGGTTTCGAGTCGTCGGTAGGCATCTATGGCCATACCGCGCAACTGCGCAATCGGCTCAGCGCCGGCGTGCGTGGCAGTGATCCAGGCGAAAGAGCTTGCCGTCACGCCGCTCGCGATCTCGTCAGCCTCGATCAGCGTGACGTGTGCACCTTTGCCAGACAGGTGATACGCAAGCGAGGCGCCGACGATGCCCGCACCCACCACCACAATTCGTCGATGTGTTGCCTGGTTCATTTCAACATTCCCTGTTGTCGATCGGCTGATCCTGCAGCAGGGAGACGCAGCGAGCAACCAGAAAAAAGCCCGGCCAAAAGCCGGGCTCGTACGCTGGCAACGGGTTAAGCAAGCATATCTCCGGCGGGCATTAGGCCTGCCGGTCCGTGACGGATGCTCAGTCGCTATGGATCAAGGATCAGGTTACGACGCCGAATGCTGACTGACATGCTTGGGCCCCGCCAGCGCCCAGGCAATCAACCCGAACAACGGCACAAACACGATCAGCACAATCCACACACCCTTATTGCTCGCTTTCCCCTCGCTCTTGCGCACCCGATTGATGGCCCAGAGTTCGATTAGCAGAAGAACTGCCGCCAGTACGATCCACACGGTTTCGATTTGCATTGGCTACCTCCTGATGGTCTGTTCGTTAGGTGGCGTAGGGTGCGGCGGGTTCATTTATTTTTATTCAGGGCATTGAGCAGGCGGGCCAGTTGCAAGGCGACGCGGCCGCTGTTGTAGGTTGGCAGCAGGTGGGTGAAAGGGATCTCGATGATGCGGTTCTCGCGCACCGCGCGCAGTTGCGAGAGGACCGGGTCGTGGGCCAACAGGTAGCGTTTGCGGCGGGCGGGCGACCATTCGGCGTCGGCCAGCAGGATCACGTCCGGGTCGCTGGCCAGCAGGGTTTCGCTGTTCACGGTCACTCGATAGAGGTTGATGTCGGCAAACACATTGCGCGCACCGGCAGCGGCCAACAGCTGGGTGACAAAGCCACGTCGACCTTCGCTGTCGAGACCTTTGACTTCGCTGTCGAGATAGAACACGGACAACGGTTTACCTACACCGGCCAAGGCTCGGGCGCTGGCAATGTCCTTTTCCATGGAGTCGATCAATGCTTGGGCTTTTTGCTGCTGGTGCAGCAGCTTGCCCAAGGTCAGCAAGTCATTGCGCACATGCGCGAAATAATCCAGTGAGTGCCCGTTGCAGGCGGACTCCAGCAGATACGAACCCACGCCATTGCGCGCAAGCCCCGAGCGCGAGGTCACCCCGTCGCCGAACGCCGTGGCAAAACCGCCGATCACCAGATCCGGCTTCGCAGCGTAAAGCACTTCGCTGGCCGGGTACTGCCGCGCGATTACCGGTACGCCGAAATACTCGGCTTGGCGCTGACCGGCACCGGTGTCATCCAGATACGCCACGCCGACCAGCGCTGGCCCGGCACCCAGTGCGAGGACGAGATCGGCCGCATGCTGATTGAGCGCGACGATGCGCGAAGATTGATCGGCGCTCCATTCTTCGCCGCAATTGCGGTAACTGTCGGCGAGTACAGGCATTGAGCAGAGCAGGGCGCCAAGTACGTACAGAATCGATCTCATGTCTGCACCTTGATCAGCAAATCCGCAACCACTTCACCGCCCACCAGATGCCCCTCGACCAGCCGCTGCACATCTTCATGGCTGCGCACGCCATACCAGCAGCGCTCCGGATACACCGTTACAATCGGCCCCAGATTGCACGGAAACTGGCAGTGCGTACGCGTCAGCAAGACGCCATCCGGCGTCTCGATGCGATCGTGCGCGAGCAAATGCCGGCGCAGGGTTTTCCATAACTGCAAGGCGCCGCGCTGGGTGCAACGCGGGCCGGTGCAGAGGAATACATGGCGCGCATGCTCGGGCACATTTGACCAGTCCGGGTGCGTGTCGACGCCGTCGACGGTTTTGATTCCACTCATCAGAAGCGGTACGTGTAGCGCACTTCGGAGGTGAACGGCCGGCCGAGGTTGTCGACGTTGCTCGAACGGCTGGTGACGTAATCGCGGTCGAACAGGTTTTCCACCAGCAGGCTCACGCGGTGCTGATGAGCGTTGTCGAGGTAGCGATAAGCGTCGGCGTCGACCACGGAATAGTTACCGTACTCGACTTGCTTCGAGCTTTTGATGTCGCGGATATAGCGGATCGCACCGCCGGCGCCCCACAGACGGTTTTCCGATTCATAGCCAAGCCGCGAGCGGGCGAAGAAGCTCGGGATATCGTTGAGGGTTACACCGCTGCGCGATTCGGTGAGGTTGCGGGTCATGTCCGCTTGCAGGCTCCACTGATCGTTGAGCGCGAGTTTGGCGTCGGCCTCGAAACCGCGCATACGCAACTGGCCTTCACCGTTGACCCATTGAATGTCGTCGAGGGTGATCAAGTCGTCGATCTTGCGTTTGAACAGGGTCACGCTGGCGCTGAATTCGCGGTCGAGCAGAAAGCCTTTGTAGTCGACACCCAGCTCCGCATTGCGGCTTTTTTCCGGCTTCAGGTTGCGATTGCCGATCTCGTCGCCCGGTTCATTGACGAACAGCTGCTCGGCGTTCGGCAGTTTGTAGGCGCTGCCGTACTGACCGCGCACCGACCAGTTGTCGTTGAGGTCATACAGCGAAGTGAGCATGCCGACGGTGGCACCATCGCCACCGCTCATGGCTTCGTGACGCACACCGATGCTCGGGTGCCAGTCGGGCAGGGCGTCGATCTGCGGGCGCAGTTGCGTGTAGAAAGCGTGGGCTTCGGCCTTGTCGTTATCGATGATCAACACATCATCCTGGCCCTTGAACCACTGGTTGTCGGTGCCGAACACCAGTACATGGCCACCGGGCAATTCAGCCTTGCCCTCGGCCTGCACACCCCAATCGGTGAAGCCCCAATAGTCATTGTGGTTGATGACTTTGGTGCCGCCGCCCTCCACGTTGTTGACGCGGGTATAACGCGTGTCCCAGTCGTTGATATGGCCTTTGACGAAGTAGCTCAGGCGCTCATTGACGGTCTGCTCGAAGGTCGCCGTGGCGATCTGCTGCACGCGGTCGTTAGTGGTCTTGTGGTTGTCGACCGGGCGGGCGAAATCGAGGTTGGCGTCGGCGTATTGGTAAAACAGCTCCAGCCGCGAATCATCGCCGAATGACTGAATCGCCTTGCCGCCGAACGTGGTGACTTCGTAGGCGCGATCCTTGCCGGAATCGTTTTTCATGTCGCGGTTGCGATAGGGCTGGTAACCGTCGGAGACGTTATGGCTGAAGTACGCCAGCAAACCGAGGTCACCGAAACCGTTAGTGAAGATATTCTCGACGCGGGCGTCTTCGGTGGTGCCGCCAAAGCTGTCGACGCCCAGATTCACCTCGCCGGCGGCTTTGCGCGATTGCGGGCTGCGGGTGACGATGTTGATCACGCCGGACACGGCCTGGGTGCCGAACAACAGGCTCTGCCCACCCTTGAGCACTTCGATGCGTTCGATGGCGTTGGCCGGCAGAGTGTCCAGATAGAGGCCGCCGTACAGGCGATTGTTCAGGCGCACGCCGTCGAGCAGGATCAGCGTGTCGTCGTTGCGCCCGCCGAGCAGCGAATACGTGCCGTAGTCGAAAGGGCCGTTTTTCGGCGCCACATACAAGCCTGGAATGAACATCTGCATCACGCGGCTGACATCGGCGCTGGGGCCGGCGCGTTCGATCTGCTCGCGGCTGACGATTTCGACCTTGCTGCCGAATCTGGCCATCTCGGCGACGGTGGTGGATTCCACTGACGGTGCAGTAACGATTTGTTGATTGAGTTCCAGCGGCGCGTCGTCGGCCAGTAGCAGCGGGCTGAACAGGCAGCCAAGGAACAGGGTTGGAGCAGAAGTGTTGAAAGGTCGAATCATTGTCTTCTCGAAAAGGATCTTCGCAGAAGAGCATGCAAGAGAAGGCATCGCGCACAGCCAATACCGGCCCATGCCCGCCCACCGCAGGATTTTGCCAAACGAAATTCCAGGCCGGTCTCCGGGCTCGCGCGTATCGAGGTTTTCACCTTCCCATGGCCGTCTGGCCACAGTGGTGTATTGAAAACATCACGCGCATACCGTTGCGGGGGCAGCACCGGACTTGTTCGAAAAGAACGTACCGGTTTCCCGTTTCACCCCATGCACGGCGGCATGGGACACCTGAAACTGGCCGGCATCTGAACATTCGAGGAGCGTCTCGTCAATGTAGCAACCACCAGGGGAGCTATTGGATACGTTCCAGAGCGACAAACTGGCCACTCAACCACGCATAAAGCTGAGACACCGCCGGGGTGATCTGCTTGCGATGCGGGCACACCAGACTCAACGGTGAGGCATTGCCGGGAAAATCCTTCAGTAGCACGACCAGTCGCCCTGCGATCACGTCTGCACTGACGTCCAGCCAGGATTTGTTGGCGATGCCTTCGCCGCTCAACGCCCAGCGGCGCACGATGTCGGCGTCGTCACTGAACATCGGTCCCGAGACCTGGATCGTTTCACTGCCCAGACTCCACTTGTCGTAGATCCGGCCGCCTTGCTGGTAGAGCAGGCAAGCGTGGTTGTGCAGATCATCCGGCGTTTGCGGGTATCCGTGGCGCTCCACGTATTCCGGTGCGGCGACCAGCACCCGCCGGTTCCACGGTGCCAGCGGCAGCGCCACGTAGTTGGCATCTTCATTCGAGCCGTATCGAATCGCCACGTCTACCGGGTCACGAAACAAGTCGGCCATCTGGTCCGACAGGGAAAAGCGCAAGGTCAGTTCCGGGTGCTGGCGGCGAAACAGTGTGAGCCACGGCAGCAAAATGTTGCGCCCCAGATCGGACGGCGCCGTCACTTGCAACACGCCGCGCAACGTGGCGTTTTCACCGCGCAGGTTTTCCTTGCCTTGCTTGAGCGCCTCCAGCACCGAGTGGGCAGTGGGCAAGTATTGCTCGCCCTCGGCGGTTAATCGCAGGCTGCGGGTGGTGCGCGCAAACAGGCGCACGTCCAGCTCACGCTCCAGACGCTTGATCGCCGCGGCAACCTGACCGGGCAATAAATCCGCCTCATGGGCGGCAGCTGTGAAGCTGCCCAGCGCGGCGCTGCGGGTGAACAAACCAAGATCATCGATGCGGATCATTTTCACTCCTGAAGTGAAAGTGTTGGCGCATTCTGCTGGTTTTTCTTTGTGCTTGGGAAGTCGAAGATGGCGGCAAGCGAGCACATCAGCTCTTCAGACAGCGAGTTTCCATGAAAGCCATCACCTTCACCCAACACGCTTTGCCCATTGAAGATCCGCAATCGTTGCAGGACATCGACCTTCCGGTGCCAACTCCCGGCCCCCGGGATTTGCTCGTAGAAGTTCGTGCGGTGTCGGTCAATCCGGTCGATACCAAAGTACGCGCCGGCACTTTCACCAAAGAACCGAAAATCCTCGGCTGGGATGCCGCCGGCATCGTCCGCGAGGTCGGGACTGAAGTGACGCTGTTTCAGCCTGGCGACGAAGTGTTCTACGCAGGCTCCCTTGCCCGCACCGGCAGTTATAGCGAATTTCACCTGGTGGACGAGCGAATCGTCGGGCACAAACCGCGTTCGTTAAGTGCTGCGGATGCCGCGGCATTGCCGTTGACCTCGATCACCGCCTGGGAGCTGTTGTTTGACCGTCTCGGTGTCACCGAAGGTTCAGGGCAGGGCAAGTGCCTGTTGATCACGGGGGCAGCGGGCGGCGTCGGTTCGATGCTGGTGCAACTGGCCCGACAGTTGACGCAGCTGACCGTCATCGGCACCGCCTCGCGGCAGGAAACGGCTGACTGGGTCCGGCAATTGGGCGCGCATCACGTCATCGATCACAGTCAGCCGCTGCTCGCACAGTTGCAGGCACTGGGCATCGACGAGGTCAGCCATGTCGCCAGCCTGACCCATACCGAGGAGCATTTTGCGCAGCTGATCGAAGTGCTCCAACCACAAGGGCGTCTGGGCGTGATCGACGATCCTGAAAGCCTCGACGTAATGCCGCTCAAGCGCAAGTCGCTGTCGCTGCACTGGGAGCTGATGTTCACCCGTTCGCTGTACGAAACCCCGGACATGATTGAGCAGCATCACCTGCTCAATCGCGTCAGCGATCTGATTGACCAGGGCATTTTGAAAACGACCGTCGGTGAACATTTCGGCGCGATCAACGCGGCAAACATGCGCCGTGCCCATGCCTTGGTCGAGAGCGGCAAGGCCCGAGGCAAACTGGTACTCGAAGGTTTCTGATTTCACTCATTCAGACGGGCCTGCACGCGGGCCGGTCAGGAGCAGCTCATGCGTATGAAAAAGCTTTCTGCTGCATTGGCCATGGTCATGGCAGCGCCGTTCGCCCATGCAATCAGCGCCGTGCCGTTGCCGGCCAATGCCCCCGCCGACCGATCCTTCGGCAAGCTCGAACAGGTCCATGCGTTCTACGACGCAATGCCCACCGGCGTGACCGTCACCGAGACCGGACGAATCTTCGTCAACTTCCCGCGTTGGGGCGACAACGTGCCGTTCACCGTGGGCGAGATCCGCGACGGCAAAGTCGTGGCTTACCCGAACGCGGCGATCAACCAGGAAAACCTCAACGATCCCAGTGATGGTCTGATCAGCGTACAGAGCGTGGTGGCCGACGGGCGCGGTCGTGTCTGGTTGCTCGATACCGCCGCGCCGGGTTTCGCAGACCCAAAACCCAAAGGCGCGAAGCTGATCGCGGTGGATCTGGTCAGCAACAAGATCGTCAAACGCCTGGTGTTCCCGGACAACGTCATGTTGCCGAGCACCTACGTCAACGACATGCGTTTCGACTTTCGCACAGGCCCGGAGGGAACGGTCTATCTCACTGACTCGTCCCTGCGCGGACCGGGCGCGATCATCGTCATGGACATCGCCAGCGGCAGTGCCATGCGCCGCTTGAGCGGTGTGCCGGCGACCTCGGTTGACCCGACCTTTGTCCCGGTGGTTGAAGGCCTGCCACTCACCGTTGAAGGTCCGGACGGCAAGCGCAAACCGCTGGGCGTGGCCTCGGACGGCATCGCGCTGTCGGCGGACGGCAAGACACTGTATTTCACACCGCTGTCGAGTCGGCACCTGTATTCGGTTTCCACCGCGTTGCTGCGTGATGCCAACTTCAGTGAACAGCAACTGACGGCCGCCGTGCAGGATCTGGGGGAGAAGGGCGCGTCCGATGGTCTGGAGGCTGACGCCGCCGGCGCCGTCTATGCCGGCGATTACGAGCACAACTCGATCCGCAAGCGTCTGCCGGACGGCCAATGGCAAACGCTGGTACACGACCCGCGCCTGCTCTGGCCAGACACATTGTCGATTGGCCCCGACGGCTATCTGTATTTCATCGCCAACCAGTTGCACCGCCAGGCGGCATTCCGTTCCGGGCAGGATCAGCGGCAAAAACCTTACAGCCTGATGCGTCTGAAGATCGACGCAGCGCCGGCGCCGACGCGCTGATTTCCAAGCGGCATTGAGTTCTACGTTTTCACTTTTCAGATCAGGAGTTCAATCATGGATCTCGTTTCTCTGGCCAAGCGCCGTTTCACCACAAAAGTTTTCGATGCCGACCGCAAGATCCCCAGGCACACACTGGAGTCGCTGCTGGAACAACTGCGCAACAGCCCGTCGTCGGTCAACTCCCAGCCTTGGCATTTCGTGGTTGCCGAGAGTGATCAGAGCCGGGCGCGAATCGCCCACAGTACTCAGGGGCCGTTCAGCTTCAACCAGCCGAAAATACTCAACGCGTCGCACGTCATCGTCTTCTGCACTCGCACGCATCTGCCCGAGGAATACCTGCAGGCGTTGCTGGCTCAGGAAGCCATGGACGGGCGTTTTCACAATGCCGAGGCGCGAGCAGGGCAGGAGCGTGGACGGCGCGGTTTTGTCGATCTGCATCGCTTCGATCAGAAAGACCTGCAGCACTGGATGGAAAAGCAGACCTACCTCGCGCTGGGCACATTGCTGCTGGGTGCCGCCTCGCTGGGTATCGACGCGACGCCGATGGAAGGTTTCGACAGCAAAGTCCTCGACAGTGAACTGGGCCTGCGCGAACAGGGCTTCACCAGTCTGGTCGTGGTGAGCCTGGGCTATCACAGCAGCGAAGACTTCAACGCAGGCCTGCCCAAGTCCCGCTTGCCGTCCCAGTCGCTGTTTACCTTTCTCTGAATGCACCCGGTCCCAGGAGTATTGAAGATGAGCCAGTCCACAGAAACATTGATCTCGATTGCCGTGCTCAAGGCCAGGTCAGGCCAGGAACAGGCCTTGAAAGAAGGCTTGCTGGCGCTGGTTGAGCCGACACGCGCAGAGCCGGGCAATCTCGACTATGTGTTGTTTGAACTGCGCGACCAGCGCGGCACGTTCTACATGCGCGAGGCCTTCATGGATCAGGCGGCACTGGATGCGCATTTCGCCATGCCTTACTTCAAGCGCTTTGCCGCCGCGGCGGATGATCTGCTGGAAGAGCCGCTGCAACTGATATTTCTTGAGCACGTGTCGAACTGATCCAGTCGTCCATTCAACCTGTCAGGGTGTGCAGCCATGAAAGATACCGCGCAACGACCGACCCACGGAACGCCGGTTCACGAAGACATCGATGCCATTGAAACCAACGAGTGGCTGGAAGCCCTGGCAGGTGTCGCGAAAGTCGGCGGCAGACCGCGCGTGCGGTTCTTGCTGCTGCGACTGGCCGAGCAGGCCAGCCGTCTCGGCGTACAAACGACGGCGAGTGCGTATTCGCTGTACCAGAACACCATCGCGCTCGAACAGCAGCCGGTTTATCCCGGGGATCTGGTGATGGAGGAGCGCATCACCTCGATCATTCGCTGGAACGCCCTGGCCATGGTGGCGAAGGCGAACAAGGCCTATGGCGAATTGGGTGGTCACATCGCCAGTTACGCCTCGGCGGCGGAAATTTTCGAGGTCGGCTTCAATCACTTTTTCCGTGCGGACAGCGAAGCCGGGCGCGGTGATCTGGTTTACTTCCAGGCGCACTCTGCCCCCGGCGTGTACGCGCGGGCCTTTCTTGAAGGGCGTTTGCAGGCGTCGCAACTGGAGCGTTACCGGCAAGAAGTGAAGGGCGGCGGATTGTGTTCCTATCCGCATCCTTGGCTGATGCCCGACTTCTGGCAGTTTCCCACGGGCTCAATGGGTATTGGCCCGATCAATGCGATTTACCAGGCGCGGTTCCTGCGGTATTTGCAGCACCGTGGGATTGCCTCGACGGAGGGGCGGCATGTCTGGGGCGTCTTTGGTGATGGCGAGATGGACGAGCCGGAGTCCATCGCGGCGCTTTCGCTGGCAGCGCGGGAGAATCTCGACAACGTCACCTTCGTGATCAACTGCAATCTGCAGCGTCTCGACGGCCCCGTACGCGGCAACGGGCAAATCGTTCAGGAACTGGAGTCACTGTTCAGCGGCGCCGGCTGGAATGTGATCAAGGTGCTGTGGGGTTCGGACTGGGACCCATTGTTTGCCCGCGATGACGGCCATGCACTGTTGCGCCACTTCGCCGGGATGGTGGATGGCGAGTACCAGAATCTGGGGGCCAATGACGGTGCGTATAACCGCAGCCATTTCTTCGACCAGGATCCGCAGTTGCAGGCGTTGGTTGCAGACATGAGCCCGGAGCAGATCGACGCGTTGCGCCGGGGCGGTCACGACTTTCGTAAGTTGCATGCCGCGTTCGAGGCCGCGCGCAAGCACAAGGGCAGGCCGACCGTGGTGCTCGCCAAAACCAAGAAAGGTTTCGGCATGGGCCAGATCGGCGAGTCGCGCAACACCTCGCACCAGCAGAAAAAACTCGATATCGAGGTGCTCAAGGCATTCCGTGATCGTTTCGCCTTGCCGCTGGATGATGAGGCCGTGGCAGAAATGCGCTTCTACAAACCGGCTGACGACAGCCCCGAGTTGCGATACCTGCATCAGCAGCGACGGGCACTCGGTGGTTACTTGCCCAAGCGCAACGGTGTGGCTGCACCAATAGCCGTGCCACCGCTCGACAGCTATGGCCGTTTTGCGCTGAAGGCCGATGAGCGTGAAAACTCGACGACCATGGCGGTGGTGCGACTGTTTACCCATCTGATCAGGGACAAACAACTGGGGCCGCGCATTGTGCCGATTGTCGCCGATGAAGCGCGTACATTCGGCATGGCGAATCTGTTCCGGCAGATCGGGATTTATTCATCCGTCGGCCAGTTGTACGAGCCAGAAGATGCCGGCGCGCTGCTCTATTACAAGGAATCGACCGACGGCCAACTGCTCGAAGAAGGCATCACCGAAGCCGGTGCGATTTCTTCCTGGATCGCTGCGGCCACCTCCTACAGCGTCAATGGCGAGCCGATGCTGCCGTTCTACATTTACTACTCGATGTTCGGTTTTCAGCGCATTGGCGACCTGATCTGGGCAGCGGCCGACCAGCGCGCCAGAGGCTTTTTGATCGGCGCCACATCGGGGCGCACAACGCTCGCGGGTGAAGGACTGCAGCATCAGGACGGCTCCAGTCAGTTGATGGCAGCCACTGTGCCCAACTGCCGCGCCTACGACCCGGCATTTGCCAGCGAGGCGGCGGTGATCATCGACCATGGCGCCCGGCGCATGCTGGAGCAGCAAGAGGATGAGTTCTATTACCTGACGGTAACCAACGAGAACTACGTTCAGGCCTCACTTGAACCAGACGAACACGCGGACGTGATTCGCGGCATGCGCCTCTATGCCCGCTATGGCGAGGGGGTGCCGGCGGTTCGTTTACTGGGTTCGGGAGCGATTCTGCGCGAGGTGATTGCCGCCGCACATATGCTGGATCAAGAGTGGCAAGTCAGCAGCGAAGTGTGGAGTGTGACCAGCTTCTCCGAACTCGCCCGGGATGCCCGCGAGGTGCAGCGTCAGCAAGTGTTCGGCGGCGATGTCGAGTGCCAGAGTCACCTGCTGCATTGTCTGCCCGGTAACGCTCCAGTCGTGGCGGCCAGTGATTACGTGCGTGCCTATGCACAATTGGTGGTGCCGTATTTACAGGCGCCGTGCATCTGCCTGGGCACCGACGGATTTGGACGCAGCGACACACGCTCGGCGTTGCGCAGCTTCTTTGAAGTGGATCGCTATCACATCGTTTTGGCGGCGCTGGCTTCGGTCGATCCGCAGGCACATGCCCAGGCTCGGGCGAAATACGGCATCGACGCCGACGCCGAAGCCCCCTGGAACCGCTGAGCTTTCACGTCGTGTGTTGCGTCTTTCATCAACTAACAATCGCGACGGCACACTTTGGCTGTCTGCTGCGCAAATGGATCGCGTCGGCTGGCGAACAACTGATCTGAATGGCCTGCTGACGTTCGGCCCTATATCCTTCCCGCCTGTTTGATGAAATGACTTAGGGAAGAATTGCATGCCGTTCAGGGTGATGGTGGTCGGGGGCTACGGAAATTTCGGCAGCATCGTGTGCAGACATCTGGCGCTGATGCCGGATATCGGGCTGGTGCTGTCGGGTCGTGATCCGCGCAAGTTGCAGCGCAAACTCGATGAGCTCAACAGCCATTCGGGAAACGTCTGCGAAGGCTGGTGCGGCGATGCCATGGGGACGGAGTTCGAAGCCGCTTTGCGTGCGCTGAGCATTCAGTTGGTCGTCCATACCGGCGGGCCGTTTCAGGGGCAAGCCTATGCTGTTGCGCAGCGTTGCATCGATGCCGGCGTGAACTACTGCGACCTCGCGGACTGCCGCACCTTCGTCAACGGCATCGACGTGCTCGACGCGCGGGCGAAACAAGCGGGCGTGGCGATCCTCAGTGGTTGCAGTTCGGTGCCGACGCTGTCTTCCGCGATCATTGATGAGCAGCGCCAGCGCTTTTCGCGCATTGACTCGATCGAGCATGGCATTTCTTCCTCGGCAAAAATGCCCGGGCTGTCGACCATCGAAGGCGTACTCGCTTACGCCGGCAAACCGATCAAGCAACTCAAGAACGGCAAAGTCCATGAAGTGTCGGGCTGGCTGGACCTGACCCTGCGCAAGATGCCGCAGATGGGCACGCGATTGCTGGCCAACGTCGATGTCCCGGACATGGACATCTTCGCCGGTCGTTATGGTGCGCAAACGCTGAGCTTCAAGGCCGGCGCCGGTCTCAAGCTCGGCGGTATCGCCAACGGCTTGCTGGCGCAGGCGCTGAAAGTCGGGCTGGTGCGCGACCATGCCTTGTGGGCCGGCAGGCTGCATCGCCTGGGTATGCATTTCGAGCGATTCGGCGATGGCAAAAGTGCGATGTACATCGATGTGCAGGGCCTTGGTGTTGATGGCAAACCGCTGTCGATGACCGCGCAACTCACCGCTTTGAACGACAAAGGCCCGGAAATCCCCAGCTGCGCCGCCGTGGCCCTGGCCACGAAAATGGCCCAGGGTTACGTGCCAACCGCCGGCGCCAGACCGTGCGTGGGCGAAATCAGCGTCGCCGAGTACATGGCCGCGATCAACGACCCGGACAACCTGAGCCTGGCCGTGCATTTCTCGGACGGGCAGCGCTGACATGCTCTACCTGTGCCTCAAGTACCTGCACATCATCGCCGCGATCTTCCTGTTCGGTTTCGGCATGGGCTCCTACCTCTACCTGATCGCCGCCAGCCGCACCGGCAATCCGTACGTGATCGCGCACGTCGCGCGCATGGTGGTGCGCTTCGACACCTGGATCACCACGCCGGCCGGGTTTGTGCAGATCGTCACCGGTTATCTGCTGATGCGGCTTTCGGGGTTGTCGATGAGCACCGAGTGGGTGCTGACCTCGCTGATCGTCTTCTTCTGCGTCGGCTCGCTGTGGCTGCCGGTGTTGCTCCTGCAGAAGCGCCTGTATGTGATGGCGTCGAGTGCGAGCGAGGCGGGGACGGGGCTTGATGAGCAGTATCAAGCCGTTTACCGGAAGTGGTTCTGGATGGGCGTGCTCGGGTTTGCCGGAATGTTTGTCATCGTGCTGATGATGGTGACGAAGATGACACCGGTGCAGTTGATTAGCTTTCTGGCGTAGTTATTTTCAGAAAGCGCTGTTGATGATCCGGGGTTGGCAGCAGGCAGGTGTCGTACTTGCCGAACAGTCGGTAGCGGTTCAGCGCGATGCGGTCGTAGGCCCAGTCGCGCAGGCCGCGCGGAAATACGCGTAGCAGCCGCAATGGCTGCCAGCGGGCGGGTAGTTGGCTGATGACTTCGAAGAACGCGTCTGAACGTTCCCAGTAGTGACGGTCACGGATTACCGCCATGGTGTCGAATTGGTCGACTGGCAGGCCGGCCCACGCGAGCAAGGCTTGTCCCTCCGGCGACTGCACCGCTGCCAGACGCACGCGACGTTGATGATCATGGCGAATCAAAAAACGCGCCCAGCCGTTGCAGAGTTTGCACACGCCATCGAACAGGACCACGGATTCGCCGGGGTTGAGGAACGGGGCGGGGGTAGGGCGGGTTTTTGGCGTGGGCATGGGTTTTGTGTTCAAGACGTCGGGTGTTGCGATCATAGCGTCGCCAGCAGTGGTTCGCGAATGACCGCGCTCGCTTAGGCACATGAATGTGAGAGACAGACCACGTTCAGCAGCGTGATCCCTCGCCTGTTGAATGTCGCCGTCAAGCCGTTGCCTCACTTGCCCAAACGGCCCCCACTCGATCCTTGGAGCCGGCCCGAAGTTTATGCCGATACTTCAACGCTGGCCGCTCGACGCAGTAATACGAAACACCACTGAGCAAGAACGACAGCACCAACACCGTCGCAACCTTGGACCAATCGAATGAGGTGATCGGCCAGAGGCCGTGCAGGAAGTAAATCACCAGGAAGTGATTGAGGAATACGCCATAGCTGATGTTCCCGAGAAACTCGTCAATCCGGTGAAATTTGAGTGTTGTCAGCCCGTACACGGCAGGGATGCCCAGGGCAATGCCGGCGGCCACTTCGGCGTTGGACGGCCGACGTTCGATCCAGCCCATCATGATCGCTGCAAAGATCAATGCCGCTGCCACAGCGGTGCCTGCGGCGATTATTAATCCCTTGGCCTGCGGTTTGTAGAGGTAACTGCCGCACAGGAATATAAACAGCACGCCGGGCAACAAGCGGTAGCCGTAGTAGTCGGTGTTGACGAAACCCAGGCACGCGGGGATGAAGACCGCAACGGACAAGGCGAAAGCCACGCCCCGTGCTCGGTAGATGAGCAGGAACGGGATCACCAGATAAAAGCACATCTCAAGCCCGAGCGACCAGGCCGGAGGCAAAATCCACGATCCGCTCGCGCCGAACATATAGAAACCCAACGGCACGATCGCCAGGCTGGCTGCGATGTTTCTGAAGGTCAATTCGGCCCATTGCGGCGTGCCAGGCAGGAGGAAATAGATCACCGCACAAGAGAGGATGAAGTAGAACAGGAACTGTGGGTAAAGGCGCAGGGCGCGGTCCAGGTAGAACAGGCCGACTTTTTCGGGCGCCTGGTAGTTGCGCTCGATCAGTGAGGTCATCACAAAACCACTGATGAGCAGGAAAGAAATCACCGCCACCACGCCCGGGTTGAACCCCATGAACATCTTGCCCATATGCGAAACAGCGACCAGCACGGCCAACAGCAGACGTTAGGCTCCCACGTGTATCCCCAAACGACCTTGTAGTTATGGCGGGTAAATTACGATGGTTTATGGGTGGATAACAGGTTTTTCTCTGCGTTCGGGCGGCACACGGCTTGGCCAGCCAGCGCTTCGGATACCCCCAGCCCGGTCGCCATCGGCGTCAACAGGCTGGCCGGAAGGTACCCAGCGGGCAGCAAGCCAAACACGGCCTGGCCTTTTTTGGGGGGGGCCGTTGGCGTGGTCGAACTGGGTCGCCAGCGCGGTCCCCGACCAAGCGGAAAGCGCCGGGCGGGTGGTGGTAACGTCTCTACAGTCGGCCATCGCCACAGGCGCAGCTCCTGGTGGGGCAATGTTTAGCTCTCCAAGCGGAGCCGATCCGCCATAGCGGCTATCTACTCCGACAGCTACCGGCGCCCCAAAGATGACAGAGCTGAGGCTCAGGTTGAGCCTGAACAAGCCGGTTACGCCCCCGGCTGGACCGCCGGCGTAACCCCGACACCCCCGGCTGCTAGGGCGTGGGAGCCCTTGTCACTGGGCTTATGAGATATCGATCTGGTACCTGAACCCCTCGGCCGCCGCGCGGGAAATTCGGTATTCGAGCGGGGAGCGGTCATAGCCGAGGGCGGTGCGCTCGATGGTGACGACCGGGGCGCCTTCTTTGATTGAAAGGGTTTTGGCGGTGGCCCGGTCGGCTTGCTCTACGGTGAGGGTCTCTGTCGCCGAGCCGATACATTGTCCGCACTGGGTTTCATAAAACGGGTAGAGCAGTTCGCCGAAGCTTTCGGATTCAATTTCCAGCAATACGCCGAACCGTGTGGCGGGGAGCCAGATATCCTCGTGAAACAGTGTGCGGCTTTCAACCATCCGCAGCCGTTCCAGGTGCACGACGTCTTCGTCGCCCTGCAATTTCAGGGCTGTTGCCACAGGTTGAGAGGGTTTTTGCCGGCTCTTTGCCAGGATGCGGCTGGTCGGTATTTCGCGCCCGCCAGCGGCATTCACTTGCCTGAAGAATCGCGCCAGTGAGGCATCGAAGTTGGGACGGCGCACATAGGTGCCCCGGCCCTGGCTGCGCAGGAGCAGGCCTTCATTGACCAGTGTGTCCACGGCCTTTCGTACCGTGCCGATGGCTACACCATAGTGTTTGGTGAGCTCGGCCTCCGTGGGGATGGGCGCGCCTGGCATCCATTCGCCGGTGGCGATCTTGGCGAGCATTTCTTCTCGCAGGCGCTGATAGAGCGGCAAGCGCTCGTCGTATCCGAGGGTAGGGGCGTTCATTTTTTCTTTGATTCCTTTTCGGCATGCGCAGCCACTTTATCACCTGCGTGAGGTTTGACAGATATCCATCCCTGAATATATGGTGATCTAGTCATATATATGAATTTAAGCTTCTGTACACGTGCTGACGATTGCAGGATTGGGCCAAATAACCTGATTTCTCATGGCGGCAGGTGATTCTCCATAACAACAAACGAACGGGGTTATCTGTTTATGACCAGCCTTCACCCGCCTGCCTTCACCGGTGTGGACACGCACGCCCACGTCTTCCGCCAGGATCTGCCGATGGTTGCCAACCGTCGCTACAGCCCGCGTTACAACGCTTTGGTGGAGCAATACGTGGATCACCTGGATCGCCACGGTTTTTCACACGGCGTGTTGATTCAGCCGAGCTTTCTGGGCACCGACAATCACTTCATGCTCGACGCGTTGCGCCGTTATCCGCAGCGCTTGCGTGGGGTGGCGGTGGTGGATGTCGACGTCAGCGAAACCCTGCTCGACGAATTGGCCGAAGCGGGTGTGGTTGGTATCCGTTTGAATCTCATTGGCAAGGCGCTGGCGGATTACAGCGGCCCAGCCTGGACCACTCTGTTCCAGCGGTTGGCGCTGCGGGGATGGCAAGTTGAAGTTCAGCGCGGCATCGATGACCTGGCGCCGATCGTATCGGCCATCAGGGCCTGCGGTGTGACCGTGGTCATCGATCATTTCGGCCTGCCGACGGGGGGCATCGATGCCGGGAACCCCAACCATCAGGCGTTTCTTGAGTTGCTGAAGGATGACGGGGTGTGGCTCAAGCTTTCCGCCCCGTACCGCAGTCGATCCGATCTTGCCCAGGCATCGCATGGGCTGGCGCTGTTGCGCGACGCGAGTGGCGGTCTCCAGCGACTCGTCTGGGGCAGCGATTGGCCCAACACTCAGTATGAACAGCAGACGGACTATTCCCGGCAAGTGGCTTTCCTCGAAGGCTTGCTGCCGGACGCGGCCGAGCGGGCGCATGTGCTGAAGGACAACCCAGCGAAGCTGTTTGGCTTCGAAATACGCTGCTAAACGATCAATAACAACAATAGGACTTTCATCATGATGAGCCTGCTCGTCGTCGCGGCAATCGTTGTCGCCGTTGCCCTGGGTTACAAGACCAAGATCAACATAGGTCTGTTCGCCATCGCTTTTGCTTACCTGATCGGCTGTTACGGCATGGGGTTGAGCCCGTCCGACGTCATCAGCCTGTGGCCGTTGAAGATTTTCTTCATCATCTTCTCGGTTTGTCTGTTCTATAGTTTTGCCACCGTCAATGGCACGCTTGAAAAATTGGCGGAGCATCTGATTTATCGATGCCGGTCGATGCCTCAATTGTTGCCGTTCGCGGTCTTCTTCACGGCAACCACCATCTCGGCGATGGGGGCGGGCTACTACACAGTGCTGGCGTTCATGGCGCCCATCACGCTGCTGCTGTGCGAGCGCACCGGGATGAGCCTGATCACGGGCGGCATGGCGGTCAACTATGGCGCCTTGAGCGGAGCCAACTTCGTCTCCAGCCAGAGTGGAATCATTTTTCGTGGCTTGATGGCCAACGCTGGCATCCCGGAAAACGAGGCCTTCATCAACGCCGCAGCGATTTTCGCCAGTACCCTGGTGATACCGCTGGCGGTGATTTCGGTATTGGTGTTTCTCACCGGCCATGGCAAGGCGATGAAAGCGTCCGCTTATGCGGTCGCCGTGCCGACGCCGCTGAACCGCGAGCAGACAATCACCCTGTGGCTGACGTTAGCGATGATGGTGATCGTACTGGCGGCACCCGTCGCGCAAATTGTCTTCCCGGCAAATTCCACGGTGAGCTTCATCAATTCGAAAATGGACATCGGTTTGATCGCCAGCCTGTTCTCGGTGATCGCGCTCTTGCTGAAACTGGGCGACGAACGCAAGGCAATGGCGTCTGTGCCTTGGGGCACGTTGATCATGATCTGTGGTGTGGGCATGCTGATCTCGGTCGCGATCAAGGCCGGGACCATCGGCTTGCTGGCATCGTGGATGGGCAATAGCATTGCGCCGATCATGGTGCCGATTGTCTTCGGTGTGGTGGCGGCGTTCATGTCGCTATTCTCCAGCACGCTGGGGGTGGTGACGCCGGCGCTGTTCCCGTTGGTGCCACCGCTTGCCACGGCACTGGGGCTAGATCCGATGATTCTGTTTGTGGCCATCGTCGTTGGCGCTCAAGCCACCTCCATCTCGCCGTTCTCCTCTGGTGGTAGCTTGATATTAGGCTCATGTGTCACGGAGCAGAGTCGCAGCTCACTGTTCCAGCAGCTCCTGTTTCGCGCAGCGCCACTTGGCTTTGTCGCGGCACTGGTGTTCAACGCTGTTCTCACGTTCCTCTAAGCACGGCTCTTCACGGCCCGGCGCCTTTGCCGAGCCGTTGCATTTGGCACGTCGATCAATCAATAGGGAAAAATGACCATCATTGATGTGCTGGGAAGTGTGCAAGCCATCCGATATCGGTCAAATCGAATGGGGTTGCTTGCCGTCGCCCAGCACGTTAAGGCTTTTATCGCGCTAACTGAACCGGACGCTGAAGCCCATGCTCGTTAATTTACGAGCGCTCTAACCAGAATTCATCCACCTGATGCTGGGAACCAGCCTACAGATTTCCGCCTAGCGATTGCAGCGTTTCTAGCTACGCTTGCCAGCAAGAGACTGGTGCAAGTGCGCCAACTCCTTAATTGTCTGGCAAGGGAGCCAACAACCATGGATAGCACTCAGGGCGTTTATCCATCAGCGACCGTTCTGGTGGTCGACGATACCCCCGACAACCTGATGTTGATCGCCGAGTTGCTGAAGGACAAATATCGGGTCAAGGCCGCCAACAGCGGCGAAAAGGCCCTACGCCTTCTGCAGGCCGACCCGCTTCCCGATCTGATCCTGCTGGATATCATGATGCCGGGCCTGTCCGGTTATGACGTTGCCGAGCAGCTCAAGCTCGACGTTCGCATTCGCCATATACCGATCATTTTCCTCACCTCCATGACCGCAACGGAGGACGAGATTCGCGGCTTGAGCCTCGGGGCTGCGGATTACATCACCAAGCCGATCATCCCCCCGGTGCTCATGGCCAGGGTCGAGACCCAAATCAAGCTCAAGTCCGTTGCCGATTTCCTGCGCAATCAGAATGAGTTTCTGGAGCGGGAAGTGCAGCGCCGCACCCAGGAGGTGATCGCCATCCAGGATGTCACCATCCACGCCATGGCTTCGCTGGCCGAAACCCGTGACAACGAAACCGGCAACCATATTCGCCGTACCCAGCACTACATCAAGCGCCTGGCTGAACTGTTACGCAACCACCCGCGCTTTCGGCACTTCCTCGACGAGGACAGCATCAAGCTGCTCTTCAAATCGGCACCGCTGCACGATATCGGCAAGATTGGCATTCCCGATCGCATCCTGCTCAAACCGGGACGGCTCACCGCTGAAGAATTCGAGATCATGAAGACCCACACCACATTGGGGCGTGACGCCATCCAGCACGCGGAGGATCAATTAGGCATAAACGTCGATTTCCTTCATTTGGCCAAGGAAATCGCCTACGGCCATCAGGAAAAGTGGGATGGCAGTGGCTATCCGCAAGGCTTGGCCGCCGACGATATCCCGATCAGCGCCAGGTTAATGGCCGTGGCAGATGTCTACGATGCGCTGATCAGCCGCCGCGTGTACAAGCCCGGCATGCCTCACGAGCAGGCGGTGAAAATCATCGGCGAAGGCCGGGGCTCGCATTTTGATCCGGACATCTGTGACGCGTTTCTCGCCAATGCCGAGCAGTTCCGCGCAATTGCCGAGCGATTTGCCGACAGCGACCAGGACATGGCCAGGCAGTTAGCACTGCTTGAGCAGATTGCCGAACGTCCCTGAATCCCGCGCATTACTCTGCACATCCAGCTGAAAGAGGCCGTTTATGAACAGACTGTTCGAGATGCTCGAGCGCCTGTCTCTGCGCAGTAAATTGATCATCGGCTTCGCTGCGCTGCTGATATTGATCCTGATATTGGGCGTGCAAAGCCTGCGCACGCAGTATTCGCTAAGAACTGAAATGCAGCAGTTGTACCAACAGGATCTGGTAGGTATTCAGCATGTGCAGGAGGTTCGGGTGCAGTTGCCGCATCTGTTGCTCGCCATGCAACGTGCAATCGCGACCAACAACGCAGACATCCGTATCAGCGCCAGAGCCCAGCTGGATGTCGCCCAGGCGCGACTCCACGAAGCGCTGGAGCAGGTTCGTCCAACGCTGCGCAGGCAGAGCAGCATCAGCAGCCTGCTGGAATTCGAAATGGTATTAAAGCGTCTGCAAAAAGACGGCGATGAGGCACTGGAGCTGGCCGGCAAGGGTTCCTTGGGTCAGGCCTTGATGTTGCTCAACAGTAAGGATTTTCTTGCGCTGGAACAGGGCGGCGACGGGCTGCTCAACAAGATCGAGAAAAACAAGGAAGCCGACATCCACGATACAGCGAAGAACCTGGCGGAGTACGCAGAGCGAAGTACTGCGATTACGTCCATCTTGCTGCTGGGTGGGTCGACGCTGGCCTTGCTGTTGACCTGGCTGGTCAGTTATTCCATTCGCGTGCCGTTGAATCGCGTCCGCGTGGCGGTGGACGAATTGGCGTCCGGCAAGCTGGACGGTCACATCCCGCACACCGATCTTCGCAACGAAACCGGCGACCTGGCGCGTGCCATCGCCACGCTGCAGCTGGAAGCTTGTCAGCTTGAGCGCCAGCGCTGGATCAAAAACCACACGTCGCTCCTGCAAGTGGATCTGCAACAGGCGGAGACACCGCAGCAGTTGGCCCAGGCTTTTTTCAGCCACATCGCGCCGCAGTTGGGCATGTGCCAGGGAGCGCTTTACGTTCTCTATGAAGGCGCGGCACGCCTGCGCCTGGTTGGCGGTTATGCGGTGGACAGTGTTCATCCGCTCCCCGCTGAACTTGATCTCGGTGAAGGGTTGCTTGGCCAGTGCGCACTGGATCGCCAGCCCCGCCAGCTTCAGGACCTACCGGAACCGTTTTGGCATGTGCGCACGCCGTTGGGCGCAGCCCCCGCCAGCGTCCTGTTGGTTCAGCCCGTGATGCGTGGCGAACGCCTGCTCGGGGTGATGGAAATGGCCGGTTTTCGCCAACTGGAAGAGAACGAAGCGCTGCTGCTGCAAGAAGTCCTGCCCCGGTTGGCCGGCGCCATGGCCATTATGGAACGCAGTGAGGCAGCTCAGGCGCTGCTCTTGGAAACTCGCCGTCAGGCAGACGAAATGGGCGCGCAGGCTTTGCAACTGGAGCACCAGGCCAGCGAGCTGGAGGCCCAGCAGGCCGCATTGCGCGCCACCGAAGCCTGGTACCGCGGCATCATCGAGGCAGCACCGGACGGCATGCTGGTGCTGGGCGCCGACGGTCGCATCCTGATGACCAACCCGCAAATGGATACCCTGTTTGGCTACGCCCCCGGCGAGCTGATTGGCGCCAGCATCGAGCGTCTGGTACCGCAGGCTGCCCGCGAGCGCCATGTCAGGTTACGCGACGGCTTCATTGCCAGCGGCGGAACCCGGCAGATGGGCGGCGATCTTGACGATCTGAGCGGCGTACGCAAAGACGGCAGTTTGTTCTCCGTGGAAATCGGCCTTTCCCATCTACCGCGACTGGAGGGGCGTGGCGTCTGTGTGTGCGCCTCGGTGCGCGATGTCAGTGAGCGCAGGGCGATGGAAGCCAGGCTGCGCACGGCCAGCGATCGTCTGAATCTGGCGCAGGAGTCCGGTGACATCGGGCTGTTCGACGTCGACCTGGTCAGTGGCACAAATTATTGGACCCCCCAACTCGAAGTCCTGTTTGGTCTGGAGCCAGGCTGCTTCGGCGGTACGCTGGCGCACTGGAAGGCACTGGTGCATCCCGACGACCTGGCGCGAGTCAGCAGCACGTTCGAGAGTGCCGTCCAGAGTGGCGATGATCGCGCCGAGTTCGACTTCCGGATTGTGCGTAAAAACGATGGGCAGGTGCGCACGTTCCGGTCGCTGAATCGCTTCTCACGCACGCCTGACGGCAAGCCATTGCGCGCAACCGGCATCAACATCGATGTAACCGCACTGGCAGAGGCAAGGGCTGCGGCCGAGGAGGCCACGCAGGCCAAGAGCGAGTTTCTCGCCAACATGAGCCATGAAATCCGAACACCGATGAACGCCATCATCGGCATGAGCCACCTGGCGCTGCGTACCGAACTGGATAAACGCCAGCGCAACTACATTGAAAAAGTCCACCGATCAGCGGAGAACCTGCTGGGAATCATCAACGACATTCTCGACTTCTCAAAGATCGAAGCCGGCCGGATGAGTCTCGAACAGATCCCCTTCCGTCTGGAAGATGTGCTCGACAGCTTCGCTGCCATGATCGGCTTGAAGACCGAGGACAAGGGTCTGGAGTTGTTGTTTCAGATTCCGCCTGACCTGCCCACGGCACTGCTGGGCGACCCCCTGCGACTGGGGCAAGTGCTGATCAACCTCGGCAACAACGCGGCCAAGTTCACCGAACACGGTGACATCGTGGTCGGCGTTGAAGAAGTTGCTTCTCACAACGAACACGTGCAACTGCATTTCTGGGTGCGCGACACGGGCATCGGCATGACCGTCGAGCAGTGTTCACGTCTGTTCCAGTCGTTCAGTCAGGCTGACAGTTCGATCACTCGCAAGTACGGGGGCACCGGGCTGGGATTGTCCATTTCGAAGAAGCTGGTGGAGCTGATGGCCGGTCGTATCTGGGTTGAAAGCCAACCGGGAGTCGGCTCCACGTTTCACTTCCAGGTACAACTCGGCGTACAGCAAAATGTTCCGCCGCGTCGCATGTTCAAGGCTGGCGAGCTGTTGGGCATGCGCGTGCTTGTCGTGGATGACAACGCCAGTGCCCGTGAAATCCTTTCGGGCATGGCGCGCAGCTTTGGTCTGGAAGTGGATGTCGCGCAGAGCGGTAGTCTGGCGCTGCGCATGTTGGCCGACGCCGAGCACAAGGTGCTGCCTTACGATCTGGTCTTGATGGACTGGCGGATGCCCGGCATGGATGGCATGGAGGCTGTGAGCAGAATGCATTCCGCCAGCCTGATGCGCACGCCATCGGTGATCATGGTGACCGCTTTTGGCCGCGAAGAAGCCCGCGAAGAAGCCGAGCGCCAGGGCATCCAGTTGCCGGTGGTACTGACCAAACCTGTCACGCCGTCCTCGTTACTTGAAGCCATCGGTGTCGTGCTGGGCAGAGACACCCACAGCGATACTCGGGCTGGCGAACGCTCTCTGCACAATGCCAACACCGTCGCCAGCCTCAATGGAGCGCGACTGCTTCTGGTCGAAGACAACGATCTGAATCAGGAACTGGCCAGCGAGCTGCTGGAGAGTGTCGGAATACGCTTTCGACTCGCCACGCACGGCCAAGAGGCCCTGGATATTCTCGGCGAGGATGACGACTTCGATGGCGTGCTGATGGATTGCCAGATGCCGGTGATGGATGGCTACACGGCCACCCGGAAAATTCGTCAGCAACCGCGCTTTCGCACTCTGCCAGTGATCGCCATGACCGCCAACGCCATGGACGGTGACCGCGAGCGCGCCCTCGAATGCGGTATGAACGACCATATCTCCAAGCCACTCAATGTCGAAACCATGTTCGCCACAATGGCAAAATGGATCAAGCCACGAGCCGCTCAAGCTTCGCTGAACGCAGGTTTGGTCGATGGATTGCCAGATCGTCTTGAGGGCATTGACCTGGCGGCGGGACTCGCCACCTGCATGGGGCGGCGGGATCTCTACTTACGTCTGCTCTGCAAGTTTCGCGACACTCAGACAGATTTTTCCGAGCAATTCCAGGCCGCACGAATCGATCCGGATTCTGCTGCTGCCGCACGACTGGCGCACAGCTTGCGCGGCACCGCCGGCAACATCGGCGCCAAGGCCGTGGCGCAGGCCAGCACGTTGTTAGAACAGGCCTGTCAGGACAACGAACCGGCTGAGGTCGTACAAGCGCTAGCGATGCAGGTCGAGCATTACTTGCTCCCGACCCTCGCGAGTCTGGCGAACCTTGAGGCGGACACACTGGCCTCCACGGAGGGTGACCTGCTGGACGACTCGGCAATCAGCGAGCAACTGAACAGGCTTATTGTTCTTCTGGACGAAGGAGATACGGCGGCTTTGGACGTGCTAGCGGCCCTGCGCAACAGGCCACTCGATCGAGCGCTGGCGGAACGTCTGGCACTTGCCGCGGCGCAGGTGGAGCTGTTCGACTTTGATCGCGCCTTGAAGCTCCTTCAGTAAAAGTGAGTTGGGTAAACACGTAGCCGTTTAGTTTTAATTGCAACTGACGGCTTTTGGCCGAGAGCCGACGCCAAATGCAATCCTGATCCCTTTGTGACAGCAGCCAGAACGCCGCCACAAAGGGATTACTCATCAATCCACTGGCACAACTTTATCCAGCGCTTGATTTACCGCCAATTCGCCCAGCATTACCACTTGCGCAATGCCCTGAAGGGTCTTGCGCGCGGGGCCTTCCACCATTCCGATCACGTTGCCCAACATCACCGAAGCAGAGCCTAGCGATTCACTGGCATTGACCAGTAATTCTTCTGTCGCAGTTTTCGGGTTGGCCTGGAACATTGTGCTGGGTCGGTACGGCGTGGCCATTATCCGGTCGGCCGGTTTGAGGTAGTGGTCGAGGGCGCGTTCGGCGGCTTCGTGGAATTTCTTTGAGTCGGGTGATTCGTACGGAGAGGCCGGATCTGTCTCCGGCGGGTTTGGCGTGATCTTGAACATTTCTTCTTTTTCCTGTTGGGTGGCCGCCGCTCCGAGCTACTAAACAGGGGGTGGCAGCTGTACGCAGGTTAGTAGACCGGGGAAAAGAAGAAAGCCGGCGCGCCCGAGGGCGCCCTACGCACAGCCGCCATCAAGTGCAGGTAAGTGAATACCTTCTAATGGACGCTTGTGCACTTTCATTTACCACGGGCTACTAAACCCGATCACTGGGAATCAGTGATGCGAACAAAGTTACCGGTGGCCCTTGAGACGCACAAGCCGGCGGATTCTGGCGTAGTCGTAGGCAATGGCGCAAGACGTTGTAGCCTTAAGCAGGTAACGCGACGTGTCTTTTAAACAACCATGAAAGACGCCTAAACACGGCTCATCAACACGCTGTTCAAAATGACATTCGTCGGTCCACTCTCCAGCTCAGGCAGTGGCGGGGAACCCTCACGACAGGGCACGCACCTAACACTAGGTTACAACCCCAAAAGACGAGGAAGGATACCCATGTCAGTTCACCCGATTTTGTTCCTGGGCGGTTCCGGCGCCATTGGCCACCGTTCTGCCGAAGCGTTGCGTGCTGCTTATCCCGGCGTCCCGTTGCTGATCGGCGGCCGAGACCTGGCCAAGGCTGAGCAAGCCGCCGAGGAAATGGGCGGGGCGCAGGGCGTGGTCATTGACCCTGCTGCCGATGACCTGGGGCTGGGTGATCGCCCGGTCAGTGCCGTGGCGGTTTTCTATATGGATCATTCCCTTGCCGGGTTGCGTTTCGCGCAGAGGCGACGGGTGGCGCACCTGAGCATTTCTTCCGGCATTTTCGAGATAGCGCCGCAAATTGCCAATTTCATCCATCGACCTGATGCGTCGCCCATTGTGTTGGGTTACGAATGGATGGTGGGCGCGACGACCGTGGCGACGCTGCATCTTGCCAAGGCGTTTGCCCGGGTGCGCGACATCCGCATCGATGCGTTGGTCGACGAGCAGGATGGCGGCGGGCCGACCGTGGCTAAGGATTTCGAACACCTGAACAAGATGCTGCCCGCCGCCCTGACTCGGCGCGAGGGCGATTACCTCTGGCGCGAAGGGGTGGACAAGAACGTCAGCTTCCGAGCGCTGGACGGCACGGCGATGCAAGCCAGCGGCTTCTCGTCCATCGATGTCACCGGGCTGGCGGCGGCCACCGATGCGCCAAATGTTCAGTTCAATCTCGCCAGCGGAGTGAGTTCATCGCGGCGCGCCGGTCGGCCGATGTCGACCGAGATTCTTATCGAACTGCTGGGTGAGGATCATCAAGGGCGCCCGTTGCACACCCGGCATGCTCTCGTTCACCCGGCAGGCGCTGCAGCGTTGACGGGTCTGAGCGTCGCCATGCTGCTGGAGCGATTGCTTGGGCTGGATGGTCAGCCGCCGACTCCGGCAGGTCTTTACTTTCCTTATCAGTTGCTTGACGCCGGTGCATATCTGCAGCGTCTGAGTGAACAGGGTGGTGAGTTGCTTCAACTGAATGTGCAGTAGGGCAGGCCTCTTTCGGAATGCTGATTTTGCTCAATGAGCCGCTGACGAGCCTTTAAGTGCTCGCCAGCGATGATTTGCTCACGGTGACTGCCAAACCCCACCGTCAGCCACCGGCACCTCACCCAGATGATCTTACCGATCTGTTTGAACATGACTAAGCCTCCGTCCAGTCCACCGTCGCCGTTTCGCGCCATTTCACCTCGGTGATACCGAACCGCTCGGCTTGGGGTTTGGAGATGACTTTCAACGGAGGCTTGCCGGGTTTTGGAATCGGCGCAATGCCGGCGTCGCAACTCGCCCAATGCCATGCGTCAGCGTTGCGCATGGTTTTTGCGCGGATGACGAATGACTTTGGCTGGCCGTGAAGTTTGTATTCGATGACGAAGATGTCGACGTTACTCATGCGCTCCTCCTTACGCTCATACGCAAATGAGTTTTGCCGACGAAAAAAATTCAAAGGATTTTCGGGAGTTCGTTTCAGGCCGCTGGTAGGTGTTTTGCTTTGAACGGTTGGAACCGGCGGCAGCCTAACGATCAAGTACTTACCAGGCAGGCAGAGGACGAAAAATCCCCACGATTTCAACTCCGGAGGTTAGCGGTGAACAAGACCATCAGCGCCAGGGATTTGAACATTCAGCTTAAGCACAACGATGACGGTGGCTTGTTCAAATGGCTGCTCGCGAGCTTCTTGATGGGCAAGCGGATACAGGCTGAAATCGCCGCCGAAGCGTATCGGGTGATTGCCGATAAACACGGGCGCGATACGCCGCGCAAACTGGCTGCGTGCAGCCATCGTGAACTGGTCGCGATGCTAGGGAAGGCGCATTACGTGCGTTACGACGAGACCACTGCCGTGCGGCTGCACGCCTTGGCACGCAAGCTTAACGACGAGTACGCGGGCAAGGTCAGCCACATGGTCGAGGCAAGCCCTGATCGCCAGGCATTCGAGAGGCGACTGGCGGAGTTCGATGGTATCGGTCCGAAGACCGTGGAGATCTTCATGCGCGAAGCCAGCGCTGTAATCAGCCTTTGATCGCGGCCGTAAAAAACGGTCACCGCCCGCGTCGTGCAAAGCCTATTTGACTCGACGGCCAGAACGATTGATCGCCAACAAGCACAGCCCTACCAGCAATGCCGCGCCTGCAACCAACAGCGCAGAAGGTTGCATCGGCTGGCGGCCGGCTGTCGTGTGCCGCTGCGATATCGTCAGAGGTCGGGTTTTAACGGTCACTTCGTCAAACGTCCGCAATGGTGAAACGGCTTCTGCCTGAAACGGCATTTCCTCGATGCTCAGACGCAACCCATCCGTCAGTTCCAGTGTCCGCGCGGTAATCGTGCCAACGATTCTGCCCGGATAAACCGGCTCGCCATTGGGATCGAGTTGGTCATACAGGAAATTCTGTCCTTCAAGCCAGCCGACGGCCGTCTGCAACTCGGGGCCCAGGTAATACTTGCCATCGAGGAAAAATCCAGGAAATTGCGGCGCGCGCTCGACGCTTTCAATGCAGTAACGCTCACCCGGTTTCATACCGGTTTCAGGGGCAATCATGGTCAATCCCTCCACTGTAGGTTCAGTGGTAGAGAACAAGGATCGACCGTCGTTCCATGTAAAGGAGGAAAGGTAGCGGTTGTCCCGGAACGGACCTGTAACAGGCGAAAACAACTTCGCCCGACCAAGGCCGGGCGAAGCGGTGTGGCGCTAGCTCAATCAGTAATCCCAGATCGCCGGAATCCAGCGGAACGCCTCGCCATTGACGGCAACGCGGCCGACCGACGGGAAGGGCAGATGTGTGGCGACAAACAGTTCGCCACTGGCCGCTGCTTCCTGCAGCAGGCGCACGCGCACGCGCACCGCTTCATCAGGATCGTGCTCGAAGCCGTTGTGCCAGTCCGGATGGTCGAAGGCAACCGGGAACAGGGCGTCGCCGGCAAAGGTCAGGCGTTCGTCGCCGGAGTTCACGTAAACCACGCAGTGGCCCGGGGTGTGGCCGCCAGTGAGTTTTGCGACCACGCCGGGGGCGACTTCGAACGCGTCCTCGAAGATGTGCAGTTTGCTTTGGTATTGCTGGATGAAGGCGTTGGCGGTGGACCGCAGCACGTCCGGCACAGGCGCGGGCATGTCGGTGCTGGTGAAGTCCGGCGAGGTCCAGAAGTCGACTTCGGTGGCGGTGACGTGGATGCGCACGTTGTCGTGCAGACGATTTTTCACCGTCTCGACGAGTAAGCCGCCGATGTGGTCCATGTGCATGTGCGTGATGACAATATCGGTGACGTCCGCGAGGTCGATACCGGCCGCCGCGAGGCGTTTGGGAAACTGCCCGGCGCGAGGGAAACCGGGAAATTGTCCGCCGAGGCCGGCGTCGACGAGGATCACCTGTTCGCCGCTGCGCACCACCAGCACATTGAGTGCCCAGTCGAACGCGTCGGGACCCAGATACATCTCTTTGAACCACGCGGCGCGCTCGGCGGGATCGGCGTTGGTCGACATGGTTTGGGTCGGCAGCGGCAGGACGCCGTCGCTGATTACCATCACGTCGATGTTGCCGAGGCGCAGCGCGTAACGCGATGGCACCAGCTCTTCGGTCGGGGTTTGCAGGGTGGCCTTGTGGGCGGTGAAGGAATCCAGATGTATGGTCATGGTGTTCTCCTTTTTATCAGGCAAGACATCGGTTCTTGGACAATGGGGGCGAGATCAGGCCACCGGAATCATCGGGTCGGCAGCGGCGAGGGCGGTGCGACGGTCAGCGGCCGGCGGGTAGATCCACACACTGTTGATTTGCGTCTTCAGTTCCTTGGCTTCGGCTTTCACCAGCTTCAGTTGGCGATCCCAGCCTTCGGTGTACACCGCGCCCCAAGCACCCAAATCGAGGCAGGTCACGTACTTCGGCTGACGGTAGGTGGTCGGCGTCACGCCAAGCAGATCAGCAATGGCGTTGTTGCCGGCATGACGACCAAGGCTGATCGCGTGCTGGCAGGACATCACCGAGATATTGCCGACGTCGTCGGTGGCAGCACGGGCGACATCGCCGGCGGCGAACACGTGCTCAAGACCTTGCACTTTGAGATTGCCGTCGACGTGCAGACGCCCTTGGCCATCGCGTTCGGCATTGAGCTGTTCGGTCAGTGGACTGGCGCGGAAACCCACGGTCCAGATCACGGTATTGCTCTCGATGTGGCGACCGTCGGCGAGGGTGACGCCGTTGGCATCCACGGCGGCGACCGTGGCGTCGATGATCCACTCGATGCCCAGTTCTTTTGACGCTTCGATGATGGACGGACGGATGCCGTCGCCCATGGTCGCGGCAATGTCTTTGCTGCGATCAACGATGATCACTCGAATGTCTTGCAGCTCGCCGAGAATGGCGCGCAGACGGTTCGGCATTTCGGTCGCGGTTTCGATACCGGTGAAGCCACCACCGGCGATGACCACGGTGTTGCGCGCGGCGGTGGCCGGTTGGCTGGCCAGCGCGTGTAGGTGGCGCTCCAGGCGTGCCGCCGACTCGATCTGGTCGACGTCGAACGCATTCTCTTTCAGGCCCGGCACCGGCGGACGCGCCAGTTGACTGCCGCTGGCCAGCACCAGACGATCGTAAGTCAGCTCACCCGGGCGACCGGCCTCATCGCGATAACCGACACGGCGTGCCTGGCTGTCAATGCTCTCGGCGGTGCCTTTGACGAAACGCACACCCACGGCAGCGAGCAGCGCATCCAGCGGCGCGTACATGCTGTGGACATCGGGTTCGTAGAAGCGCGGACGGATGCGCAGTTCGGCTTGCGGGGCGAGCAGTGTGATCTCCACATCGTGGCGGTCATGCATATCCAGCAAACGCGCGGCGCTCAACGTGCTCCACAGCCCGCCGAACCCCGCACCGATCACCAATAATTGCTGTTTCATAATGTGCTCCCTGATGCTGATGGATGGATAACCCGAGTTTTTTCCGACACTGGCGTGATGATCACTGGCCGCCGCAAACTGCTTGCCGTACTGCATGGCGTTTAATCGTCCGCTGTCGAAATCAATGCTATGGCGTGGGCGCTGCGGGCGCAGTTGTCCATCGGTGTGTGCGGATTACGCATGGGTCGAAGGGCGGTATACGAAGGTATCGAACACGCTACAGAGGACGGTTCAGGGCAAAGTCGATGTGGTTGAGAAGGGTGTCGGGCGGGAAGGGTTTGGGCAGACAAGCGATGACGCCGGGCGCGCGGGTGTGGAATTCTTCGGGATGGGCGGTGACGAAAATCACCGGAATGCGCCAGCCTTGTGCGCGTAATGCTTCGTGCAGTTGCGGGCCGCTCATGCCAGGCATCTGGATATCGGAGATCAGGCAGTGTGTCTGCGCCGGGCTTTTTGACTCAAGGAATGCCTGCGCGCCCGGATAGGTGAACACCTGATAACCGAAGGCGCGAAGCAAACCTGCGAGTGCATCGCGAATGGCCTCGTCGTCGTCAACCACCGCAATGACAACCTTATGCTGCATAGGGCTCCCTGGCCGGACGGGCACATATCGCGACTCCTGTCGTTCTTGCACCATACGCCCTCAGCACCGGCGCAAAACTATACCTAGGTATAGTCCGTGGAGACTTTTTGAGCGTCAGCGGTTTTCGGCATCAACCTTCGCGGCTGAAGCGGCTGCGGTAGTCGCGCGGTGAAATCGACAGGTGACGCTGGAAGCAGGCGCGCAGCCGCTCTTCATCACCGAAGCCGCTAAGACGCGCAACCTTGTCGATGGTGTGCGCCGAGTTCTCCAGCATGCGCCTGGCCGCTTCGAGGCGGAACAGTTCAATGGCTTTGGACGGCGTGCGCCCGGTGCTCTGTTTGTAGACGCGGGTGAAATTGCGCAGGCTCATTTTCGCCTGTTCGGCGAGTCGCTCTACAGTCAACTTCGGATCGTCCAGGTGATCGATCAGCCACAAGTGCAACGGGTCGAACTGCGGGCTGTCCTGCACCTGCGCTTGCAGCAATGTGCTGTATTGCGCCTGACCACCGGGGCGCTTGAGGTACACCACTAGCTCGCGGGCAACCTGCAACGCCACTTCGCGGCCGTAATCGGCCTCGACCAGCGCTAAGGCCAGATCGATACCGGCCGTGACCCCCGCCGAGGTCCAGACCTTGCCCTGTTGGATGAAGATCGCATCGGCATCCACGTCGATCGCCGGGAAGCGCTCGCGCAGGTTGTCGCACATGGCCCAGTGCGTGGCGGTGCGGCAGCCGTCGAGCAAACCGGACTGGGCCAGCAGGAAAGCGCCGCTGCACACCGACACCACTCGCCTCGCGACAGGAGCATTACGCCGCAACCACGCGGTAAGTTCGGCATGCTCGTCGAGGGTCTGGCAGATATCGGGTGCGCCGGGTACGACGAGGGTGTGCAGCGCGGCAATGTCCAATTCGCGCAGCGCTCGGGTGTCCACGGCCAAACCTTCAACGGTATTGACCAAACCACCCTCAAGGCTGGCGGTGTGCAACTGATAACCGGGTTGGCATCTTTCGGCCAAGGCTTTGCTCGCGGCCCAGAACACCGTTTGCGCGCCACTGAGGTCGAGCAGGCTCATTCGCGGGTAGGCAATAAACACCACGTCGCGCGGTTCGGGCGTAGCGGTGAAGGGAATGCTGGACATTGAAATCCTGCCTGTTCAAACGGCTGAAGAAGGAGGGGAAAGGGCATGGCCGATTTTCAGGGGTTTCTGGCCTGTCGGCAATGCGCGTCGACTGCTAGCCTGCTGCGCGACCGTTTGGCTGGCCTCTGGCTGCGTTCGCCATCATGGACTAGATTTATTCACCTGCACATCGCACACGTTGCGATCTCGCCGAGGACTCACGATGACCCTGTGGTCGCATTCCAGCCCCAGCGCAGCCCCGTCCGTGCTGAGGGAACCGGTGGTTTATGTGGTCGACGACGACGCCTCCATGCGTCAGGCCCTCGACGGTTTGCTGCGTTCGATCGGCCTGCAGGTGCAGACCTTTGAAACGTCCCGAGACTTCCTCGCTTCGGCCAAACGCGACGTGCCCGGTTGTCTGGTGCTCGATGTGCGTTTGCGCGGTGAAAGTGGCCTGACCTTTCAGGAGCAGATGGAAAAAAACGGCCTGCGCATTCCCGTCGTGTTCATGACCGGTCACGGCGATATCGCCATGAGCGTGAAGGCGATGAAGGCCGGCGCGGTGGATTTCCTGGCCAAGCCTTTTCGTGATCAGGACATGCTCGATGCGGTGGCCAGTGCTTTGGCCCGCGACAGTGCGCGACTACTCGCCGAACAATCCGGCGCGGCGTTTCGTCAAGCCTACGAAACATTGACGGCACGTGAGCGCGAAGTGCTCGGTTTCGTCATTGGCGGGCTGATGAACAAGCAGATCGCCGCGCAACTCAATCTCAGCGAAGTGACGGTGAAAGTCCATCGCGGGCAGGTCATGAGGAAACTCGCTGCACGTTCGGTCGCCGATCTGGTGCGTATTGCCGAATCGCTGGGCATCGAGCCGGCGCTGCGGACAAGCTGAACCGAGCTTCAGCGCGTGACAGAAACCCCTTTGACGGTGTCGACTCCGATGGCCAGCAAACAACAGATTTTGTGGGACGACGGCGAGCGGGTGTTCTCCCGCAAACGAGGACAGGGGGAGAGCGCCAGCGTGCTGATAGTGCGTCCGGCAATCGCTCAGCCTTTGCCCGCAACCCTCGACCGGCTGGCGCATGAATACGGCCTCAAAGACGCTCTGCACAATGAATGGGCGCTGCAACCGCAAGCCCTTGAACGCGCGGGCGGAACCACGCACTTGTTATTCGACGACCCCGGCGGCGAGCCGCTGTCGCGTCTGCTGATCACGCCGCTGGACACTGAAACCTGTCTGTTGCACGCAATCAACATAGCCGTAGCGCTTGGCCGTTTGCACCTGTGTGGGCTGGTGCACAAGGATCTCAAACCGCAGCACATCCTTGTCAACTGCCACGACGGACAAGCCCGGTTGATGGGGTTCGGTCTAGCCTCGCGACTGCCGCGCGAACGTCAGGCCCCCGCGCCGCCAGAAACCATTGCCGGGACCCTGGCCTACATGGCGCCGGAACAAACCGGTCGAATGAATCGTTCGATCGATTCGCGCAGCGATTTGTATGCCTTTGGTGTGACGCTGTACCAGATGCTTACCGGCTCGCTGCCGTTCAACGCCAACGACCCGATGGAGTGGGTGCATTGCCACATTGCGCGGCAACCGATGCCTGCATGCGAACGCGTGGCCACGGTGCCGTTGATGCTCTCGCGGGTAGTCATGAAACTGCTCGCCAAGACCGCCGAAGCGCGCTACCAAACCGCCGCCGGCGTCGAACATGACTTGCGTCGTTGTCTGGACGACTGGCGTCGGGCGCGGCGGATCGATGTGTTCACGTTGAACGAGCAGGGCGCGATCGATCGCTTGCTGATCCCGGAAAAGCTCTACGGTCGTGAACGCGAAGTGCAAACCCTGATCGATGCTTTCGCCCAGGTGGTGCAGGCTCCTTCGCCGAAGCTGGTGCTGGTGTCCGGTTACTCCGGCATTGGTAAATCCTCGGTGGTCAGTGAACTGCACAAAGTGCTGGTGCCGTCGCGGGGATTGTTCGCCGCTGGCAAGTTCGATCAGTACAAGCGCGACATCCCCTATGCGACGCTGGTCCAGGCCTTTCAAGGATTGGTGCGAACGCTGCTGGGCAAGCGTCGCGAGGTGCTCGCTGACTGGCGTGCGGCGTTGTTGCAGGCACTGTCACCGAATGCACGGTTGATGACCGAGCTGATCCCGGAACTCAAGTTGATTATCGGTGAACCGCCAGCGGTGCCGGAGCTTGAACCGCAGCAGGCGCAGCAGCGCTTCATGGCGGTGTTGCAGCGTTTCATCGGCGTGTTTGCTCGGCCGGAACATCCGTTGACGCTGTTTCTCGATGATCTGCAATGGCTCGACGCAGCGACCCTCGATCTGCTCGAAGATCTGCTGACCCGCTCGGAGCTTGGGCATTTGCTGCTGGTGGGCGCGTACCGCAATAACGAGGTCGATGCCGACCACCCGCTCAGCGGCAAACTCAAAGTGCTGCGTAATGGCGGCGTGCATATCGACGAGATCTGCCTGACCTCGCTGGCCAGCGTGCACATCGAGCAACTGATCGCAGAATCCCTGCGCTGCCCACCCGCGAGCATCGTTGCCCTGGCGCGCCTGGTGCTGGAAAAGACCGGCGGCAATCCGTTTTTCGTCATCCAGTTTCTTCACGCGTTGGCCGAAGAACAGCTGCTGATCTACGACCACCAATTCAACCGTTGGCGCTGGGATCTGGCACTCATCAACGCCAAGGGCTACACCGATAACGTGGTCGATCTGATGGTTGGCAAACTGGCGCGTCTGCCGTTGGACACGCGTCAGGCCCTGCAACAATTGGCCTGCCTGGGCAACGTAGCGCGCATTGATACGCTGGCCACCGTGCTTGACCTGCCGACGGCGCGGGTGCACGCGGCGCTGTGGCCGGCGGTGCGCCAGGAACTGGTGGAGTTTCACGACGGTACTTGTGCGTTTGTCCATGACCGTATCCACGAGGCGGCATACTCACTAACCGCGGAAACCGAACGTGCGCAAACTCATCTGCGCATCGGCCGTTTGCTCGCCCTGCAGACGCCAGCGGAGGGGCGTGAAGACGCGATCTTCGAAATCGTCGGGCAACTCAATCGCGGCGCCAGTCTGATCAGCGCGCGGGCCGAACGCGAACAGCTGGCCGAATTCAACCTGCTCGCAGGTCAGCGTGCCAAGGCTTCGACCGCTTACACCTCAGCATTGAGCTACTTGGGCACGGGTGCGGCGTTGCTCGGCGAGCACGGTGATGACCGTCGCCATGAACTGGGGTTTGCTCTGGAGCTGAACCGCGCCGAGTGCGAATTTCTCACTGGGCAACTGGCACTGGCCGATGCGCGCCTGACTGCACTGGCCGAGCGCGTCGAGACCACGGTAGAGCGGGCGGCAGTCACCTGTTTGTTGATGGATGTCTGCCTGCTGCTCGACCGCAGTGACCGCGCGGTGAATGTGTGCCTGACGTATTTACGTCAGGTCGGTATCGACTGGACGGCGCATCCGGACGATCAGCAGGTGCGCGCCGAATACCAACACATCTGGAGGCAACTGGGTGAGCGCAGCATCGAGCAGTTGATCGACCTGCCACTGATGGAGGATCCGGCCACGCTGGTGACACTGGAAGCGTTGAGCAAACTGCTGGCCCCGGCGTTGCAGTCCGATGCGAACCTCGCCTGCCTGACCATATGCAAAGCCGTTAACCTGAGCCTGGAGCACGGTAATTGCGACGCCTCCTGCATGCTCTACGCCAATGTTGTGCGGGTTGCCGGGCGGCGCTTCGGCGATTATGCCAGCGGTTACCGCTTTGGCCGCTTGGGCTGCGATCTGGTCGACCGCCGTGGCCTTGCGCAATACGAAGCGCGTACCTACCTGTGCTTTTCGATCTTCGTGGTGCGCTGGATGCGCCCGGTGCGCGAGTGCCGCGAATTGCTGCGGCGTGCGCTCAGCGCCGGCAACCGCACCGGCGATTTGCCCTATGCAGCCTACGCTGGCAATAGCCTGATTTCCGACTTGCTGTTCATTGGCGAGCCGCTGGCGGAAGTGCAGGTGCAGGCTGAAACGGGTCTGGCTTACTCGCAAAGAATCCGCTTCGGTCTGGTGATCAGTTTCATGAGTTGCCAACGGGCACTGATCCGCATGTTGCGAGGGCAGACCCCGGTGTTTGGCAGTTTCAATGATGAAGAATTCGATGAGACACGCTTTGAGGCGAACCTCGCTGCTCCGGACCTGGCCTTGGCTCGGGGCAAGTACTGGGTGCGCAAGTTGCAGGCGCGTTATCTGGCCGGGGATTACGCAGCGGCCGCCGATTGCGCGGCGCAGGCCCGGGAACTGTTGTGGGTGATCTCCTCGTTTTTTGAAGAGGCCGAATTTCACTTTTACGCAGCGTTAACGTTGGCTGCCCACGGCGAAGCCGATACCGACCGATTGCAACGCTTGGGCGAGCACCACGATCAACTGCAAACCTGGGCGCAACACTGTGCGGAAACCTTCGCCAGTCAGACGGCGCTGGTCGCAGCCGAAATCGCTCGGGTCACCGGGCAGTTGATCGAAGCCGAGATGCTGTACGAGCAAGCGATTCAGTTGGCCAGGGACAACGGCTTTGTGCATGTCGAAGCCTTGGCCAACGAACTCGCAGCGCGGTTCTACAGTGCCCGTGGTCTGAGCAAAATCGCCCTCCTGTACCTGCAAGATGCGCGCTACGGTTACTTGCGCTGGGGGGCAGAGGGCAAGGTGCGGCAACTGGAGCTACAGCACCGTTATCTGCGCAATGAAGATACGGTGCCCGGTCCGACTGCGACCATCGCCACCCCGGTCGAGCATCTGGATCTGGCCACGGTTCTCAAGGTGTCCCAGGCCGTTTCAGGCGAGATCGTGCTGGATCGACTGATCGAAATGGTCATGCGCACCGCTATCGAACAGGCTGGCGCCGAGCATGGCCGGCTGATTCTGATCGAAGGCGAGGCGCCGTATATCGCCGCGAAAACCAGTGTCGGTGACGACAGCGCGCTGCTTTGCCATGAGCCGGTAAGTTCATCGATGCTGGCCGAATCGGTGCTCTACCAGACCCTGCGCACCGGTGAAAATCTGTGTCTGGACGATGCCGTCGCCGATCCGGCATTTGCCGCTGATCTGTACATTCATCAACGCGGCGCTCGCTCGATCCTGTGCCTGCCGTTGATGAATCAGGGCCGGATTGCCGGGGCGCTGTACCTGGAGAACAATCTATCTGCGGGTGTGTTCAGTCCGGCGCGCATTGCCGTATTGCGATTGGTGGCTTCGCAGGCGGCGATCTCGCTGGACAACGCGCGGCTGTATCGAGACGTCGCCGAGCGCGAGGCGAGGATTCGCCGGTTGGTCGACGCCAATATCATCGGCATCATCGTCTGGAGTGTCGACGGTGAAATCATTGAGGCCAACGACGCGTTCCTGCGCATGGTCGGTTACGAGCGCGACGATCTGCTGTCAGGCAGGGTGCATTGGCGCGACATGACACCGCCGCCACTGCGCATGAAAAGTGAAGCCGCGCTGGCGACGGCAATCCGCACCGGGCGCGCCCAGCCGTTCGAGAAGGAATACATCCGCAAGGACGGCACTCGCCTGCCGGTGATCGTCGGTCTGGCCGCATTCGAAGCCAGTCAGCAGCAGGGCGTGGCCTTCGTGCTTGACCTGAGCGAACGCAAACAGGCCGAAGAGCAAGTGCGCGAAGGCGAGCGCCGATATCGCCAGGTACAAGCGGAACTGGCCCACGCTAATCGCGTGGCGACCATGGGCCAGTTGGCAGCGTCCATTGCCCATGAAGTCAACCAGCCAATCGCCGCCACCGTGATCAATGCCAACGCGGCGTTGCGCTGGCTCGGCGCGCAACCGCCGAACACCGATGAAGTTGAACAGGGCCTCAGACGCATCATCAACGACGGTAACCGCGCGGCCGACGTGCTCGGACGTATCCGCGCATTGATCCGCAAAACACCGCCGCAACGACATCCGGTGGACCTCAACGCGGTAGTGGGCGAGATGGTCGGGTTTACCCGGGGTGAAGCGGCCCGCTATGGCGCGGCGGTCACCACGCGCCTTGTCAACGATTTGCCTGCCGTGCTGGTTGACCGCGTCGAGCTGCAACAGGTGCTGCTCAATCTGATCATCAACGGTCTGGAGGCCATGGCGGTGATCGAGGAGGGCGAGCGTCGGTTAATCATTGTCAGCGAGTCTGTCGGGAAAGACGTGCGGATTGTCGTAAGCGACTCGGGACCGGGATTTGCCTGCGATCAGGTGGAGGAGGTTTTCACCGCGTTCTACACCACCAAAGTCACCGGGTTGGGGATGGGGTTGTCGATCTGCCGGTCGATCATCGAAGCCCATGACGGTCACTTGTGGGCGGAGGCGAACGCGCCGTGTGGGGCGCGTGTGGTGTTTACGTTGCCGGGGTGTGCGGGGAGGTGAGGGCGAGATGAGGGTATCTGTCGTCAGATACTGGGTGACTTATCGGTATTCATTGCGACCGATTGGTTTCGATATGTCGATATCAGACACAACCATGACGCAATCAGGCTACTGAATCATCTGACAGGCCGGGTAAGGTGACGCGTCTTCACATCAAAATAATCCCATCCAGATCATGGGGTTGATAAGAACTGCGGCGGTTGAAGGGGGCTTCTTTCGGGGGGCTCGGCAGGCAACGACAGTGCTCGATTGCCTTGGTCAACTCGCTTGAATGTCGTTCAGCAGAGAATAAAAAAACCAATGATCAGCCCGAACTCAACGGATTCGAGTAGCCAATTGGCGCAGGGCTTCAAGCCTCGTCACGTCACTATGTTGTCCATTGCCGGGATTATCGGCGCCGGATTGTTCGTAGGTTCAGGACATGCCATTGCGGCGGCGGGGCCGGCGGTTCTGCTGGCTTATCTGTTCTCCGGTTTGCTCGTTGTGCTGGTCATGCGCATGCTCGGCGAGATGGCGGTGGCTAACCCCGACACTGGCTCTTTTTCGACCTATGCCGACCAGGCCATCGGACGCTGGGCCGGCTTCACTATCGGCTGGTTGTACTGGTGGTTCTGGGTGTTGGTGATTCCCATCGAAGCGCTCGCCGCCGGCCATGTGCTGAACCAATGGTTTCCGCAGGTCGATGCCTGGCTGTTCGCGTTGGGCTCAATCATTGCGCTGGTGGTGACCAACCTGTTCAGCGTGGCCAAGTACGGTGAATTCGAGTTCTGGTTCGCCATGGCCAAGGTCGTGGCAATCATCGGTTTTATCGGCGTTGGTTTTGCCGTGTTGATGGGCTGGATTCCCGACAGAGAAGTCAGCGGTTTGAGCGGGCTGATGGCCGAGCACGGTGGGTTTGCACCCAACGGCTTGTCAGCGGTGGTCGGTGCGTTCATCACCATCATGTTCAGCTTTATCGGTACCGAAGCGGTGACCATCGCCGCCGCCGAATCGAATGACCCGTCGCGAAACATTGCCAAGGCCACCCGTTCGGTGATCTGGCGTATCGGCGTGTTTTACCTGCTGTCGATCTTCGTGGTGATCTCCGTGGTGCCCTGGAATGATCCGTTGCTGGCCTCGGTCGGCTCTTATCAGCGCGCTCTGGAAATCATGAACATTCCCCACGCCAAGTTCATGGTCGACGTCGTCGTGCTGATTGCCGTGGCCAGTTGCATGAACTCCTCGATCTACATTGCTTCGCGGATGCTGTACTCGCTGGGCCGGCGTGGCGATGCGCCGAAAGCGCTGAAGGCGACCTCTTCCGAAGGTGTGCCGCGCGCAGCGGTTATCGCCAGCACCGTGCTCGGTGCGTCGATCACTGTGTGGAGCTACTTCATGCCTGCCGGGCTGTTTGAATTCCTGCTGGCCAGCTCCGGAGCGATTGCCCTGTTGGTGTACCTCGCCATCGCGGTGTCGCAGTTGCGCATGCGGCGGATATTGCAGCAGCGCAACGTCGAGCTGACCTTCCGCATGTGGCTGTTTCCCTGGTTGACGTGGCTGGTGATCGTATTCATCTGCGCCGCGCTGGCGGTGATGATGATCACCCCGCAACACCGCACTGAAGTCACGACAACCATTGGCCTGGCGCTGGCGATTTCCTTCATTGGCCTGTTGACGTCGCGTCATCCTGCGCCGACGGCGAGGGTCACGTCGGTGGGGTAGGCGGTTGCGCCGAACCTGATACTCCCTCCACGTATGTCGGAGGGAATGGCAGACGCCTGCGTCGCGACCGATTTTTATGAGGCCATGATGTCATCGACCCCCTCCGTAGCCGACGGTGCAACCCAATCCGTAGGTTTTTTGCTGTTGGACAAATTTACCCTGATGTCATTGGCGTCCGCCGTCGAGCCCTTGCGCATGGCCAATCAACTGACGGGGCGAACGCTGTATCGCTGGCATACCTTCAGCCCCAATGGCGCGGCGGTCTGGGCCAGCGATGGCGTGCCGATCACCCCGGATGGGTCGTGGAGCAATCCCTCCGTAGCGGACACGGTTATCGTCTGCGGTGGCGTCGGCATCCAGAGCGCAATTACCCGCGAGCACACGACGTGGCTGCAAGCCTTGGCGCGACAGTCCAAGCGCTTGGGCGGGGTGTGCACCGGTAGCTGGGCGCTCGCCAAAGCCGGGTTGCTCGACGGCTACGAGTGCAGCGTGCACTGGGAATTTCTGGCGGCGATGCAGGAAGCTTTTCCGCGCGTCAATGTCAGCACCAGTCTGTTTACCCTCGACCGCAACCGCTTCACCAGCTCCGGCGGCACCGCGCCGCTGGACATGATGCTGCACCTGATTGCGCGCGATCATGGTCGTGAACTGGCCACCGCCATCTCCGAGATGTTCGTCTACGAACGCATCCGCAATGAGCAGGATCACCAACGCGTACCGCTCAAGCATGTGGTCGGCACGCATCAGCCCAAGTTGCAAGAAGTGGTGGCGTTGATGGAGGCCAATCTTGAGGAGCCGATCGACCTGGATAACCTGGCCGAATACGTCGACCTGTCACGTCGACAGCTGGAGCGGCTGTTTCAGAAATACCTGCAATGCACGCCGTCGCGCTACTACTTGCGGTTGCGGCTGATTCGCGCACGACAACTGCTCAAGCAGACGTCCTTGTCGATCGTTGAGCTGGCGTACGTGTGCGGGTTCGTCTCAACGCCGCATTTCTCCAAATGCTACCGCGAGCACTTTGGCGTGCCGCCGAGTGATGAGCGCTCCGGCTCTGAGATGAGTCGCAAACCGGTAGCGCAGCCGTCAACAATCAAACCGCTGACGACGCTCGACCAAGCGCGCAACGAATCGACGTTTGCCAGTGTTCGAATGATGGAACGTGGCGATCTGGCGTCCACGGGATGATCGGTCGGTCCTGCTTCGACAGTTGATCACTGGAGATTCCGCATCCGTATAGTTCTTGCCCCATCAGACGATTGCCAATAAACCCTCCCATTAAGGTCAATGAAGCCGGTGAGTCACCGGCACCAGGAGGGACCATGGACACCATCGCAATTCCCGAAGGTTTCACTGCGTTTACCCGCAGCAGCCCGTTGCTGGATTTGCTGGGCCCGATCTACGCGAGGGGCAGCGGGCTGCAACTGGAACTGGGTTTATTGACCGACTCACGCCATGCCAATGGCCGTGGCACCTTGCATGGCGGCGTATTGGCGACGTTGGCCGATGTCGGGATGGGTTACGCCATGGCGTTTCCAGCGACCCTCCACAGCCATTGATCACGGCGAGCATGACGCTGGATTATCTCGGCGCGGTGCAGATGAACGAGTGGCTGGAAGTGCGTTTGGAGTACTCGAAAAAAGGCCGGCAACTGGCGTTTGCTGCCGTTAGTTTGCATGTTGGGGAGCGTACGGTTGCGCGGGCCAGTGCGGTGTTTGCGGTGCCGATGGGTTGAAAATGTGTGTTCATCAAGCGGTGGATCATCGATGGACTGCGTCTTGGGCAATAGCGGGTGAGTGTTTGCATGTCTTGGATGAGGCGATATCCGCTCACGAACGACTGCTGTCGGCCAGTGGACGCTCTCTAAACTACCGCCCGAGCGTTGCGATATTCGAATCGACCTTTTTCCCCATGCTGATGCGCGGTTCGGTCGAGTAGCCAAGAGATTCGTAGAAGGTTTTAACGCTTTCATTGGTGTTGACGATTTGCAGATTGATTTTTATGCAGCCGCGCAAGGTCAAGGCGCGCTCAGCATGATTAACGAGTTGTGCGCCCAAACCCTTTCTGCGATGTGCAGGGTGCACAGCAACTGAATATAACCAACCACGATGACCGTCATATCCCGCGAGAACGGTGCCTATTACTTCATTTCCGGACAGCGCGACAAAGAAGAGGCCGTCCTTGACGGCCAGCTTCTTATCGATAGCAAGGCTCGGCGTGTTGTGCGCGGTTTCGTAACCGAAAACGGTTTCCCATAGCGCCATGACAGGCATTCGATGGTGTTCGTTTGAGTAATCGGCAATAACATCCATGGAGCAGCCTCTTAGTTAAAGAGCGACCCTAACTCCCTGTAAAGGTCTGTGTCCACTGGACGACTGCTGCCGATTGCAGTCTCCGCTGCCGACCAATCGCGAACGCTTAATTCAGATTTTCAGATCCTCCTGATGCTACTGCCAGGATTGCGCCATATGCGCCTTCCTCAGGGACATAGGAAACAAATCTTTCACTGTCATCTTTTTGCACCCAAAGGCGTCCACAGTTCTGGCACTCGTAGGCACTCGACATTCGGCGAATGTAGAGGCTGGATATCCGGTCTTGCAGCTTGTCAGCAGCGCTGAACCAGGGTGCAAACTCGCCAAATGCATCGGCGATCGCAGCCTTGTCTCCGGACTCCGCAGCCTCTACCAGGGGTTTGAGTTCACGGTGCACCTCATCCCAAAATTCATTTTCTACCTCGTCGCGAAGCAGGCTCGCCTTATAGGGCAAGCCGTCGGTCTGATCGGTAATCACATGGCCACATGTGCAACCCAATTTACTCATTTTCGGTTCATCAACCTGATGTTCGATCACTCATTAAATGGCGGACAACTCTTTGTTACAACTCCTAATTGATCGTCCGCTTCCGGCCGATAGCAGTCACCCACAAGCTACTGCTTCCAACCAGCCCCACACCCTCAAGCCTGATCCATCGTCGCCGATCACCAAGGGCTGGAAACAACCAATACTGGCCACTCGATTCCGCTAGGTTCATCTGGAAGTAGACGGTGATACGAGTGGCTGAGTGCCAAAAAGATCAGCTCACTCGTAGGAAAAGTCCTACATTTCCGTCGGAAAAGCCTGAATTTTTGCCGCTAAATTTCCTGTTCAAATTTCTCCTCAGTGACTTTCGAGCGCCGGCTTGTTTAAGCCTGTCCTGAAAAAAATCAATGAATGAGAGATTTATGAACAGCATCTACCGAACTATATGGAATCGCACGTGCACCTATTTTACGGTGCCGTCGGAGTCGGCGTCTGGCGTATTAAAATCGCGAAACAGCGTTGCGCGCTTAACTTCAAGAGCCCCGGCTTTTCCCTTGAGCACGTTGTCTGCCAGCTTGTTGTTGGCCTTTTCCAGCATGGGGCACGCCACTGGTGTGCTCGTCGACGGTACGATCTATAACGGTACCGGGAAAATGGTGACATCAGGTGACAACAACCCTGCATTGCGGGTTATGAATGTCGGTGATGCGACTTGGAGCAACGGTATTCTCAGCACTTCAGGCACTGGCTTGGGCGCTGTGCTGGTAGAAACCAGCTCCACGCTGAACTTGATCGGCATGACCGTGAATTCCCTCATGGCCAATACGCCTGGGTTGGTGGCGTCTGGTGGCTCTAAGGTAAACCTTCAAAACACCGAGGTCGCTACGCTGGGCAACAGCGTCGCGTTGGATATCAAAGAAGCAAGCCAGCTAAGTGGTAACAATGTGCAGATCAATAGCACAGGTTCGGGCCTGCTCGTGACGAATGCGACGGCTGATGTCAGCAATCTCGATATCGTTACCCTCGGAGCCAACGGGTATGGAATTGCAACAACGGGGACCAGCAACGTCAACGTTCGCGGAGGCTCCATTAAAACCACCAACAGCAGGGGCTATGGAATATACGCCACCGCAGGCGGGACGGTGGTGGCGGACGATATTGCGATCAGTACTTCAGGGGACAACAGTCGTGGAGCACTGGCCTCAGGAGAGGGGGCTTACATAAGTCTGGACGGCGGCAGCATAACCACCACCGGATCAGGGTACGCCTATGGTGCTCAGGCATCCCAAGGGGCGACCGTTGATGTCAAGAACATGGACATCAACTCTAACGCCGAAGCTGTATTTGCTGATGTTGGAGGGACGGTGAATGTCGAGTCGTCAAACCTGCACTCCACGGCCACTGCCATCTCGGCCAAACAGGGAGGTGTGGTCAATGCGAACAATGTGAAGATCACCAGCGACGGATCAGGACCTATGCTCCGGGCATCTGCAGGCTCAACCCTCAACTTGACTAACAGTGAAGTGGATTTAGGGGAACACGGCCTCTGGAGCAGCAAAATCGATGGCGGGAAAGCAACGTTCGATAATGTCCGCATCCACGGTGAGCACGGCGGCATCGGTCTCTACTCTGCATCTGGAGGTACTGTCATCGGTAAGAATGTCGATATCGCTCTCAATGGTAATGGCAGCTACGGTGTCTATGTAGGCACGGACGTCGGTTCATCGTTGAGCCTCGAAGACTCACGTGTTGTGGTCAATGGCACGACCGCTGTCGGGATCGCCGCTCTGACATCGGGCCAGCATAGCGTTCATCTCAAAAACAGCCTGGTCAGCTCCAATGACTATGCCATCAAGGGAGGGGTTCTCGCCGGTGTTGATGTGACCGCTGACGGTTCAACGATTGAAGGCAACATCTTGATGGGCTCCCGTAGCGTGGAGACTAGCGGCAAGAAAATCGAACGTATGACACTGGCCGCCACCAATGGGTCGCGACTGAAAGGCGACGTGTCGATCGATCATGATCACACGCTAGACAGCAGCATCAACCTTGAAAATGGTTCGACCTGGCAAGGTGCAGCGCAATGGCTGGATAAACTGGGTGTAAACAGTGGAAGCGCCTGGACAATGACTGGCGACTCTTCGTTGGGTTCTCTTTCGTTGAACGACGGCCGTGTCAATTTCGACCACGCCAACGGCTTGTTCAAAACGCTGACGGTGGGCAATTTGAGCGGCAATGGCAGCTTCTTGCTCAACACTGACCTGGCAACGCTGCAAGGCGACTTGCTCAAGGTTGAAGGACAAGTTGACGGGGAGCACACGCTGATCGTTGCCGATTCCGGCCACCAGGCCCAAGGTGGTGCACTGATGCTGGTGGATACCAACGGCGGCGCGGGCAAGTTCGATTTGTACGGCGGCAAAGTCGACGTGGGTGCCTTCCGTTATGGCCTCGAACAGCGTGGCGATGACTGGTACCTGGCTGGTACTGCACAGGATGCGGGCGGTGGCGAGGAGCCAGTGGGTGATACCGCTGGCGGTGCCGGAGACATCGTTGCGCCCATTGAACCTATTATCAGCAATCCTCAACCAGAGAACCTGAGTAAGGGCGCGAACGCTGCCATCGCTCAACAGGCGGCGGCCACGGGACTCATCGGTGCGCAGATGAATGCCTTGACCAAACGACTTGGCGAGTTGCGTATGGGCAATGATGAGGGCGGTCTGTGGACACGTGGCTTCGGCAAGGAGCAGCGAATCGATACAGGTTCCAGCCGTGCCTTTGAGCAGCAGGTCAACGGTTTCGAGATTGGCGCCGACAAGGCCATTCCTTTCTACAACGGCAAGCTGTACCTCGGCGGTATGGCCGGACAAGGTGAGGCTCGTCAGAACTTCGGCGAAGGCAGCAAAGGCCACATCGACAGCGCCATGCTCGGCACCTATGCAACCTACATCGACCAAAACGGCGTGTACGTTGACAGCGTGCTGAAATACACCCATTTGGACAACAAGGTCGACATCACCAGCAATATGGGCCAGAAGGTCGACGGTAAATACAAGAATCACGCAATTGCGGCGAGCGTAGAAGTTGGCAAGCAAATCGATCTTGGACAAGGCTGGTTCGTCGAACCACAACTGGAAGTGCAAGCATTCCGCGTGGGCAGTGGCGACTACACCGCAAGCAATGGCTTGAAAGTTGAGCAGGATGCCGTTACTTCTGTTCAGAGCCGAGTTGGCAGCCTGTTCGGTCGTAACATGAAGCTGGATAACGGTATGACTGTGCAGCCATACGCCAAAGCATCGTGGATTACCGAACATGCCGGTGACAGCCATGTGAGCGTCAACGACGTAAGTCTGGACAGCAAATTGCCAGGTTCGCGGGCCGAAATCGGTGGCGGGGCGATCCTGCAAACCGCCGAGAAGCACAAGTTCTTCATCGACGCGGAATACACCAAGGGCGATGGCATAGAACAGCCTTATTCGGTGAACCTCGGCTACCGCTACGCTTGGTAAAAGCCTCTCCTGAAGGCAGTTTCAGATAAACCGAACAGTACCCGGATCTTTGAATTCGGGTCTTGTTCGTTTGTATTTTTGTTGATGACAATCGGCAGGTTCATTTCGTTATTTCAAACAAGAAACGATTCCTTCCCAGGAAAGTAAGCGCACCTGAGGCAATTGGGGCAAATGACTAATATGCAATTGACGTTTTTGTTGGCCATTGGACGTTTAGACCACTTTCCGATAATGGACGACAGCAGTCGCTCACAAGCGACTGCTCCCCACTCAGCCCCACACCCTCAAGCCTGATCCATCGCCGCCGCCACGCCCTGATCCTCACCGAGAAACCCACCACTCTGATGCTGCCAGAGCCGCGCATAAATACCGTTTCTGCTCAGCAACTCAGTGTGCGTCCCTTGCTCGATAATCCGCCCCTCATCCATGACAATCAGTCGATCCATCGCCGCAATCGTCGACAGCCGATGAGCAATGGCGATCACGGTTTTGCCCTGCATCATTTCATCGAGGCTTTCCTGAATGGCCACTTCGACTTCCGAGTCCAGCGCACTGGTGGCTTCGTCGAGCAGCAGGATCGGCGCGTTCTTGAGCATCACTCGGGCAATGGCGATGCGTTGGCGCTGGCCGCCGGAGAGCTTGATGCCGCGCTCGCCGACCAGGGTGTCGTAGCCGCTGTGGCCTTGCTTGTCGCTGAGTTGGCTGATGAAACCGTCGGCTTGCGCATTGGCGGCGGCGCGGCGGATGTCTTCGTCGGTGGCGTCCGGGCGGCCGTAGGCGATGTTGTCGCGTATCGAGCGGTGCAGCAGCGACGTGTCCTGGGTGACCATGCCGATTGCGCTGCGCAGACTGTCCTGCGTTACGTGCGCGATGTTTTGCCCGTCGATGCGGATCTCACCGCTGTCGACATCGTAAAAGCGCAGCAGCAGATTGATCAGCGTCGATTTGCCCGCGCCGGAGCGGCCGACCAGGCCGATTTTTTCGCCGGGGCGGATGTGCAGGCTCAAGTTGTCGAGGACCTGGCGTTCGCCGTTGTAGTTGAAATTCACCTTGTCAAAAGACACCGCGCCGCCAGCCGGCACCAGCACGCCGGCGTTCGGCGCATCCTGCACTTTGGGGCCACGGGTGAGGGTGGCCATGCCGTCCTGCACGGTGCCGATGTTTTCGAACAGCGACGTCATCTGCCACATGATCCAGTGCGACATGCCGTTGATGCGCAACGCCATGGCGGTGATCGCCGCGACGGCGCCGGTGCCGACCTGACCCAGATGCCACAGCCACAGGGCATAGCCGCCGGCACCGATAATCAGCCCGACCACCAGCGTCTGATTGACGATCTCGAACTGGCTGACCAGACGCATCTGGCGAAAACCGGTGAGTTTGAAATCTTCCATCGCTGCACGGGCGAAGTGCGCTTCGCGTTTGGAGTGCGAGAACAGTTTCACCGTAGTGATGTTGGTGTAAGCGTCGGCAATGCGCCCGGTCATCGATGATCGAGCATCGGCCTGTTCCTGGCCGACCTTCCCCAGGCGCGGCACGAAGTACAGCATGGCCAGCCCGAACAACGCGAGCCAGGCAATGAACGGCAGCATCAGTTTCAGCGCAAAGCCGCCAGCCAGGGCGATGATCGCGATGAAGTAAACGCCGATGCCCGGTGCGATTTCGATCAGCGTGAACAAGACTTCGCGCACGGCCAGCGCGGTCTGCATGACCTTGGTCGTGACCCGTCCGGAGAACTCATCGGAGAAGAACGAAAGGCTTTGCCGCAGCATCAGCCGATGGAAATCCCAGCGCAGCCGCAGCGGCAAATTGATCGCCAATACCTGGTGCTGAACCATGGTGCGCAACGCCACCAGCCCGATGCTGATGAACAACACAATGCCGATGCCCCACAGCACGCGACTTTCCTGCGCATTGACACCGCCACCGGCCTGCCAAGTCGAGAGCAGATCGACGACCTGGCCAAGAAAGGAAAACAGCCAGGCTTCATAGATCGACACGCCGGCACTCAGCAGCGCCAACGCGAGGATGTAACCGCGTGCGCCGCGCGTGCAGGCCCACAGGAACCGCATCAGGCCGACCGGCGGGGGTGGTGTTTCGTCGGGAGGAAATGGGTCGAGCCGTTGTTCAAACACGCGCAGCATTGTGGTCTCCGAAATCATCAGGGTCAGGGGATTCTGCCATTGAATGGCGGTGTTGCGGGTTTGCATGTCACTGACTTGTCCCCACCAAGCGTTATCGCCCGGGATCACTGCGGTGCATAACCCCAAGGATTCCGGGTACATGCCGATCAGCTAAGCTGTCTGCTCAGACGACTTGAGCAGTGCACGATGCAGCGAACAAATCCGGTTTCATGTTGGGAGTCGATGGACAAAGGAAATGTTTAATTTCTTTTTGACGTTTTTGTTCGTGTTGATCCCCACGGCGTCGTTGTCACTCGACAGTTACCTGCGTTACCGAGTCGCCAGAAACAAACCGGTGAGCAATGTCTGGAAGGGCTGTAATCATTTGCTTTCCATTCTGCTGCTCATGCAGTTGCTGGGTTTGGCGCTGTACTTCTTCTACATCGCCTGAGTGCGGCGATTGTCGGCCTTCAAGGGAGAGGAAACCTATGCCTGAAAACCGGCGCCTATCGATGTGCAAGTACTTCACGCCTGACCTGCAACGCAATCACAGCAAAGCCTTTGCCAGTGCCGCGCTCGGAAGCCGAATAGTTCTGATGCGCCGAGACATCCTCCCATTGGCTTACGAAATCAACGTGTTGATGATCGCTGTCGGTGTCAATTTGAAACGCTATGAACCGTTCCGCTTGCTCGAGGATCAAGCCATACAGGCGTGGCATTCCGGGAAAGTCGACTTCAAGATCGAGTACGACGGTTTCTGACCAATCAACACCTTGGCGCTCACCGAAACGTGCCAAGGCCTCGGGAATATTGGTATCACGCCAGAATCGAGCGGTTTCCGTCAGGCGATGGGCAGTCACCGCATTCTGTTCCTGCACATTGAGTTGCCGCTTCTTGAGCAGACGATCTATTTCCATATTGCGCCCCCAGTATTGCTCACGCCCAAAAGCTCCCTTTTTGGATTCGTCGCTGATGCCAGCGTCCGGTGTAGCGACTAACGCGCCCCTGCGAACGTGGCGTCCATGGCCGAGCGGTCATAGTCAAGCAGGTATTGATTGTGCCGCTCGTACAGTTGCGAAAGTAGCGGTGCATTAGGGCCGACGACATCCATGCCTCTGTCGTCGTAGGGAAAAACCATGACCTGTTTCGGCAGATTGAACAGATACACATCACAGTGGGGATTGGGCTCAATAGCGCCAAAATCTTTAGTCAACGCGCACCAGAGAAATGCTTGAAGGCTTGTGATTGGCGCTTCGAACGCGATGTTGATCCAGTACTCAGGCTCTTCTTCGCAATACCATTCTTCGACATCTATCTCCTCGCTCCAGATTGAGCGTTCAGGAGGAATATCAATGCCGGCAGATCGAAATGCCCGAATCGCGGCCCGATGAGTAAAGCCATGGTTGCCTGAGTGAGTGCGCAGACACGCCACAAACGTTGCCGCGTCAGAAAAGATATCGCTGCAGATCGTTGTCGATTTTCGTAGGGCGGTCAGGAACTGCTCAATGATCCCACCCGTTTCGGAGAGCTCGAAGCGCAGACCTCCGGGGCAGGAATAGAAAAGAGGTCGGGCAAAGGCTTTGCCTTGAAAAGTCCTCTCGATTTGATCTCGTAGGTTCACGTTATCCCTTCGTATTCATTCGCCTGTCTCCTTGGCCAAGGAGGTGCGCACAGATCTTACTGTAACGGTGACGCTTGGGCTAAGTAGACGGTGAAGCTGCTGGCGTTTGTGGCGAGCCAGCGTTCCCTATGCGCGCCGAAATCCATTGCCGACTGTACGCCAGCACACCCTCGGCGATGGCCGTGGGAAAGTGGATAAAACCGTGGGGCGAGGAGGGCAGCAGGTACATCTCGACCGGCGCCGATTGCGCCCAGCGCCTGGCGATGTCGAGGGTGTCGTCGCGCAGCGGATCGAGTTCGCCGGCAAACAGCAGCGCCGGCGGGAAGCCGCTGAAGTCGCCGTACAGCGGAGAGAGCGGTGGCTGGCGGCGCTGCTCGTCAGTCAGCTCAGGCGTGAGCAGGCGCAACGCCTCGACCATGCCCGGGCCGTCCAGCACCAGCGTGTCGGCAGGCGCGCTGCGCACACTTGGCGTGCCGGTCAGGTCGTAGACTCCGTAGTACAGCAATGCGCCGCAGATTCTTTGCAGCAGATCGGGCCATTGTTTCAGCGCCGACAGGGTCGCCGCCGCCAGATGACCGCCCGCCGATTCACCGACCACCACGACGGGCAGGCCGGCGAACTCCTCATCGTGGAATAACCAGCGAGTGGCGTTGAGGCAATCTTCCAGCAGTCCTTCGATGGGCGTGGACACCGCCAGTCGATAATCCACCGAGACCACGGTCACCTGGCAGCTGTCGACGATGGCCGCGTTGAAGTTGTCGTCCATCTGCGCATTGCCGATCACCCAGCCGCCGCCGTGAAAATCCAGCACCACGCCTCTCGCCGGGCCCTTGGGGCGGATGATCCGCACGGGCACTTCATCGATCAGTCGGCGCTCAGCTGTCAGGCCAAATTTGCGCAACACGCCGGAGCCGCCGATCTGGCTGACACGCAACAGCGCCTGAATCAAGCGTGGCGTCAGGCGGTTGCGGATCTTGAAACGCGGCAGCCAGGCGAGTTTGCGGTTGAAGGCGCGCACCTGCGCCAACTCGCGCTCGCCCTGCGGCCATGGCGTTGCACTGCCCCGATTGGCACTGGTCATCAGCGGTTCTTGATCAGGATGGAAAAATTCAACGCCGCCGCCACGCACAGCCACGCCAGGTAGGGAAACAGGATCAAGCCAGTGATCAGGTCCAGTTGTATCGCCAGCACCACCATCGCCGCAACCACCAGCCACAGCACCGTGAGAATCACCATCGCCGCCAACACCTGATGCGCGCCGAAGAACACCGGCGTCCACAGTGTGTTCAACGCAATCTGCGCCGCCCACAGCGCCAGCACAGTCTGGCTGCCAGGGATCAGGCTCAAACGGTAACCGGCCCAGGCCAGCAGCAGGTAGATAATCGTCCAGGCCACCGGGAATGCCCAATTGGGCGGGGTGAAACCGGGTTTGTTCAGCCCTTCGTACCACGGCCCTGGTTTGAACATCACGCCGGTGGTTGCCGCTGCTGCGCAGGCCAGAAGAAAAATGAAAAAGGTCATCGCCAGTCCTTGGCTGAAATCAGCCGGTTGGGGGTTTAAGAAAGGGACGCCTCGGCAAGGAAAAAGTTTGCCATGAATTCCGGATTGGTCAGAGAGGCGATTCAATTTGAACTAAAAACTGACCGTCACGTCAGGATGATCAGTGCCTTTTCCTACTGACGTGGATGACATCATGTACACCTATCACATCAAATATCTATTCAACGGCGAGCCTCGGACTTTTCTGCTTGAACTCAAGGAGCAGCAGTTGGCCAAGCACGAGGCCGCGATGCATTTGCTGGAACTGCATCTGGGCGATGCGGAAAACGGCTTGATCATGCCTACAGCGGATTCAACGCCCGAGCAGATTCTTGAACATGCCGAGCGAGTAGGAATTACGGACATTGAGGTTGTCAGCCAGACCAATTGAAGCAGGCTGACGGCAAACCCATCGCGCCACCGAAGATGGGTTTGCCCGCGTGTTTATGCGCGCTTAAACCGGCATCGCTGCTTCCTGCGCATCGTGCTCCACTTGCGCGCACTCTCGATAGAACCGTAAAAACTCCTCCGCTGGCATCGCCTTGGCAAAAAGCCAACCCTGCCCAAACTGCACACCCTGACGGCGCAAGTAGTCGCGCTGCGCTTCGGTCTCGATACCTTCAGCAACGATCTGCAAACGTAAACTCTTGGCCATTTCGATGATGTGGCCGGTCACGGTGCCGGTCGCGGCATCCTGATCGATATTGTCGACAAACGACTTGTCGATCTTCAGCACGTCCAGCGGCAGTTGCTGCAAATGCTGCAGGCTGGAAAACCCGGTGCCGAAATCATCGATAGCCGCCAGATAACCCAGCTCACGGGCGCGATTGACGGTGGCGCGGGCAGCATCAATCTCAACGAAGCCGCGCTCGGTGGCCTCCAGCCAGATCTGCTTTTGTTGCACGTCGGCGCGGCGTAACGCAGCGTCGAGTATCGGCAGAAAGCGGCCGCTGCTGACGTCCTTCGCCGCCAGGTTGATCGCCACGTGCAAGCTGCGCTCCTTGACCAGCAACGGGCCGAGGTCACGCATCACATTGTCGATGACCTGATCGGTGATCGGCAGAATCAAACCGCTGTGCTCGGCCAGCGGAATAAACGCATCGGGGCACACCCGCGAGCCATCCGGATGCTGCCAGCGCACCAGTGCCTCAGCGCCAACGCAGGCACCGTCGCTGAGGCGGATGATCGGTTGATAGTGAACAACGAACTCGCGATTGCGCACCGCCAGTTGCAGTTCCGCCAGCGGCGACAGACGTTGCCGGGTGCGGCGCACGATCAGCAACACCAGCACGCCGGCGAGCAAACCACCGATGGGCAACAGCAGTAACTCCCGGCGGATCAAGCCTTGCATCAGCTCATGGCGCGACAGCGCGGCGATGGCGACCCAGTCGCCGCTGTGCACGAGGGTGTAGAGGTAGCCGTCGGCAAGGCCCGAGTGCGGGCCGGAATGTACGCGAGCAAGAAAGTGTTCCGCGCCGGGGCGCGAGGCGCTGACCAGTTGCCCGGCAGCGGTGCCGACGGCCAGGTGCAGATCCTCATCGAGCGTTACATGCAGGAACTGCTGGGGATCGACCAGCACGTTGAACGCCGCATACTGCAGCGCCATCATCGGTTTCGCCGCAACGATGCGCGACTGCACGCCGAGTGAAACGCGCACGCCGTCCGATGTGGTGAAATCCTCGCGCCATGGCGTCGCGTGCTGCCCGACCGGTCCCCAGGAACCACAGGCGTAAATCTCTTCTTCGACGTAGCCGATCGACTTCACCGAGAGGGTGTTGATGGTCAGCAGACGCATCTCGTCGATGCTTTCCGGGGTGCACGGCGCTAGACGCGATCCAGCGATGGATTTCAGTGCACCGGCCGCTTCACTGAAAGTCCCGTGGGCGCGACTGGAGGCGACGGAAGCGAGGGTTTCCAGACGTTGCTGCGCCGCCGCCAGATTCAACATCCAGGCGACATAACCCATCAAAAGTACCGGAAGCAAGACACACGGAAGGCCCAGGAGAATGCTCCCCCAGACAATGCGTTTTTTGTTCATTTAGCGCCACCTTGGCCACAAGGCCTGTGACGTGCGCACAGCACGGCTTTTTCAGCCCATTCAGAATACTGCCGCCGGGATCGGCGGATATTGTTGTAGATCAACTATTCCAATGCCGGCCTTCAATCCCTGTGGCTTGCTCCCACAGGTTTGTGGCAAACCACAGATCTCCAGTAGCCCAAAGAACCCTGTAGGAGTGAGCCTGCTCGTGATCGCGGTCTATCTGCCACATCTTTGCTAAATGACCCACCGCTATCGCGAGCAGGCTCACTCCTACAAAATTTGTGTCAAATCCAGGATATCCAGCAATCCCGAACTCCTACAGTTTTTGTGTGAAAACCGAGATATCCAGCATCCCGAAGAACCCTGTGGGAGCGAGCTTGCTCGCGAAGGGGCCCTGTCAGCCAATATCACCTTAGCTGACCCTCCGCATTCGCGAGCAAGCTCGCTCCCACAGTGTCGCCGCTCAAACTCCACCATCCGACCCGATGGACAATTTACGCACCCCACGGCCCATTCGCGCAGGCATTCTCGTGCTACGCGAATTTGTCATATTTCGTGTCAGTTCAGTGCAGATAGTAGGCAGCCCAACGCTAACCGAAATGAGGCTGCACTGTGTTTCAACGTCTTCTGTGTTCGCTGTCCGTACTGAGCCTGTCCATCGCCGCCGCCCATGCTGCCGAGGCTGTACCGCTCGACACGCCGCGCCTGCAAGGCATCGACAACTTCCGCGACGTCGCCGGCATCACCACCGCGTACACCACGGCCCACGACGGCACGATGCGCGCCGGGGTGTTCTACCGTTCCAACGCGCTGACGCCGACCGCCGCCGATCTGGCGATACTCAACGGCCTCGGCATCAAAGCCGTTTACGACTTGCGTACCCCCAGCGAAATCGCCGCCACCCCCGACACCATGATCAGCGGCGCAACCTGGCAGAACATCGACATCATCGGCAGCACCACCTCCGGTTCGAATATCACCAACATCTCCTTCAAAAGCGCCGCCGACGCCATCGCCATGATGGAACAGACCAACCGCGCTTTCGTCAGTGACGCCGGCATGCGCGGCCAGTTCGGCAAGCTGTTCAATGAACTCGCCGGCGTCGACGCCGCACAACTGTTCCACTGCACTGCCGGCAAGGACCGCACCGGCTGGACCGCCGCCGTGTTGCAGAGCATCGCCGGGGTCGACAACGCGACCATCATGGCCAATTACCTCGCCACCAACGACTACACCGCCGCCCGCGTCGCCGCCACGCTGAAAGCGCTGCCGCCGAGCATGGCCGCGATCTACGAGCCGCTGCTCGGCGTGCAGGCCAGCTACCTGCAAGCCGGCCTCGACGAAGTCACCGCGCAATACGGCAGCATGGACAACTACCTCAAACAAGGCCTCGGCCTGTCGCAGGAAACCATCTATGTGCTGCGCGGCAAACTGGTCGAATACAACAGCCTGCCGGGTCAGGCCGGGCTGATCGGCAACGCCGCCGCCGGCGCCGAACTGCTCAGGCAATTGCAGAACAGCAACCTGTCCGGCACCTACAGCGCCTACAACTACTACCTGCAATCGGCCATCGACGCCGGCACCCTCGGCGGTGTCGAATCGCAGGTCGGCGGCCAGGTGCACGCCGATGCCGCCAGCTACCTGCTGCGGCAAAACGCGATGATCGAACAAGCCGCCGCGCCGTTTGCCAGCGGCACTGACCTCAAGGTCGGCCAATATCGCCTCTGGACTACCGCGCTCGCCGGCTACCTCGGCACCGACGGCTCGGCCCACGCCGAAAGCAGCAACGAACACAGCCAAGGCCTGATGGTCGGCATCACCCAGCGCTTCAGCGAACAACTCAGCGCACGCGGCGGCTTCGGCTACAGCAAAGGCACGGTTGGCGGCGCGGGTGGCGAAGCCGACACCGACTTCACCTTCCTCAACGTCGGCGCCCGTTACGGCTTCACCAGCCTCGAACAAGGCCTGTTTCTCGACGCCAACGCCAGCGCCGGCTACATCGACTACGACAGCAAACGCGACCTCGGCGGCGGCCTCGGCACCGCGAAAGGCGACACCCATGGCAACCTCACCGGCGCCACCGTCGCCCTCGGCTACCGCGCTCCGGTCAACGGCATGATCTTCGAGCCAAGTCTGGGCTTCCGAGTCAGCCACCTCGACCTCAACGGCTTCAAAGAGAAGGGCAGCGAACTGGCACTCGACGTCGACGACAACAGCGCCACCCGCCGCAGCGCCGTCGCCAACCTCAACGTCGGCTTCGCACCAGTGGCGATGGGCGCATGGCAACTGGTGCCGGGCGTGCAAGTGGGTTACGAACGCACACTGGGCGACAACGAAGTCGACAGCCAAAGCCACCTGCTGGGCCTCGACATCGAACAACGCGCCGCGTTTGATAATCGCGACCAGTTCAGCGGCGGTGTGAATGTGATGGCCAGCCTCGGCGCCCTGAGCCTAGGCGCAGAAATCGGCGCCAATGGCGGCGGCGACAGCCACGGCTTCAACGGCGGTCTAAAAGCCAGCTACGCCTTCTAAAAGACACACGGGATCAAGGATGACCCCAATCCAACAAACACCGCAAAACCCAATGTGGGAGCGAGCCTGCTCGCGAAAGCGCCAGATCAGCCAACACCAACATCGACTGACCCACCGCATTCGCGAGCAAGCTCGCTCCCACAGTTAGCTTTCCAGCTTATGAACCGATCAACCCTGTCCACGCAATCCAACTGCCAGTTTAGTGACGACCCAAATCCAGAAAACAACCCAAAACCAATGTGGGAGCGAGCTTGCTCGCGAAAGCGCCAGACCAGTCAACATCAACATCGACTGACCCACCGCCTTCGCGAGCAAGCTCGCTCCCACAGTCAGCTTTCCAACTTATGAACCGATCAATTCCGCCCGCGAAACTCCGCCGGACTCACCCCAAAAGCCCCCTGAAAATACTGACAAAACCGCCCCACATTACTAAACCCGAACCGCAACGCCACCTCCGTCACCGACCCCGAACCCCGCTGTTTCAACACCGCATAAGCCCGCTCCAGCCGCACCTGCCGCTGATACGCCACAATCGACATCCCGACAAACCGCCGAAATCCCTCCTGCAACGCGCGCTGACTGACATGGCTCAACCGCGCCAGATCCACGCCACTGACCAACTGCTCCGGATGCGCCTGAATAAACTCCACCGCCAACTTCACATGCCGTGGCGCAACCATCGGCGTCGGCCGCTGCAATGCCTCGGAAAAATTATGCGGCCACGCCTCCAGCACCGCATCAATCAACATCTCGCGCAACCGTGACGGCATCAATGTCCCGCTGTTTAGCAACAGATCAAACTCCGCCCCCGTTGCCAGATCAATCAACGCCCGAATCCCCTGAAACGCTGCAGTGTTCAGGTCCACGCTGGATGCAAAAACGATCTTTTGCAGAATCGGTTTATCCAACAGCATCGACAACCGCTCTGTGAGTTGATGACGATTGATCGACATGCCGTGATGCGCATGATCATCAACAAAGCGCATCGAGCGAATATCGGCCTTATCAACCGCCAGGCCTACATGCGTCACACCGATGGACTCGGTCGCGTGGTTGAAAACAATCTTGCCCGCCGTGGGGATCACAAACGTAATCTCATCCTGCGGATCGGGAAACGAAACGCTGAAATCACCGTGGTAATGCATGCGCCGGAAACTGACGCCATCGTGCCGCCCGTAAACGCCGCCGATAATGATGTTCGACGGCAGCGGCGGGGAGTCGGAATAACGGTTGCCGAAGAATCGGGAGAACAACGCGCCGAAGTCATCGGAACGGAGATTGTCGGAGCGCAGGATGATTTGCTGGCGAACGGGAGTCGGAAACACCTTGGCGGCACCTTCGATTGGGGGCTCTAGGACTGGGGTGTAGGGCAGGGCGCCGAGCAGATTAGCAGAGGCAATATGACGCGTTTGTGACAGTCAGAAACATGCCGTTACAGCGCCGCCCCACGTTTACGCAACGGACACTCGGCAGGCTATGGCCGACATGGCAACCTGCTCGCATCCGTACTCAGCAAAAAAACCAAGGTATCGCGCCGAGCGCCTAGCCTTGTTTACCGAGACCTGAAAGCATTCAAGTCAATTGGAGCGGCAATGCAAGCCAACACACAAACACTCCCCATCAGCCTGTCCCCGGAACTCGACTTCGACCAAACCGCCGCCAGCGCTTTCGGCGAATCGCTCACCAGCGAATACACCCAGGCCACGCCATTCCCGCACATCGTCATCGACAACTTCCTGCAAGCCGACGTCATCGCCAGCATCCGCGAACACTTCCCGGTCGAACCGACCCAAAACGAACAGACCTACGAGCGCGGCTACAAAGGCCAACTCAAACGCCAGATCAGCCCCAACGCCTGCAGCCCGTACCTGAAGAACGTCTTCAACACCTTCAACTCCGCACCCATGCTGGAATTCCTCGAAAAACTCACCGGCATTCAAGGGCTGATTCCTGATCCGTATTTCGCGGGCGGCGGCCTGCACGAAACCAAAACCGGCGGCTTCCTCGGCGTGCACTCGGATTTTCGGCTGAACAAAAAGCTCAACGTTGAGCGGCGGTTGAACGTGATCATTTACCTGACCGAGGACTGGCAGGAGGCGTACGGCGGCAACCTGGAGCTTTGGGATGTGGGGATGAAGAAATGTCTGAAGAAGGTGCTACCGATTTATAACCGGTGTGTGATTTTCAATACGGACAAGGACAGCAATCACGGGCATCCGGAGCCGTTGACTACGCCGGAGCACATCACTCGGCGGTCGATTGCGCTTTATTACTACACGGCGAGTGGGGTGGGGGTTGATCCGGGGCAGAGGAATAAAACGCACTATAAGCCGCGTCCGAAGGATCGGTGGAGTTTGAGGTATTACGTGGAGAAGGTGTTTAAGAAGAAAGGATGAGGCGACGACGTGTATAAGGGCATGGTCATTTTTTACGTGCTGAGTGGTGAGTAGCTGGCGTTAGTTCTGCTTTCCGCCAAAGTCGGTCAATGAAACTGCTGGCATGCTGGCAGTGTTGTTTAATTTGATGCCTACACTGATTAAGCAGCTTGGCTGATTATCTGTATCGTGTTTCTCCTTGAGAAGGCTCGCTTTGTCCATAGCCAGCCTAGGGAAAGCAAAGACGTACGGGAAATCAAGGAACGTTATACGACATTACCCTCGCGTTTAAATGCGATAGCGATGTTGCTAAAGGGCAGCTAGATGCTGGAGGCATATGCAACTACAACTTAAGCTTTTAACCACTCTTACGATTTTGGTCGCTCAGCCAGCGATAGCTCAGGATCCTGACGCGGCCTTATCTAAGCTATCTCCCGACGCGCGCGATTGGGTGAATCGCTCTTGTACTCGCAGCCTCGGACCGTCTCTTTGGTCTAGCTGCGTTGTGCGGGAAGCATCAGCTGCTTCACATGGAAAACCAGACCTTTCCAGTCTAAATCCGGAGATGCGGGCTTGGGTCATAGGAAGCTGCTCCGACTCCCTCGGCCCGTCTCTTACCATTAACTGCCTCACACGCGAGAAAGCTGCCTTGGTAGGCGGATTGCCAAACATTTCGTCTCTTACCGAAGAGCAAAAGCAATGGTTGCTCAGCTCCTGCTCTACATCGCTGGGGCCTTCGCTATTTGTGGCATGCGTTCAAAGAGAATCGGCAGCTCTTCGTGGTACACAATCCGGCTCCCAACAACCTCGCGCAGTTGCGTCTCCTGTTCCACGCAAACTCTACAGCACACCAAGCAGAAGCTCAGGTCGTGAGAGCTATAAAATCGAGGTTGCTCATAACGATGAGCTTTTCATTATCAACGGGGAAAAATTCGAATCACAAACTTATTGCCTGGGCTGGGAAGAAGGAGACGAAGTGTTATTTCTAGAGGGAAGCCCGGTCGGTGCATGTACAAGTGCAGAGCTTCTAAACCTGAGAACACGCGATAAGTGCGATGTATGGTGCGAGTAGGTGACTTGGCCGGACGGCAACCGTGAAGAAGGGGATGGATTTATTTTCAGTCCTGGGACGTAGTCTGGTCCCCTCCATGACGACATCCTAGCCGTCATGGAGGAATTTTCGTTACTCCACCGGAACCACGTTATCCAAAGCCCGATTCACCGCCAACTCCCCAAGCATCACCACCTGCGCAATGCCTTGCATTGTCTTGCGTGCCGGTCCCTGCACCAGCCCGATAACATCCCCAAGCATCACCGAAGCCGAACCGAGTGATTCACTGGCATTCACCAGCAGTTCCTCAGTCTTGGTGTTCGGGTTGGCGATAAACATCTTGTTGGTTTGGTACGGGGTGAGCATGATTTCCGGGGCAGGGCCGAGGTAATGAGAGAGGGCGCGGTCGACGGCTTCGTTGAATTTCTTGGCGTCGGGGGATTCGTCGCCTGAGATTGGATCGGTTTCTGGTGGATTCGGTGTGATCTTGAACATGATGTAACTCCCTTGTGTCGCTTAAAAGGAGCCATCACCCACTCGCTACCAAACGATGGGTGGCGGCCATGCACAGGTTGGTAGACCGGGACACAGGGAAAACCGGCGCGCTCGAAAGCGCCCTGCGCATGACCACCATAAAAGCCAGGCGAAAACTCTCGCCAATAGTGGAATTGCGCACCTTGTATACACGGGCTACCAAACCCGATCACTGCTATTCAGTGACCGACCCACGATAGAACCCGCCCACCCGGCGCACAAGCCGGCGGATTCTGGCGTAGTCGTAGGCAACGGCGCAAGGCGTTGTAGCCTGTCGGACGTATCTCGGAACGTTTTTAAACCCGTCGTTGAAATGCCAGGCGTGTGAGGCCTGGCATCCTTAAACAGCGTCGATCATCACCGCGCATAAAACCCCGGTTTTACTTACACACGGCGTCCGCCACGCGATAACCATCCACCATGGGTGCTTTGCTTACATCCAGTTCGATGCGGCAGCTCTGTTCGGCTTTTTCGCCCCATTTCATTTGGTAGACCTTGCCTTCACCCACCGACAGCAACACTTGACCGGCCTGGCCGACGACGCCGGCGCTGGCGCCTTTTTCGTTGGTGATGGGGGTGCCGAACGGCGGTTGTTGGCCGTCCTTGAGGCGCACGTTGAGCAGGGCTTTTTCCGAGCGGCTGGCGGCGAAGCTGGCTTTGACCACGGCGCCGCGACGGGGCACGACGTTGGTCACGCCTTCTTCGATGTCGATGTTGTTGTCCAGCTCACCGGTGTCGAGGGCCACGCGGTTTTTGCGGTACGGCGTGACGTACGGCACGAGGGCGTAACCCTTGGCGTTGGTCAGGGTGCCGGGGGCGTTGAGGACGCCGACGTCCGGGGTGTCTTTGACTTCGACCAGGGCCACGGTTTCGCCGAGGGTCTGGCCGAATTCGAGGCCGTCGCTGTGGCCGAGCACGGAGCCGGCGGCGCTCACCGAGGTCTGACGGTAGCCGCTGCCGACGCTGACGCCCGCGCCGAGTTGGGCGAACGGTGCGCGATAGCCGATCAGGGCCGAGCCGTTGTTGCCGCCGTTGTCGGAGCGGTTGGCGTTGACGTTGTAATTGAGGTTGCCGTCGCGCCCGCTCAGGCCGGCACGCTGGTCGAGGCTGCCGTCGTTGTTGCGCGTGACGGTGTAGGTGCCAGTGCTGCGCGTCTGGCCGATGGGCATCGACACGGTGAACACCACTTGATTGTTCTGGCCGAAGTTGTCGGTCAGGGTCTTGCTCGCGTAAACGCCGTAGGTCACGCCTTTGTACTGAGTGTTGAAGCCCAATTGCATCTGTTTGTCTTCGCGCGAGGTGCCCCAATAATTCTGTTTGCTCATGTTCAGGTAGAACGAGCCGTAGCTGTCGAGCGCCTGGTTGATGCTGGCTTCGATTTTGCTGCGCTTGGAGAAGGTGTTGAATTCATTCGGCTCTTGCAGGCGCACCGCTTCATCAAAGTCGCGATAGCCTTCGGTGGAATAGCGATAGCCGGCGAAGCGTACCGAAGTGCCGGTTTCGAAAGCCTTGCCGTAACGCACGCCAAAGCTCTGGCCTTTCTGTTTGCCGGCCGCGACGCCGGAGCCGCTTGGCACGTCGGTCTGGGCCTGGGTCACGTCCAGCGACACGGCGCCCAGACTGCCGAGGCTTTTGCCCACGCCGACGACGCCGGCGCGATAGAAGTCAGCGCCCAACAGGCCGCCATACAACGTCAGGTCGAACGGCAAACCGTACGCCAGCGACGCCTGGGCGAAGACCGGACGCTGGCCGCCGTCGACCGCGTTGTACTCACCAGCGGTGGCGCTGTAACGCCAGGTTTTTTCCCGCAGCATGTTGGCCAGCGTGGCGTACGGCTGGGTGAAGCGCCGTTCGCGGCCGTCGGCTTCGGTGATGATCACTTCCAGGTCGCCACTGCCCGACGCTGCGTTGAGGTCGTCGATTTCGAATGCGCCCGGCGCCACGTAGGTGGTGTACAGCGAGTAGCCGTTCTGGCGCACTTCGACTTTGGCCTGGGTTTCGGCGATGCCGCGAATGATCGGCGCATAACCCTGCATCGAGTCCGGCAGCATGCCCATGTCGGACGCCACCTGGGCGCCGCGAAACGGAATGCTGTCGAACACGTCGCCCGGGGTGAAGCTTTCGCCGAGGGTCAGGGTGCCTTTGATCGCGGTCAAATCGCGCTGTGCGTAGGTGTTGCTGCGCTGCCAATCCTGCTGGCCGTCTTCGTCCTGACGGAACGAGGAGCTGGAGCGAAAACGCCAGTCGCCGAGGTTGAATCCGCCGTTGGCGTAGAGGTTGTATTGCGTGCCGTTGCCACGGGCGTCGGACTGGGTGTTGGCCGCCGAGAACTGATAGTTGAGCATTGCCGCGTTGATCCCGCGATCCCATTCTTCGGGGGCAACATAACCGGCGGCATCGCGGCGCAGAGCGATCTGCGGCACGCTGATGTCGAGGGCCAGCCGCCCGGCGTCGAAGCTCACCGAAGCGCCTTCGATCAGTTCGGCAAGGTCGATGCACGCCGGGAATGTTTCGCCCGGGGTCAGGAACGCCTCGACCTTGACCCCAAGTTCCTTGAGAAACGCCTCGGACAGGCAGGCGCGCACTTCAGCACTTTTTGCGTCCTTGGCGAAGGTCATGTCGCGGCGGTCGAAAAAGCTCTGGTTCAGCCGGATCACCACCGGATACGTGCCGGGGCCGATGCTGCCGCTGTTGGCGATGGCGTCCAGATCGAGGTTGGGCCCGGCGCTGGCGCCACCGAAGGGTTGCATGAAGCTGGCATCAAACTTCGCCGGCTCGTCTGCGCTCGCCGAGCTGCCCATCAGCGCCGCGAGGATGGCGACCGACAGATGCAATGGAACAAAAGGCGCGGACTGACGATGACGGTTCAGGGCTTCGATTCGCATGACAATACTCAACACTCGGCCGCCACGCGGCATCGGCAGCGTGCAGGCAGGTTCGCAAGGAAAGGGGTGACGGTGTTACGGGGCGCTGCTCAGCTCGACTTTTTTCGGCTCGCTGTAACCGCCGTAGTCGTTGATCGCGGAGAACACCACCGCGCCGCTGCGGCCGCTGAAACCCGGCAGCGCATAACGCTGGCTGCTCATCGGTGCGACCATTTTTGGTTCGTTGACTTCAACGACTTGCGCACCGGCCTCGACTTTCACGCCGATAAACGACACGTGAAACGCTGTCGGGTTGTTGACCACCAGCACCGGTTTGCCTTGTTCCTGTTGCAGGCTCCAGCGCAGTTGTGGCGGCGCATCCATCGCACTGCCCTTGAGGGTGGGCGGGCGATAGAAGACTTTGATCCGCGTGCGCATGGCGATTTTCAGGGTGTTGGCGTCGGCCTTGCCGGCCAGCGGAATTTCCTGGGCGTTGAAGTAGAAGACCGATTCGCGGTCCTGCGGCAGATCGCCGGGGACTTTCTGGATGCGCACCATTTGCTCTTTGCGCGGATCGAGGCGAAACAGCGGCGGGGTGGCCACGAACGGGGTCGCAGTGGTGTTGTCGTCGGCCTCGGTGTTGATCCAGGCTTGCACTGCGTAGGGCTCGGCCGTGGTGTTGCTGACCGTGATCGAGGCATCGCGTTTGTTGCCGTCGTACACGATACGCGTGCCGCCGAGCATCACACCGGCCTGGCTGAAACTGCTGAGCAGCGTTGCGCTCAACAACACGGCCAATACCGATGCGGTTTTGAAGGGGTTTTTTACTGGGTTCATTGCGTTCATCCTCTTGTCGGCACGGCCACAAAAACCGTGGCAAAGGGAAGGGCATCCGGCGGCGCCAATCGCCGCCGGAGGCTGACCGGACTTATTGGTAGTCGACGGTAAACGCGGCTTTGGCGTTGGCCGGACCGGAAGTGGCTGCGCCGGTGGCGACGTAGTTGGCGGTGAAGCGCAGCGGCTGGGTCAGGTCTAGATAAGGCGAGGATTCCAGGCCCAGTTGCACGTCTTTGCCGGACGCATCTTTGATCTGCACGGCGACGTTGGTGGCCACGCCGGCTTCCGGCAGCAGGCCGATCCACTGGCCGCTGGAGCCGGCGTTGCCGCTCAGCGAAAGGAACTTGACCACGGCTTTCTTGCCGGTGACGTTGCAGCCCGGTGCGGTGGTGTCAATGGTCAGGGTGAACGCGCCGCCACCCGCCACTGCACCGGCCGTGGCCAGAGAGGTCGCCGGCACACTGCCGAGGCCAACGTCGCCGGCACCGGCCGAACCGTTGAGGTCGGAAACCACGACCGGGCAGGTGTTGTCGGTCACGCTGCCGACAAAGTTGATTTCACCGTCGGCGGCCATTGCAGCTTGCGAAGCGGCTGCCAGAACCAGGGCCAGGGACAAACCTTTGAGCGCAAAATTTTTCATGATCACTTCCAGATATTGAGTAAATGTCCTGAAGCCCGAAGGCCCTGAGACGGATCGACGTCGCCATCCCGTCGGGGTAGAGCGTGGCGTCTGAGGCTCATTATCGGGATGCGGATCCGGGCGCTATGTAGGGAAAATCCCTTTGCTTGTAGGAAAATTCCTAGCGCTGCTATGCGATCAATAAGTCGTCGCCAAAAAAACGCCCCGCCTTTGGCACCGCGCGAAATAGGCGATGGCAAAGGGGAGCGTCGGGAAAAACAGGTGGATTTTTGTTGGCGGATTTCAGCGGTAAGTTACGGTGAAACTCGCATGGCCGTTGGCGGTGCCGGGCTGCGGCGTCGGCCCATCGCCGGTCTGGATATAACGGGCTCGGAGCGGCACTGACGTCACGCCGTTGACGATGCGATTGAGGCGCACGGGCTGACCCAGATTCATCGGCGTGCCGTTGTCCTGCAACACTTGAATGGCCACGCCTTGCGCCGTCGAATCGCGCGACAGGCTCAGGACACCGTTGGCCGCGTCGAGGATGGTTGAGGTCTTGTCGGCATCGATCTGAATGTTGGCGAAGTTGCCGTTGAAGTAGCCGTTGGTGTTCGACGGATAGTTGTTGCCGGCGATGCAGGCGTTGAGGGTAATGGCGAACGGCTGGGCTTGGGTGGTGGAGTTTTTGCCGTTGAATACGCGTTTTTCCCAGGTGCCCATTGGCACGTTGATCTGGTTGCCGGGTGCGGCCGGCAGAGAGCAACCGGCCAGGGTTACGGTGGCGGTGAAGGTCAGGTCGAACATTGGACCCATGTCCGAAGTGCCAGTGGCGACCAGTTGATTGATGGTGTGGGTGCCGGGCGCGATGTCACCGGTCTTGATCAGCGCATAACGCATCATCGCCTGGTTCATGTTCGCCTGGCTTGGAGCGGTACGATTCATGTTGAAGGGAATGAATCGGCTGGGGTTACCCGGCGGCGGAATCCAGGCGGCAGCGAAACCCGTCATGTAGATGGCCAGGCCAATGCCGGGCACGTTGGTCTGCAGTAAGGCATTGGCTGGCACATTCATCACGTCCACCGGAATGTTCACCGCCACCGGACCGACCAGTGTCGTGTTATAGGAAGCGGTCCCATAACACTGCAAGGTGTCACCGAAATTCAGCTGGCGCATGGTGCCGTTGGTGTTCAACGTGGTGCCGATCGGTACGTCTCGCGGCGCGAATACCGCGCCGCCGGTGAGCGTCAACTGCTTGACCGTATTGTTGCCCGTCGCCCAGGTGCAAGCCGCCATCGCCGGCGCCGCCATCAGCATCAACGCCGATGCGCCAAGCCCGCCCAGCATCCCTAACCCGATCTTCATGGTGTGTGCCCTCCTGAGAAGAAAACGGCCATTCAATGCAGGCTGACTGCATCTGGACGTTGTTGGCGTCGGCCAACGAAGGGCTGAATTATCAGGATCACGAGGCGCGCATTGAATAGCCGGCTTCCCGCTGGCTTGTAGGAAATTTCCCAGAGAATTTCCCTGCCAGACAGGCGCCGACGCCCAGGGTGAGTGTCACCGCGTTGGCGTGGTAAACAGCTTCACCGCCCATAATCCGCAATGCTCAGGGGTGGTCCGATGCGCGCACGGTGTTTCACTACTTCGTCGAAGGCGCGGCAGTTTGGGGGACTTACGCGGGTGGGCATATTCCCATGGGTAACCAGGTTGGCCGAGTGACCGGGCCTGACAGTGTCGAGCTGCTTTATCAGTGCATCACCACGGATGGCGAGATTCGTGCGGATTGGTCGAGGGGCGTTGTGGGGGGGGATGAGGCGGGGCGGACGACGTTGCGGTTTGTGTGGGGTTGGTTGTCGGGGGCCGAGGGGGCGGGCAGTCGAGTTATGTTGAGGTGGTCGCGTAGCGCTCAAGGTTTGTTGCTTGTTCCGCATTGAACGCATCTTGAGATTCAATCCCACAGTGGTCCTGCTTTCTTCCGGATAGTAAAACGCCCAAGGGTTTGGCGTGTCCTGGATGGTTAGGACCGCGTACTGCCTTGGGCGAGATGGGCGCAGATTAAGTGGGGGCAATGTAGACGTCAACTCTTCGCCATCACATCCCAAGTCCACATCACCTGCGTAATCGCCGCATCAATGCTCTCCAGCGGCGTGTCATCCCGAGCCAGGATGGAAATCCCCTGTAGGAAGCTGTCGAACACCGTCGCCATGGCGGCTACGTTCGTGTTCTCCGCTAACAGACCCTCACGCAGACCTCGCTCGACACACGCTCGAATCCCGGCGCGTGTGCGGGCGCGGGAGTGGGTGAGGACTTCGACGACACCGGCGTTTTCCGGACTGGGCGCGCTCATGACGCCGAGGGTGACCATGCAGCCCTTGGGGTGGCCGTCATCGCATTGCATGCGTGCCGACTGGCGCAGCGCGGTCTCGATGGCTTGGCGTGGCGGCAGGGTTTCGTCCCACAGGCATTCGGTGACCTGGGCGAAGGTGGTGAGGTAACGCTGCACGCACTCATCGAACAAGGCTTCTTTTGAGCCGAATGCGGCGTAGAAGCTTGGCGCGGAGATGCCGCCGCCCAACTGCGCCTTCAACAGGGCGAGGGAGGTCGAGTCGTAGCCGTGCTGCCAGAACAATTGCATGGCCTGGTCGACGGCGTCGTCGCGATCGAAAGCGCGGGGGCGGCCGGTTCTGGCCATAGCTGAAACTCCTCGGAAAGTGATTTGGATACTAGTCGATACATAAGTCGTTGACAACGTGCCTCGACTGCCGCCAGTATTTTATATCGATCGGTACGAAAGTCTGATATTCAAAACTCAAGGAGTTCCCCGTGACACCCTCAATGACTCTATCGGCAGCGCCCAAACGCCTGCCCATCGGCGCGCTGCTGGCGCTGGCCATGACCGGTTTCATCTGCATCGTTACCGAAACCCTGCCCGCCGGGCTGTTGCCGCTGATCAGCGAAGGCTTGGCGATTTCGCCTTCGATGGCCGGGCAGATGGTCACCGCGTATGCGCTGGGCTCGGTGCTGGCGGTGATTCCGATGACCATTGCCACGCGCAGCTGGCGTCGGCGCAATGTGTTGCTGCTGACCATCGTTGGTTTTCTGCTGTTCAATTCGATCACGGCGTTGTCGTCGCATTATGGTGTGACGCTGGTGGCGCGGTTTTTCGCCGGGGTTGCGGCAGGTCTGGCGTGGAGTTTGTTGGCCGGTTATGCGCGGCGGATGGTCGACCCTGATCAGCAGGGTAAGGCGTTGGCACTGGCGATGGTCGGTACGCCGATTGCCTTGTCTTTGGGGGTGCCGCTCGGCACATGGCTGGGAGGGCTGGTCGGTTGGCGTACGACGTTCGGCATTATGTCCGGGCTGACTTTGATTTTGATCGTCTGGGTGCTGGTGAAAGTCCCCGACTATCCACCACAGCCTGCGCATCAGCGCCTGTCGCTGCGCGATGTGCTGACGACGCCGGGCGTCCGACCGGTGCTGGCGGTGGTGATCAGCTGGATGCTGGCGCACAACATTCTCTACACCTACATCGCGCCGTTTGTGGCTCCGGCGGGGCTGGCGGATCGCGTGGATCTGGTGTTGTTGGTGTTTGGTCTCGCGGCGTTGGCGGGGATCTGGCTGACGGCGAAACTGGTTGAGCCGCTGTTGCGCAAGACCGTTCTGGTGAGTCTGGCCACGTTTGCACTGGTGTGCGTAGGGTTCGGCTTTTACGGACGGGTGCCGGAGGTGATTTATCTGGGCGTGTTGGTGTGGGGATTGAGTTTTGGCGGTGCGGCGACGCTGTTGCAGACGGCTCTGGCGGATGCGGCGGGGGATGGCGCGGACGTGGCGTTGTCGTTGAATGTGGTGGCGTGGAATAGCGCGATCGCGGGCAGCGGCGTGGTCGGCGGGGTGCTGCTGGATCGATGGGGTGTTGCCTCGTTTCCGTGGGCGATGGTGGTGCTGGTGAGTGTGGGGTTTGCCATTGCGTTCGCCGCACGGGTGCACGGGTTCAGGTCGGGGCCGCGTGTTGCTGGAGCGGCGGCGGTTGCCGGGCACTGATGCCCGGAGGTGTCGGGCGGTGGCGGTGTAGCCTGCTACTCGGCGCCCCCGGCTTTCATCAGCCTGTAAAAATCCTCCAGCGCGCCGCGAAACTGTGCCAGGGAAAAACTGGCCGGGCGGCTATCGGCGTCCCACCGCGTGCTGATGCCGACTTCCAGGCCGCTGGAAACGCTCAAACCAAACCGACGCCAGTGCAAAGTGTCGCCATCGATCACCTGTTCGGTCATCAGCACAAAGCAATCGAAGTTCATGTCATCGCTGCAGACCAGCAGCGGTACAAGCGTGGACGAACCGTGTTCTGCAGGCGCGAAACGGCGTTGGGCGAGGGCGTCTTCTTCCTCGTCCAGCAACCACATCAACGACAAACCATTCAAGTCGAGGTCGGGATATTCGAGATGCTCGTTGAGCCATTGCTCGATGGGGATGCCGTCGATAAACAGCCAGGCGCAGGCGCTACGGTTGCATTTCGCCTGGTGATAATCGGCGTGGATACGGTGGAGCATTGGAGAGTCCATGATCAATAGAGGATTGGCGGGTGAATCAGTGCGAAAATGCCCACGCCCGACTGAACAACCGAACAGGTTATCGCCAGCCTTGAGGGATACTGAAGGCCGACTTGCACCAGGCGTATTTAAACGCTGTTGAACCTAGGCCGCTGGATAGCTGAACGGCTCCAGAAAAATCTGTGGATCCACCCACAATCTCAGGCCAAAGGGAATGACTGAGTAACCGTCATATCGCCCGGTGAAGGTGTCCGACGCGGCGAATTCAACAAATTTCCCGCGTTTATCGTCAATCACACGGATACCGGGGCAGCCCAGCATTGTGTATTTGATAATGGGGTTGGGTAATGATCTTTCCCAGACCTGAATCTCTACATCCGAATCGTATTGCCAGATCGTCAGCTTCAGGCTGATAGAACCCTGTTCGATCAAGTATTGATGGGATGTTCCATGCCCGTCCTGATCGGGAATCACGCCTAGCGCAGCAATAAGGTCAAAAGGGTCCCATGTGAGCAGCGGCATAGCGTTTCCTCGGTCTGGAATCTGCGTTTATGGTACTCATCACTGACCTGTAAAAGTACACTCGCGTACTACTTCCGAGAGGAGCCACAACCCATGACCACTCAAACCGAAACCGCCATCCTCGCCGGCGGCTGCTTCTGGGGCATGCAGGATCTGCTGCGGCGCTATCCCGGCGTGTTGCAGACTCGCGTCGGTTACACCGGCGGCGAAGTGCCGAACGCTACTTATCGCAACCATGGTGACCACGCCGAAGCTATCGAAATCACCTTCGATCCGGCGGTGATCAGCTATCGACAGATCCTCGAGTTCTTCTTCCAGATCCACGACCCGAGCACAGCCAACCGGCAGGGCAATGACCTCGGGCGCAGCTATCGTTCGGCGATTTACTACCTCAGCGAAGCGCAACGCGACATTGCCGAAGACACCGCGGCCGACGTCGACGCCTCAAAACTGTGGCCAGGTCGCGTGGTGACCGAAATCGAACCGGCGGGGCCGTTCTGGGAAGCGGAGCCGGAGCATCAGGATTACCTCGAGCGTATTCCGAATGGCTACACCTGCCATTTCATTCGGCCGAACTGGAAGTTGCCGAAACGCGGGTGAGTCCAAAACGACCTAAAACGACAGAACCTCAAATATGAATCATGAGCTTTGGCAGGAACCTGATGGCTGTCAGACCTTTTGTCTGGCCGGTGCTCAAGGTGATGGTGCGCGTGCACTTATGGATTCGGACGCGAAGCTTGTTTGGGAGGTCGAGGCTGACAGTCATTTCGAAGCGATGACCAAGTACTATGCGCACATGCAGTGGGGCGAGTACCGGACTGACTTTCCCGAACAAGACAAGACGTCCTACAGAGACCTGGGCTGGGCGATCTGTCGCCCATCCAGCGCCAGCACATAAGCACTGACATTGAGCTGTCGATGCGACTGGGCTGAAGCCCTCCTTTCGGGGCCATCTGTTGCAGGATGGCGCCCGAGTGGCGCGGCAACGGTGTTCAATTCACACGCGTACTCACGACTTCCCCGGTGGCGGTGTCCTCCAGCCAGACTTGCAGACGATTGAGGCCAACGTATTGCGAGCGCGCCATGATTTTCTGGCCCGGCTTGCCATCGAACTTCAGATCCGCATACATGAAATGTAGCGGCAATCGGTATTCCAGTTGGATGGTATAGGTGCCCGGTTTTAGCACCGCGCGCTGCGGCGAATCGTTTTTGTAGTAGTACGTGGAGAACGGGATGTTGCCGACTTTTTCATCGTTGATCCGGATGATGTTCAGGTTCGCCTCGCCGTCGGCAAAGTGCCGCTGGGGCCTGCCGGCATAGGTGTCGGTTTCGACCACGGTGTAGCGCGACTCGTCTGCTGCGGTGGTGGCGCCGACGTTGGAATACGCTGGCATTTCTGCGCAACCTTGCAGGCACAACAGCGCCATGACCAAGGGAAGGACAATCTTTTTCATCGATAAAACCTGTTTTTACTCAAAGTTGATTCACGATCAGACGGGCGTCTGACTTTATTGATCTGCTGATTGCGAGCGGGCGTTTGCCAACAGAGCGCCAGCGCTCAAGCTTTGCCCAGGCCAAACAATGAACGCAGCTTGCTGCCCCAGTTGCGCTCATAGAAGGGCGTTGTTTGCTTGAGAAAGTAATCGCTCAGCCCCAACTCACCTTCGCAGACGCGGAACAGGTCAACGGGCTCGCCATCCGGCGCCGTGTCCCCGGCGACATTGCCGGCTTCGCGCATGACCCGCTGAACATCGCCGTCCGCCTCGATCCCGACGATCAAGTGCGGTTTTTCGTCCACCGAAGTGTCGTGCATCAACGCCAGAAACCCACGCTTCACATTGCGATGTTTGGCGAGTAACTGCGTCAGCGAATGGATCATTTGTGTCGGGTATTGCGAAGGCTGGCCGAGCAGGACTTTGGTTTCTTTTTCGACGGTGCGTGAAGTGGCGGTCTGGCCGACTTCATCGGAAAGCAGATTGGCCACTTCCTGCGGGAAGAACTCTTTGCCGTAAGGCGATTTCGGGTTCAGAAAAAGCTGCGCGCCCAGCGTCATCTCGAACAGAGACCTGGCCGGCAACTCCAGATACGTCTCTTCACTGTTGATCGACTGTTGCAGGGTTTGCAGTGACGAAAAGAACGGAATGACCGAGGTGCCATCCGGTTTTTCCCAATGCGCGATGCTGATGTTGCTGCCGGCTTCGAGATTGACCACGCCGTCTGCCGTGCCCGTAGTGCCGAGGATGTAAACCGGCGAGTTCAGCAGTGTGGTGAAGAACTCAGGCCGGTGCGCGGGCTCGTCGGCGGCCAGCCTGAGCGATTTTTCCAGTGGGTTTTCTTGCGGGTTATCCATAATGTCCATCCGTGACTCGCTAGAAAGTTGCTGACTTGGGTTTTCGCCACCGGCTCGTGTCAGAGCAAACTCCACGACACCCCGACATAAACCCCCATCCCTTCACCCGGCGTAGACCGCGCAGCATCCAGTCCCTTGTCGTCATACCCCGGCGTGACCGTTGCCGCGTAGTGTTTGTTGGTCAGGTTGCGCATATCCACCCACGTCTGCCAGTCACCTTTCGGCGCGTTGTAGCCCAGCGTCGCGCCAAACAATGCGTAAGGGTCGGCGTAGTAGCTGTTGGCGTAATCCACGGCAACTTTCGACACCAGTTGCGTGTTGACCGCGGCAAAGAACCCCTGCGGCCAGTCGTAACGCAGCTCACCCTGGTAGTAGTGCATCGGCAATCCCGGCAAGCGGTTGTCACCAAAACGATCATCGTCGCGATAGTGGAAATCGCTGAAGGTATACGCCTGACGCAGGCGCAACTGGCGGCCATCGGCGGCAGACCAGAGTTGGCTGTTGAGACTCGCTTCGACACCTTGGTGCACGGTCGGGCTGGCGTTCAACTCATACGGCGTGACGGCATTGGCATCTGGCAACACCGACAACAATTCATGCCGCACTTGCGCGTAATACCACGCCAGACTCCAATCGCCGATTGTGCTGTCACCACGACCGCCCAGTTCCAGTGTGGTCGCGGTCTGGTTCTGCAGTTTGATCGGGTCTTTCTGCGTGCCGGTCGCCGCGCCATTGCCGGCGGGGAAGCGCACGTTGGAGCTGTAGATCAGCGACCACGGATGCGGCGCTTCAACCGATCGGCTGAGGTTGCCGAATACTTGCAGATCCGGGGTGATCTGGTAACGCAGGCCGAGGCGTGGCGCGTAATCCCAGTCGTTCATGCTGGTTTTGCCGCCGCTCTGCGGATAGGTCACGGCACTTTCGCGGCGGGTGTAGATAGCGGCGAGGCCAGTGGTCAGCCAAAGGTCGTCGGCGATTTCCAGGTCGTTGCCAAAGTGCAGAACGGTGTCGGAACCCTGATAGGTGAAATTGCGCATGCGCGTGCCGGGCACGTAGCTGACGGTGTTGGGCGCGGTGGGAATGCGCACGAACTCGCTGGCGCCGTCGTTGGGCAGGTGTTTGGTCACGCGCAGGCCGACGTTGCTGCGGCTTTCCATGCCGAAAATCGTGTCGCGGCGTTTGTAGTCGAAGGTGCCGCTGACGTCGGTGTAGGCGACTTTCAAGCGGTTCGGGCCTTCGCGCAGGTCCATCGGGTAGTCGTGGTAAACGAGACCGGTCTGAATGCTTGAATCGTCGTCGATGTAATAAGTGGTCTTGTTGCCGATGAACGTGCTGCCCGGCTGCTTGCGGCTGTCATCGCGTGCCACATAGGACGGATTGGCCGCGCGAGGCGAGTGCTCGATGGAGTGCTTGGTCACGCGGCCGGCGAGGTCGTTGTCGGTCTCGCGGTAACGGATATAGAAGCGGGTTTCCAGGTTCGGGTTGAAGCGATAGCCGAAGTTGGCGATCACGCCTTTGCTTTCGCTGGCGGTGTGATCCTGGTAGCCGTCGGCGTTGGAGTCGGTGAGCGACACGTAGTAATCGAAGTCGCCTAGCACTTGTCCGGAACTGACCTGGCGCTGCTGATACCCGTGGCTGCCGGTGGCGTAGCGTACCTGCAGTTTCGGTGCGTTGTAACCGGTGTGGCTGACGTAATCGATGGCGCCACCCAGCGCCAGCGAACCGCGATCAAAACCGTTGGCGCCGCGCAGTACTTCAACGTGATCGACCCACAGCGGTTCAAGCAATTCATACGGCGTGCCGCCCGGACCGCTCAGCGGCAGACCGTCGAGCATCGTGTACAGCCCCGACGCATGGGCGCCCGGCGCGCGGTTAATGCCCGAGCCACGCACCGAGATCTTCACGCCTTCGTTGCCCGCCGACTGCGCATAAACCCCGGGCTGATACGCCAGCACATCCTGATTGCTCGCCACGCGGCCCTGCAACGGCTGACGCATGTCGACCACGTTGGTGCCGCCGGGGACCTGTTCAAGACGGGTTTTGGCCTCTTCAATGCTCGCGTCTGAGCCGCTTTGCTCGTCGGCCGAAATCAGCACTTGCCCCAGTTCCAGACCTTGAGTCTCGGCCATTGCCGGGCCGGCGAGAGCCAGACCGAGCAGGGCGGCGGGCAGGGATTTGGACGCGGGCATCGAGAAAACTCCAGGCAGACAAGGGCAGGGCAATGAACAGTGCGACGCAACAAAGAACGAAGGAAACACATGGCAATTTTGCTTTTTGCCCGGCAATGGCAAACAGCACGGCATGAACTAACCTCACGTGTCTGGTGTATCCCGTCAATCAACAGTCTGTTTCTGCATTTATTGGAGAGGGCCAAGGTCATGGCAAAAGGCAAAAAGAAGGCCGCCACAGCGCCTGAAAGTCTGAAGCTGAAAAACAAGGATTACCTCGACCAGTTGCGCAAACTGCATGTCGAACTGGTCAAGTTGCAGGAATGGGTGATCGCCAAGGGCGTCAAGGTCTGCATCGTTTTTGAAGGGCGCGATGGCGCCGGCAAGGGCGGCACGATCAAGGCGTTGACCGAGCGCGTCAGCCCGCGTGTCTTTCGCGTGGTGGCGTTGCCGGCACCGACCGATCGCGAGAAAAGCCAGATGCATGTGCAGCGTTATCTGCCTTATCTACCGGCAGCGGGCGAAGTAGTGATCTTCGATCGCAGCTGGTACAACCGCGCCGGTGTCGAGCGGGTGATGGGCTTCTGCACCGACGAGCAGGCTGACAAATTTCTCAAATCGATTCCCTTGGTTGAACACGCCATCGTCCAGTCCGGAGTAATCCTGCTCAAGTACTGGCTGGAAGTCAGCCCCGAAGAGCAGACCCGCCGGCTCGAAGCGCGAATCAACGATGGTCGCAAGACCTGGAAACTGACACCCATGGACTTGAAGTCCTACAGCCGCTGGTACGACTACTCACGGGCGCGGGATGAAATGTTTAAACACTCCGACACCGAACACGCGCCGTGGCTGGTGGCCGACTCCAACGACAAGCGCCGCGCACGGCTGAACATCATCACCGATGTGCTCAGCCGCATTCCGTATGAGGATGTGAAACGCGAGAAAATCGAGCTGCCCAAACGGCAGAAACCGGGCAAGTACCGGGATCCGCATTATCCATACCGGCGCGTGGCCGAGAAGTTCTGACAAACTGCCACAATCCCTGTAGGAGTGAGCCTGCTCGCGATAGCGGTGTTTCAGCCAACACATCCGCCACAGACAATCCGCTATCGCGAGCTGGCTCACTCCTACAGGGTTCGGTGGTGTATCCGAAGCAAACAGTCCATCCGTCGACTGCGCTGAACCACTGCGCTGACCTTTCTTTCTACCGGGGAAGTCCCTCACGAGATCATTCCCGATGTTCGATCAGCGCAAACAAGAAAAACTGGCGGCATGGCGAAAGCTGGCGACGCAATCGCAGATGCGTCTGGACCCGGAAGAGCAGTACGACGAACTGCTCAAGGCAGCCGATGAAATGGAGGAGCAGGGACTGATCACCAGCGCCGAATGGCGGCAACTGGTGCGGGATGCGGGCAATGTGTTCATCGGGGATACGGGGCGATCAAACGGTTGAACCCGCCGCAAACGGCTACAGCGATGGATCCGCCCTGTAGCCGTTCAGGTCACACGACCTGTCTTCGCTTTCAACTGTGCACCTCTGGAATCCTGCAGCAACCGCGCAAACGCTGCTTTGTCGATCGGCCGGCTCATGAAGTAACCCTGCACCTCATTGCATTGATCGACCCCGAGAATATCCAGCTGTTCTTCAGTTTCGACCCCTTCGGCAGTCACGGTCAGGCCCATGGCCTTGCCCAGGCCGATGATCGCCTGCACCACCGCGCGATCGTTAGTGCCGCTGCTGATCGAGGCGATAAAACGCTTGTCGATCTTGATCCCGTCAAACGGGTAGGCGCGCAGGTAACCGAGCGATGAGTAACCGGTGCCGAAGTCGTCCATGTTCAGGCGCACACCCAATTCCTTCAGGGCATTCATGGTGGTCAGCGCGCAGTCGGTGTCGTTGAGCATCACGTTCTCGGTGATCTCCAGTTCCAGGCGACTGGCCGGGAAACGGGTCTGTACCAGCACTTCGCGAACATCCTCGACCACATCGCTGAGGGCAAATTGCGCCGGCGACAGATTGACCGAGAGCAGGATGTCTTCCGGCCAGCCGAGCGCGGTTTCGCAGGCTTCGCGCAATACCCAGCGACCCAGCGGAACGATCAGATCGGTTTGCTCCGCCAACGGAATGAACAGGTCAGGGCCGAGCAGGCCTTTGGTCGGATGTTGCCAGCGCACCAGCGCTTCGACCGAAACGATGTGCTTGCCATCGATCTTGTAGCGCGGCTGATAGTGCAGGATGAATTCGTTGTGCTTGAGCGCATGGCGCAGGTCATCCTCAAGTTGTCGGCGGGTCTGGATCTGATCGCTCATGTGCGCTTCGAAATAGCACCAGGTGTTCTTGCCCTCGGATTTGGCCTGATACAGGGCAATGTCGGCGTAACGGATCAGGTCGCTGGGCACATAACTGTGGCGCCGGCTGAGCGCGATGCCGATGCTGGCGCCGATGTGCAGCGGATGCTGCTCGAAGACCACCGGTTGATGCAGGCTGGCGATCAGGCGGGTGCAGAACTTGTCGATTTCGTGATGGCTGTCCATGCCATTAAGCACCACGATGAATTCATCGCCGCCCAGACGCGCGACGATGTCCAGTTCGCGAGTGCATTCACGCAGGCGTACGGCGACTTCCTGCAGCACGGCATCACCGGCCGGGTGGCCGAGCGAATCGTTGATCGGCTTGAAGTTGTCGAGGTCGATCATCAGCAGCGACAGCGGCGGCGCGTGCTCCTTGAGCAGCAGCGCTTCATCCAGATAACGCGCGAGTTTGTTGCGATTGGGCAGGCCGGTGAGGGCGTCGTGCATCGACAGATGCTGGATTTGCGCATGGGCTGCCACTTCGTCGGTGATGTCGCTGGCGGTGCCGCGATAGCCGATGACCGCGTGCTTGTCGAAGATCGGCCGGGCGGAGAGCCGGCAGTGGCGTTGCTGGCCGGCGTGGTCACGGTAGGTGCAACGCAAGTCACTGGCGCTGTCTTGCTCGGTGAGATTCCTCAGCCACAGTTCCAGAGGCGTGGTGTCGCAAAGCAGAAGCTGACCGATGTCTTGCCCCAGCCAGAGGGTTTGCGGGTAACCGGTCACTGCGCTGAAGCGTGCCGAAAGGTAGGTCAGTGCCAGGGTGCGGTCGACTTCCCAGATCCAGTCCGACGCGGCTTCGGCCACCGCGCGAAAGCGTTCTTCGCTGGCTTCCAGTTCGCGGTTGGCGTTCTCCAGTGCGTGATTGGAAGTCTGCATGACAGCAAAACTCTGATCGACGTACTGCGATGACCGCAACGCGTGGCGGAAGAAGTACGCGGTCAGCAGCATTAGCACCACTATCGTCGCGCCGAGTGGCGGCAACAATGACCACAATAAATGTAGCCCAGGTCGCTCCAGATCAGCGATCAGGCTGTAACCGGTGTTGTCCAGCGGTACTCGTGGGCGCTGCGGGTCGAGCGTCTCGTCCGGCGCCAGGGTCAGGTTGTTCAAGCCGTAACCGCTGCCGATCAGACGCAATTTGGTCGGCGTGAGTTTGTCGACGAACACCAGCACCGAAGTTTTCTGCGGGTCGCCGAGTGGTCGCTCATCGTTGGGAATAATCGCTGCCGCCGAGACCAGCGCCGGCCAGCCTTCGAACAGTGAATAGCGACTGACTGGCTTGGTCAGATCACCTTGGCCCAACGCTTGATCGAGTAACTCCGTGGCGCTCACCTGCACGAACGCGGACAACTCGGCATCGACCATTTGCCCGCGCACCACCGCGTAACGGGTGCCTTCACGGTTGAGCACGAACACGCCGTCATAACCGTCGGTGGTGAACAGGGTCTTGCCGAGGTTCTGCTCGGTGTAGGCCCAGTCGGTGTCGACCTGACCGCTCAAATGCTCGTAGGCCGTGGTCCAGTAGGCGTAGCTGGTGATGTAGTTTTTCGAGGCGGTGATGCGGTTTTCCAGCGCGCGAGCGGAATAGAAGCGGGTTTTGTTGATCTCGTCGTTGTCGAGGCGTTCGGCAATGCCGAGCAAGGCAACGGCGGCGGCAATCACGCCACTGACAAACAGCGCACCGACCGCGAAGGCCAGGCGGCGGGTGACGGCGCTCTGGCGCGGTGGAAGCGGGGCTGCAAAGCTGGAAAGGTCCATGTGCTCGTCCTTGATCCGCTGTCTTCTGAATCTAGAGCCACGGCGCGGGCGCAATGTTCAGATTCTTCTGGGGGACTGCATTGAAAGCGTAGTGAAACCCGCGTGATTTGCCTCCCCAAGTGCAGCGCGCCGATCAGCGGCCAATCCCGAAAGGGCAAGACTTCCCGCGCAAAAACCGGATAATGGCGGCCATTCGTTTAGCCGTATTCTGGTAATCCCGCATGGAAATCAAGGTCAATTTTCTCGACAACCTTCGACTTGAAGCCAAGTTCGACGACTTCACGGTGATCGCCGATCAGCCTATCCGCTACAAGGGCGATGGTTCGGCACCGGGGCCGTTCGACTACTTTCTGGCGTCGTCGGCGTTGTGTGCGGCGTACTTTGTGAAGTTGTACTGCGACACGCGCAGCATCCCGACGGAAAACATTCGCCTGTCGCAGAACAACATCGTCGACCCGGAAAACCGCTACAACCAGATCTTCAAGATCCAGGTGGAATTACCGGCGGACATCTCCGAGAAGGATCGTTTGGGCATCCTGCGTTCCATCGACCGCTGCACGGTGAAGAAGGTTGTGCAGACTGGGCCGGAATTCATCATCGAAGAAGTAGACAACCTCGACGCCGATGCCCAGGCCTTGTTGATGCCGGTGGGCGGTTCGGACGCAGGCACCTTCATCGCCGGCAAGGACCTGCCGCTGGAGCAGACCATCGCCAACATGTCGGGCATCCTCGCCGACCTCGGCATGAAGATTGAAATCGCCTCGTGGCGCAACATCGTGCCCAATGTCTGGTCGCTGCACATTCGCGATGCGCATTCGCCAATGTGCTTCACCAACGGCAAGGGCGCAACTAAAGAGGGCGCACTGGCCTCGGCGCTGGGCGAGTTCATCGAGCGCCTGAACTGCAATTTCTTCTACAACGACCAGTTCTGGGGCGAAGAAATCGCTAACGCCGAGTTCGTGCATTACCCGGACGAGAAGTGGTTCAAGCCAGGGCCAAAGGACGAGTTGCCGAGCGAAATTCTCGACGAGTACACCCTGAAGATTTACAACCGTGACGGCGAATTGCGTGGCTCGAACCTGTTCGACACCAACTCCGGCAACACCCAGCGTGGCATCTGCTCGCTGCCGTTCGTGCGCCAGTCCGACAACGAAGTGGTGTACTTCCCGTCCAACCTGATCGAAAACCTTTACCTCAGCAACGGCATGAGCGCCGGCAATACCCTGGCCGAAGCGCAAGTGCAGTGCCTGTCGGAGATCTTCGAGCGCGCGGTCAAACGCGAAATCCTTGAAGGCGAAATGGCCCTGCCGGACGTGCCGCAAGAAGTGCTGGAGAAATACCCGAGCATCCTCGCAGGCATCAAAGGCCTGGAAGAGCAGGGCTTCCCGGTGCTGGTCAAGGATGCGTCGCTGGGCGGCGAATTCCCGGTGATGTGCGTGACCCTGATGAACCCACGCACCGGCGGCGTGTTCGCCTCGTTCGGCGCGCACCCGAGCCTGGAAGTGGCGTTGGAGCGCAGCCTCACCGAGCTGTTGCAGGGCCGCAGTTTTGAAGGTTTGAACGACTTGCCGCAGCCGACGTTCTCCGGCCAGGCTGTCACTGAACCGAACAACTTTGTCGAGCACTTCATCGATTCCAGCGGTGTGGTGTCGTGGCGCTTCTTCAGTGCCAAACCGGACTTCGAATTCGTCGAGTGGGACTTCTCAGGCGATGGCGAAAACTCCAACGCCGAAGAGGCTGCAACGCTGTTCGGTATCCTTGAAGACATGGGCAAAGAAGTCTACATGGCGGTCTACGAGCATATCGGCGCCAAGGCCTGCCGGATTCTGGTGCCAGACTACTCGGAGATCTACCCGGTCGAAGACCTGATCTGGGACAACACCAACAAAGCCCTGCAATTCCGTGCCGACATCCTCAACCTGCACACCCTGAGCAAGGTCGGCCTGCGCAACCTCGCCCAAGGCCTGGAAAACAGCGAGCAGGACGATTACACCGAGATCACCACACTGATCGGCGTCGAGTTCGACGACAACACGCCGTGGGGCAAGCTGACCATTCTGGAACTGCGCCTGCTGATCTGCCTCGCGCTGCAGAAGTACGAGCAGGCCAAGGATCTGGTTGAAGCTTTCCTGCAATACAACGACAACACCGTTGAGCGCGGCTTGTTCTATCAAGCGGTCAACGTGGTGCTGGAGATGGAACTCGATGAAGACCTCGAGCTGGAAGACTACGAAGCCAACTTCCGCCGGATGTTCGGTGACGAGCGTATGGATGCAGCGATTGGCTCGGTCAACGGTAGCGTGCGTTTCCATGGCCTGACGCCGACGAGCATGAAGCTGGAAGGACTGGATCGGCATTTGCGCTTGATCGAGAGCTATAAAAAGCTGCACACGGCGCGGGCGAATGTGACGGCTTCTTCGCACTGACTACATTATTTCCGCTGACCAGAAAAGCCAGGCAGTTGCCTGGCTTTTCTTTACGCGCGATGTTTTGCCTATTCAGCAAAACTGCGTTGATGCAACGTCAACGAGAGTAAGGCTATCTGGAAATTTTTCGTCGATTGACAATGAAAACGCTTTTTAGCAACTGCGCAAGAAGTTGCGCAGTTGTTTCCAGAAAACATTCCTGAAAATCGCTACAGGCCACGCCGTTCAGGGCGTGCAGCCAAGTGCGCAACTTCTTGCGCAGTACTGCGCAAGAAGTTGCGCACTTACGACGACTCTTCCTGGCTGCAATAGCTACTTTTGTTGAAGTTGTTTACACAAGTTGTTGATGAACAATGGCAATGTAATGACTGGCATGAAAGTTGATATATCCAAATTCGCACGGACAGGCAATGGTGCCTGTCGCTTGTGTCTTTTGAGCAAGGAGAGCATTCCATGGCAACCCCCGCGTACATGTCCGTCACTGGCGAAAAACAAGGCCTGATCACTGCCGGCGCATTTACTGCCGATTCCGTTGGCAACACCTTTCAAGAAGGCCACGAAGACCAGGTGATGGTTCAGGCGTTCACCCACGACGTGATCATCCCGCGTGACCCGCAATCCGGTCAGCCAACCGGTCAGCGCGTGCACAAGCCAGTTGTGATCACCAAGGTCTACGACAAGGCTTCGCCGCTGCTGCAAGCAGCGCTGACCTCCGGCGAGCGCATGAGCGAAATCGTTATCCAGTGGTACCGCACTTCGGCGCAAGGCACCCAAGAGCATTACTACACCACCAAACTGGAAGACGCGATCATCGTCGCCATCAACAACAAAATGCACAACTGCCAGGATCCAGGCAACGCGCACTTCACCCACCTGGAAGAAGTGCAGTTCACCTACCGCAAAATCACCTGGACCCACGAAGTCTCCGGTACTTCGGGCTCCGATGACTGGCGTGCTCCAGTCGTTTAATCGCGGCTGATAGTGATACCGACTCGACCAGTCTGACTGGTCGAGTTCACTGTTCGATCAAGCAATTCTTCGCCTCAGGCTCTTGCACCCTGAGGCGTGTTGCAGCACTGCGCGAGGGACAAGGGAATGTTCTCACCGGCCAACCAGCCTCATTTCAATCTGACCGTTGATGGTGTCGACAGCGACTTTCAGGTGCTGTCGTTCACCGGTCGTGAGGCCCTTAACACGCCGTTCGAATTCGAGCTGGAACTGGTCAGCGAAAAGGCCTCGATCAACCTCGAAAGCGTGCTGCACAAACTGGCGTTTCTTCAGCTGTCGCCAACTGGCACTGGCATTCACGGGCTGGTCTACAGCATTGCCCAGGGCGAGGCGGGCAAGCGCCTGACGCGCTACAAGATTTACCTGCGCCCGCAACTGGCCTACCTCGCGCATCGAGTCAACCAGCGCATCTTCCAGCAGATGACCGTGCAGCAGATCATCAGCCAGGTGCTGGAAGAGCACGGCATTCTCGCCAGCGATTACCACTTCCAGCTCAGCGCGATTTATCCGGAACGGATCTACTGCGTGCAGTACGACGAATCGGACCTGGATTTCATCCAGCGCCTGTGTGAAGAAGAGGGCATTCACTACCACTTCCAGCACACCGCCAGCGGCCACAAACTTACCTTCGGCGATGACCAGACGGTGTTCCCGAAACTCGCGCCAGTGGCCTATCAGCAGGACTCCGGACTGGTCGCCGACAAACCGGTGGTCAAGCGCTTCGGCCTGCGTTTGGCCACCCGCACCAGCCGCACCACGCGGCGCGATTACGACTTCGTCAAACCGAAGATCGAGCTGGAAAGCGACGCCAAAAGCAGCGCGCAGCCGGACCTCGAGGACTACGATTACCCGGGTCGTTTCGTTGATCGCGAGCGCGGCAAACACCTGGCCAATCGCGCGCTGGAACGTCATCGCAGCGACTATCGTCTGGCCGAAGGCAACAGCGATCAGCCGATTCTGGTCAGCGGACATTTCCTTGCCCTGACCGAGCACGCCAACTCGACCTGGAACGACCTGTGGCTGCTCACCGAAATCTTCCACGAGGGCAAACAACCGCAAGTACTGGAAGAGTCGGTGACCAGCGACACCACCGACCTCAAGGACGATTTCCATCAGGGCTACCGCAACCGCTTCAGCGCGATCCCGTGGGACGTGCCATACCGTCCGCCGCTCGATCACCCGAAACCAAAAGTCCTCGGCACCCAGAGTGCCGTGGTCTGCGGCCCGGAAGGCGAAGAGATCTACTGCGACCAGTATGGCCGGGTCAAGGTGCAGTTCTTCTGGGACCGCGAAGGCAAGCACGACGACATGACCAGTTGCTGGATGCGGGTGGCATCGAGCTGGGCGGCGGAAACCTTTGGTTCGATCAATATTCCGCGGGTTGGCATGGAGGTGTTGATCACCTTCCTCGAGGGCGATCCCGATCAGCCGCTGATCACCGGTTGCCTGTACCACGGCGCGAATCTACCGCCGTACAAGCTGCCGGATTTCAAGACCCTGGCCACGGTCAAGAGCAAGGAATACAAGGGCAGCCGCGCCAACGAACTGCGCATCGACGACACCACCAGCGAGATCAGCATCGCGCTGCGCAGTGATCACGGCGCGAGCGCGATCAACCTCGGTTACCTGACCCATCCGCGCCCAAGCGGTGGTCAGCCGCGCGGTGAAGGTTTCGAGTTGCGAACCGACCGCCAAGGTGCGGTGCGTGCGGCCGCCGGCCTTCTCATAACGACTGAGCCGCGTCCAAACGAATCGAAGCACCACAAGGATCTGCCGGAAACCGCCGAGCGTCTCGCGACTGCGAGCGATCAGCAAGATGGATTCGCCGTTCAAGCCAAAGAGTTGCAAGCCCAGGAGGCGGGCGACCAGGACGACGTGGCCAAGGCCTTGCACGCGCAGCATCAAGGCGTGCTCGGCAGCGGTCCGGCAAACCTCACCGCCAACGAATTTCCCGAGTTCACCGAGCCGCATCTGGTTCTCGCCAGCCCGGCCGGCATCGCCCTGTCCACGCCGCGCTCCAGCCACATCGCCACTGGCGAACATTTGGCATTGAGCAGCACCGGCCACACCAGCCTGTCGATCGGCAAACGCCTGCTGGCCAGCGCCAGTCGGGGCATGCGCCTGTTCGTGCAAAGCATGGGCTGGCGCTTGGTCGCGGCCTCCGGCGACATCGATGTGCGCGCGCTGAAGGACAGCATCAACCTGCTGGCCAAACTCAACATCACCGCCAACGCCGACCGCATCACCATCACCGCGAAAACCGAACTGGTGATCCAGGGCGGCGGCAGCGCCACCACCTACAACGCCGGCGGCATCACCCACGCCACCAGCGGCCCGTACACCGCGCACGCGGCGAACTTCGCCTACACCGGCGCGAAATCTTTGGCCGGGATATTCCCGGAACCGCCGAAACCGGGCAAGGGCAACCTGGAATTGTTCAACCAGTACGCCGGGCGTCAGGGCATCAAGGAAGGCGATTATGAAGTCATCGATGCCCTGGGCAAAAGCATCAAGGGCAAGCTCGATGGCAAAGGTTTCGCCAGCGTCACCGGCGCCGCACCGGGGCCGGCGCAAGTGCTGTTCGGCAAGGATCCGGCGGATACGTGGAGCGATGGCAGTTACATCGGCAAACCTGAGTGGCCGTTGAATCCGCCGGGGGCTGAAGACGTGCCGAGCCAAGTGCAGGCGATGGTCGCGCAGGTCTTGCCGAGCAAGAGTTGGGACATGTTGGAGAAGGGCAAGGACATGGCGCAAACAGGGATGAGTGCGATGCAGACGGCGCAAGGTGCGATGCAAACAGCGCAGCAGGTTAAGGGTGTTGTGCAGGGTGGCGCGGCTGGATTGCCGAAATTGGCGAGTGCGGCGTTGCCGAGTGCGTCGAGCATCCTCGGCGCCGCGAGCAAGAACGGCAAGTTGCCGAGTTTGCCTGCCGTTTCGTTGCCCAAAAACGCGATTCAAACGCCCGGCCTGAGTCCGGCCTCAAGCTTGCTGCCAGATGAGTTCATGTCATGACTACTCCGACTCCTGCGCCCGATAAAAAACGTGAACCCCAGGTTGCTGTCGTTCCGCTCAACACCATCGATATTCAAGACGTCGGTCGCGGCGCCGCCAAATTCGATGCCTGGCTGCAGTCGATCAGTGGCGGGGTTGTCACGCTCGACCGTGTGAAGAACGTTGCCGGCGCCTTGCCGGTGGTGGGTAACATCATGGCGCTGGTCGACGCCCTTGGCGACATCGTGACCCTGGCCAAAAGCAAGCAGCGCCAAGTGCTGGACTGGGTCAGCCTGGGGATCAACCTGATTGGCGTACTGCCGGCCCCTCCAACCATGGCATCGGCACGCATGACGCTGCGTCCGACATTGGGCCTGGTGCGCCAGGAACTGCGTAACAGCGCGAAGATGCTTCTGGGTGATTCGCTGATCGAAGTGTTGATCGGGCATTTGAACGCGACCATTGTCGGCACGATCGATGACTTCGTAAAACAGGCGCAGCCCAAACTCGCTGGCATTCTCGACGACGCTGGCAAACTGGGCCAGAGCGCGGTGAACGAGATTGCCAAGGGGCTGGAAACCGTCGTCAATGGCAAACTCGATGCCAAGGGCGACCTCAACGCTGCGGGTTCAAAGATCACGGCGGCGCGCAGCCAGTTACTGCATGACCCCAAAGCGGCCATCGGCAACATCTTTGGTGCAGCGTTCAGTGCCTACAAGGCCGCCGGCAAAGGCGTAGCCAACAGCGCAGCGAAAAACCTGCTGCCGGAAAAAGCCAAGGCATTGGTGCTCAGCAATACGTCCATGCTGCGGACTTTGGGCGTAGAGCTGCGAACACAGCTGAAGAAGCTCAGCGATCCGGGTGTTCAACACTCCATCGGCTGGCTGTTGCAGATGCTCGGTGGCGCCGTGGTCACCTGGCGTAAGCGCAAGGCGCATGGTCAGAGTACGAACGTCAAACCCGGCGGCACCACCCAGGCCAAGCGCAAGGCCGGGGAAGGTCAGCTTGAGATGCAGTCCAAGCAAGCCGGGGCGAAAGCCGACCCTAATTGCAGAAAAAACGTGGTGTGCCCGATTACCGCGCACAGCATCAGTTTCTCGATGGGCTCGGAGACTTTCCGTCACACTGATTTCAGCCTGCCGGGCCCGTTCCCGATCAACTGGACGCGCACGTATTACTCGCGCCTGGAGGCCTATGACAAAGGGGACATGGGCGCTCGCTGGATTACCGAATTCACCACCCGTTTCGATCGCGTCGATGACGGCCTGGTGTTTCACGCGGCAGATGGACGTAGCCACAATTACCCACTGCCCAAAGTCGGTGAGGCCCATTACGACCCGGTTGAAAGCCTGACGCTGGTGCGGGTCGACGAAAACCGGCTGGTGCTGTGCAGCGGTATCGAGCGCAAGGAAACCTACGTGCGCCGCGGTCAGCGTTACGTGCTGATCGGTATCGTCCTGCGCAGCGGTGCCGGGGTCATGCTTCACTACGAACACCGTCATGACGACGAGGCGGTGTTGTCGGATCTGATTACCTACGAAGGCGATATCAGCAACGTCCACTTGCAGCTCGGCACCCTGCTCGACGCGCAAGGACACCTGATCGGTCTCTGGGAAATTCGCGACGGTGCACCCAAGCGTCAATTGTGTGCCTATCGCTACGACACCAGCGGTGATCTGATCCAGGCCCAGGATGAAAACGGCGCGGCCTGGAATTATCAATACCAGCACCATCTGGTCACGCGTTACACCGATCGCACCGGGCGCGGGATGAACCTGCAATGGCAAGGTCAGGGCGCTGATGCCAAAGCCGTCCGCGAATGGGCGGATGACGGCAGTTTCGATACCCGGCTGGAATGGGACGAAAACATCCGCCTGACGTATGTCACCGATGCCCATGGCAACGAGACCTGGCACTACTACGACATCCTTGGCTACACCTATCGCATTCGACACCCGGATGAACGCTCGGAATGGCTGTTTCGCGATGAGGCGAAAAACGTCGTGCGCCATGTGCACACCGACGGCAGCATCGACCGCTTCAGCTATGACGAACGGGGCAATGTGCTTGAGCATATTCGTGCCGACGACACCGTCGTGCATTTTGCGTATGACGATCAAGATCAGTTGATCAAGATCAGCGACGCCGAAGGCGGGCTCTGGCTGCGCGACTATGATGCTCACGGCAATCTGGAGAAAGCCATTGACCCATTGGGCAACCAGACCGAATACGCCTACACCTCGGCAGGCCTGCTCAAAGCGATCAAGGACGCCAACGGCGCCGAGAAGAAACTTGAATACAACGATGCCGGTCAACTGACGAAATATACCGACTGCTCCGGCAAGGCCAGTACCTGGGAGTACAACAGTCTTGGGCAGTTGATTTGCTTCACCGACGCGGCCGGGCAAAGTACCGAGTACCAATACCGTGCCGGCCAGCGGGTGCTGATCAGGCATCCGGATAAAACCGAAGAACGTTTCACTTACGATGCTGAAGGTCGTTTGCTGGCGCATGTCGACGGGCTGGACCGCTGCACCTCCTGGCGTTACACGGCTGCGGGGCTGGTGGCCGAGCGAGTGGATGCCACGGAGCAGACGTTGCGCTATCGCTGGGACCGACTGGGGCGGCTGACCGCCCTGGAAAACGAGAACCAGCAGCGGGTGCAGTTCGAGTACGATCCGGTAGGGCGCTTGCTCCATGAAACCGGCTTCGATGGGCGCAGCAAACACTATCGCTATGACACCGAGACCGGGCGATTGGCCTCCATTCGCGACGGCGAGCGCCTCACCGAATTCCAGTTTGACCCGATGAACCGGATGATCAGCCGTTTGGCGACGCAGGGCAGCGAGTCGCAAGCGGAAACCTTCGCCTACGATGGTAACGGCAACCTGGTGCTGGCCAGTAACGATCAGAGCCGCTTGCAGTGGTTCCATGACCCGGCTGGCAACCTGCTGCGCGAACATCAGCATTTTCTGGGGTTGGAAAAACCCTCGGTCGCGATCTGGCGACATGAATACGATGCGCTCAATCAGCGAGTGGCCACGCTGCGTCCGGACGGTCATCGGGTCAGTTGGCTGACTTACGGCAGCGGTCATCTGTTGGGCATGCGCCTCGATGAACATGACCTTATCGGTTTCGAGCGCGACGACCTGCATCGTGAAGTTGCGCGGCATCAGGGCAATCATCTGTTGCAAACCCAGCAGTGGGACCCCGCCGGACGTTTGCAGGAGCAACTGCTGGGGCGCGCCGACGATAAGCGCACTGTCCTCAAACGCGAGTATCAGTACGATGCGGCAGGTCAGTTGCGCGGTATTGACGATACTCGCCGAGGGACGTTGGCTTATCAATACGACCCGGTCGGTCGTCTGCTTCAGGCGAGCAGTCGCCTGGGTGTGGAAACCTTTGCCTTCGACCCGGCTGGCAATCTGCTCGACGATACGGCCCGGCAAACCCGACGCCCGCTGGATCAGGACCCGACCCGCAGCAAGCTTCTGGATAACCTGCTGCGCGAGTACGCCGGCACTCATTATGAGTATGACGAGCGGGGCAACCTGATCCAGCGCTGGCATAACGGCAGTTACAGCCGGCTGCGCTGGGATCTGTTCGACCGTCTGGTGCATTTTGACGACGCCCGTCTGGAGGTCGATTACGCCTACGATGCGCTGGGCCGCAGGGTTTACAAACACTCCCGTGCGCACTTTAAACAGCACCCTGAAGCCGGCTCTCAATGGAACCATCACGAATACGCACGCAAGCAGCGCGAGTCGGGTTGCGGCTTCACGTTATACGGTTGGGACGGTGACGTTCTAGCCTGGGAAAGTAGCCTGGCACAGGTGGATGGTGACTATGGTCGTACCGTGCATTACGTGTACGAGCCTGGCACCTTTGTGCCTGTCGTTCAGGCACTGCGGCATCAGGCAATCAAACTGTCGGAGCAGCCCGACTACAGCGACGAATATCGACTGGACGATGATCCGTTGTGGAACCACGCACCCAAGGCCCAACCGATCGATGAGTTGAGCTGGTATCAGTGCGATCACTTGGGCACGCCACAGGAACTGACTGACCAGCGAGGTGAAATCGTCTGGAGTGCGCAATACAAGGCGTGGGGCCAAGTTCAGGAACAGCGTTCAGATCGTGCCAGGCAACAAGGGCTGACGAATCCACTGCGTTTTCAGGGGCAGTACCATGACCATGAGACGGGCCTGCATTACAACCGCTACAGGTACTACGATCCGCAGGTCGGTCGTTTCATCAGCAAAGACCCGATCAGCTATGCCGGTGGCTTGAATCTTTATGTCTATGCACCAAACCCGACGGGCTGGATCGATCCGCTGGGCCTGGAAACCTGTGATCCACGGCAGCAACTGGCTGACCGCAGGAAAGCCTTGGGTCTACCCGTCGCAGGTTCTGCCAATGACACATCGACATTGTCTTTATTGAGGGTCAATGGTCAGAGTTTCGAGGGTATAAACTCAGGTGATCAGAATCCCAAGACGGCGATTACCCTCGATCGGGTAAATGCGCAAACCAAAACCCACGCGGAGGCTGAAGCGGTGCAACATGCCGTGAATGCGGGCATGGCAGGTAAAGCCGAAAGTGCCGAAATGTGGGTCGACCGCGATCCGTGCAAGGCTTGTGGGTTGCCGGGCGCAGGGGGTATTCGTTCACTGGCTCGAAATCTGGGATGTAATATTACCGTGCATTCACCCAGTGGCAGCCGAACTTACACACCAACGAAGTAGTGATCATGAAGCTGGAAAAAATCATAGAAGACGAAGCAAAGGGCGAGACTTTCAAAGAGCGAGAGCACTTGAGTCCCGACCGCGCAAAGGTACTCGAAACTCTGGATCGACTGGATGGAAAGGCGTGCAGTTCGACACTGTTTTTGCTCGATGACGATAACTACATGAGCGTGGGCGGGGGGAACGACCATCGCTATGTTGTGTTTATCGCGGTCAACGTCGACGAGAAGCTGTACACACTGACTACTCCTGATGCATCAAGCGATGAGACGGTTGATGTCGTCGTCGGTGGGCAGTCCGGGAGTTACCCGAAAAACCAGGTTGTCGGCAAAGAAAGTGCCCGGAAAGCGTTGCTGTATTTTTGCGAACACGGCAAAGCGGACCCGGGATTGGCGTGGGAGATTGAAGAATGAGGGGGCGAAGGTCAGACCGTCGGGCCTGATTGAACGGCAAAGGAGTGATGCTGTGAAAGACGCGATTCGCTTGGGTGACTCCACCACGCATGGTGGCACGGTCCTTGAGGCATTCTCTCAAACCGATCTCAATGGCAAGCCCATTGCCGGTGTCGGACACAAGGTAAGCTGCCCTCTGTGCAAAGGGATTTTCCCCATCGCCGAGGGCAGTAGCACTTACACCGTTGATGGCACGCCTGTGGCGTTGGACGGCATGAAAACCGCTTGTGGCGCCGCCCTGATTGCCAGCGGCCCCAAAGGGGCTGTGGTCAGTTGAACAGTCGCCAGGGCCTGCCGGTAACGGTTTGACAAGCCAGGCAGTCTCGCCAGGTTTATCGCCCGTGTGCCGCATCCGCCAGTTGCCCGGTATCGACACGCACAAATACCGAATCGCCCACCGCCGTCAGCACTTCCCCGGCAAACACCTCGCAGATCACCCGGGTCTTGCGCCCGACGTCACCCTCGACTTTCGCGCGCAGAGTCAGCGTCACGCCCATCGGTGTCGGCTTGATGAATTTGATGCCGAGGTTACCGGTGACGCAGTCGATGCGCGGCAGGCTACCGGGTTCGCGGTGTTCGGCGCGGTAGTGGTAGGCCATGGCCGTCCAGTTGGAATGGCAGTCGACCAGCATCGCGAGCAGGCCGCCGTAGACCAGGTCCGGCCAGCCGCAGTACTTGGCGTCCGGCAGGTGTTCGGCGATCACGTGAACACCGTCTTCGTGCCAGCGGCTTTTGACGTGCAGACCGTGCGGGTTGCGGCCACCGCAGCCGTAGCAAACGCCTTCGGGTGCTGCGAGGTCTTGCAAAGGGGTAACGAGGCTGGACATGGTTTTTATTATCCTGGAGGGGTGAGTCCGGTCAGGCGCAGACGATTGCGTCCGCCGCGTTTCGATTCGTAGAGGGCGGCGTCGCCTTGTTCGATCAGCGCCGTCAGGTGCGCGGGCGGCTTGTCGAATAGGCTAGCGCCGATGCTCAGGGTCACCGCAGCGGTGGTCGGGAACGTCTGGGAGGTCATGCTCAGAAACTGCTCACGCAACGCGTTGCCCAGTTCCATGACGCGCTCACCTGAGGTGCTGCTGAGCAAAATGACGAACTCGTCACCGCCCAGGCGTGCGGTCAGCGCATTGCGCGGCAGCACCGAGCGGATCATCTCGCTCAAGGTAATCAGCAAACGATCGCCGGCGGTGTGGCCGTATTGGTCGTTGACCAGTTTGAAGTTGTCGATGTCGATCAGCAGCAAGGCGCCGGGATGCGCCGGCGAAACCTGTTCGAACAGGCGCGGCGCGCGTTTTTCCAGGGCGCGGCGGTTATACAAAGCGGTCAGCGGGTCGCGTTCGGCGAGGCGGGCGATCTGTTTTTCGCGGCGATAACGCTCGGTGCCGGTCATCGACAGGGCGATCAACATGATTGCCATCGCGCCCTCGACCAGGGAAATCTGAATGATCTCGCCGCGAAACGCCGCCAGATCGATCAGCGTGCCGGGGATCACCACAGTCAGCGCTTTGGCCACGTAGAAAAGCCCGTGACCGAGCAGCACATAGCGCAACTGCACCGCGCCGACGCTCAACGATTTGCCATGGGGGCGCAGCAGCGAGCTGGCCTTGAGGGTCGACAGCGCCACCAGCAACGAATTGGCCGCCAGCATGACCTTCGACCACAGCGGCCCCTCCGGCAACAGCAGCAAGACCAGCCAGGTGACAAAGATCAGGTACCAGGCCGTCGACAAGCGTATCTGCGTGAAACGCGCCACGCCGAGCAGAAACAGGAAATGCGCGGTCACCAGCAGGCCGTTGGCGAACCAGATGCCGATCAGCAAAAAGCCGCTGCTGCGTAGCAGGGCCAGGGTGGAACCGACCGTGATGGTGGCGAAACCGGCGCTCCAGAACAGCAGCGAAGGCTCACGAATGCTGCGCCATTCGATCGCCAGGTACAGCGCTGCGGCGGCTGCGAGGGCGATGGAAAGGGTCAGCATCGTAGGTGGGTCGAGCGGCATTTCTTGATGAGCCTGTCTGAGTGGCAGTTTGACCGGCGATTGTAAGCGTTCGGGCGGTTTTTTCGCAGAGGTCGTGTTGCCGCGCAGATCATTGGCAGCGGGGAGGGCGCGGTCGCTCGCCGCCGCCCTGACCGCCGTGCCGATCGGTCATGGCTTGGGCTCAAGCCAGGTGTCGACAACTCGGCGATCCAGCTCTTCCCAATAGGCCATGCCCAGCACCCGGGTGGTGTTAAGCCCGCGCAGGTAACCGCGCAACTGGTTGGCGGTGTCTTGGATGAGCTGCGGGTCGGTAATGCCTTTGTCCAGCAATACGCTTTCGTACTGAACCAGGTATTCGGCCACACGCTCGCGAAAATCGGGCAGAACGGCGTCACGGATCAGGTCAAACGTTCTCAAGGCGAACTCCTCACGGGCTGTTTTTCTCGTTGTGGTTGAGTGTGTAGCAGTCTGCACGTCACGCAACTATTGCTAGAAGTAATAGTGACCATCACGAAACGCAAGTTCTGCTTTGTCGGCATTCGGCGGAAAATCGCTTCCATCGAACACGCAGCTCAAGGAATTTGCGCGATGAACACCCTGACCCGACTGGCTTTTGTCGCCCTGCTGACAGGCGGCGCACTGTTCACAGCTCCGACTTACGCAGCCGACGCCGGGTCGTGTCACTTCCAGACCATCACGGGCAGCAGCGCCACGTTGCAGCATTCGCAAACCGTGGGTGTGTTGCTCAGCGAGAACACCCTGGACAACCTGCAATACCTTGAGCGTTACCACAACATGGCGGTCAACGGCGCGAAAGACGCGCTGGATTCGCGGATTCGTGAAGCGTTCGTCGACAGTTCCGATCCGGAGCTGGCCATCGACTGGCTGGTGAGTTCGCTGCAACAGCAGTTCTTGTCGGTGACCGTTTACGACAACCTTGATGCTTTGGTACAGGCGCATCCGGACGTGGTGGTGAAGCTCGACACCTTCAACCGCTTGCTGACGCAGCGCAACAGTCTGGTTGAAGCGCGTTTTACCGCACGCTTCTACGACGCCGACCTGCAATACATCGGCAAGGCAGAAGGCGCCGTCGAGAAGCAGTTGCCTTCGGTCTGGGTGCATAACCAGGCGGCACCGGCCATCGCTGCACAGATCGGCAAGCAGCGTGACCTGCAACTCAACGCGTTGAAGCAATTCGATGTGTCGCTCAAGGCGCTGGTGGCGTCGAGCTGATCACTTAAAACATAAATGGCGACGGCGGCTCCGTGAGGCTGAACCGTTGCCGGTTGAACCGAACCTTTATTTTCAGGATGACACCGATGCGTCTTTTATTTTTGCCCGCTCTGGCCGTTGCCTCTTTGCTGCTCGCCGGTTGCGCTTCGGCGCCGAACAATCCGAGCCTGACGTTGCAGACCAGCAAGACGCCTGCGCAGTACGCCGATTGTGTTGTGCCGAAGTTGCAGGGCAGTGCGTTGAATCCGACGGTTTCGCAGACTCAGCGTAGTTATCGGATTGTGGTGCCGAGCAAGATTTCTGCTGACAACGTGCTGGAGGCTTATAAGGCCGGTAATGGCGGCAAGGTGTTTATCTATGAGCGCCATTTGCTGGCTTCGAATCTTTTGCCTTCGAGTTTTGAGCGGGCGGCGCAGGATTGCATCTGATTTTGGCTTTTTTACGTATTGACTGAGCTCCTTTGGTTGGCCGCAACCAACCAATTTTTTGCCTCGCGCCCTTGTGTGGTTGCGGGGCTTTTTTTTGTTTTGGCTTGGCGGCCTTTGGGCCGACCATGCTCTGGGTGTTCTTTGTGAATATCCGTTTCTGCGGGTGTCGCCGCTGGCGGTTTCGCTCTTACAGCGACTCACTTTTCCAGACGCCGAAAAGTAAGCAAAAGGCTGGGCCCCGGCGTTCGGCCCGCTCGCTGGGGCTCGGGGTTCCTTCGCTCCGGGATCGATCCGGGCGCAGCGCCTACGGTTTGCTTCGCTGCACCTCCTCTCGCTGTGTTTGGCTTCGCCAAACGGTCGCTGCGCTCCCACACCCGGATCAATCCCTCCACTCAGCCTGCCGACGGGGCCGGTGCGTCAAGATCAAGAGCTGCAGCCGAGCTAACGCTCATCCTGTTGAGTGGTGAAGAGAGCGGGGTGGGTGCGGCTTTTGATTTGCTTCCGAATTTGAGTGCAGCTCGGTATTTCATGTCGGTGTATTTCCCGCAATCACCTCGGTCAGTTCCCTCTCCCTCCGGGAGAGGGTTAGGGTGAGGGGGCTTTTGATCTGCTTGTGGATTTGAGTTCGGCTCGGTATTTCACGTCGGCGTAGCTCTCGCAATCACCTCGATCAGTTCCCTCTCCCTCCGGGAGAGGGTTAGGGTGAGGGGGCTTTTGATCTGCTTGTGGATTTGAGTTCGGCTCGGTATTTCACGTCGGCGTAGCTCTCGCAATCACCTCGATCAGTTCCCTCTCCCTCCGGGAGAGGGTTAGGGTGAGGGGGCTTTTGATCTGCTTCTGGATTTGAGTTCAGCTCGGTATTTCACGTCGGCATGACTCTGGCAATCACCTCGGTCAGTTCCTTCTCCCTCCGGGAGAGGGTTAGGGTGAGGGGCTTTTGATCTGGGCTATGCAGTCGGTTGTTGTAAGATGCGGCATCTTCAACCTTGCGAGCAGCGAAAATGGATTCTCACTCGATATTGACCTTCACTCTGGTCGCCGCAATTGCCATCGCCAGTCCGGGGCCGGCGACGTTGATGGCGATCAATAACAGTCTGGCTCACGGGCAGCGCAGCACGATCTGGTCGTCGCTGGGCAATGCCAGTGGGCTGTTCTGTTTGTCGGCGGCGGCGATGTTGGGGTTGGGGGCGTTGTTGGCCAGTTCTGAAGTGCTGTTTAACGCGGTGAAGATCATCGGGGCCGGGTATCTGTTCTACCTCGGGGTCAAGCAATTGTTCAAAAAGGGGCCGATGCTGCCGGATGGGATTGAAGGTGAGGCGGGCAGGGTGCGACCGACTCGCGGCAAGCTGTACAAGTCGGCGTTCCTGACGGCGGTGACCAATCCCAAGGCGACGATGTTTTTTACTGCGTTGTTTCCGCAGTTCATTGATCAGGGCGCGGCGTTGCTGCCGCAGTTCCTGATCCTGACCTCGATCTTCATGGCGTTGTCAGTGTCGTCACTGAGTGTGTACGCCGCGCTGGCTTCGCGCGCGAAGGGCGTGCTGACCCGTCCGGCGTTGTCCCGTTGGGTCAGTCGTGTGGTTGGTTCGACCTTTATCGGTTTTGGCGCGGCGATTCTGACAATGCGGCGGCAGGCGGCTTAAAGCCATTTGTACCGGGCCGGGAGTCTCGCCACGAAGCAGGTTCCCGACTCGGCGCCTGAGGTCACGCTCAAGGTACCGTTGTGCGCCATCGCGATCTGCGAGGCGATATACAGCCCCAGCCCTAAACCCTCGCAACGTTGCCCGGCCTCGGCGCGGGAGAACGGTTCAAACAGCAGTGGCAGCAGTTGCGCTGGAATCGGTGTGCCCTGGTTGGTCAGGGAGATCACGATCTCGTCATTTTCCGCATACGCCTTGAGGACGATTGGCGCGCTGTTCGAGCCATGGGTGGCCGCGTTGCCCAGCAGATTGGAAAGCAATTGGCTGATGCGCAGCGCATCGCAATAAATGCCCGCCGGCACATCCAGTTCATGGATAAACACCGCTTTGGGATGGGAGACCTGGACTTCGGCGAGGGTCAATTGCAGGGTGTGCTGCAAGTCGTCCACCAACTTGCGCTGCACCGGAATCCCGCCACCCAGACGTCCTCGGGCAAAGTCGAGGATGTTTTCGATCAACACGCCCATGCGCACCGAGCTGTTGCGAATCGCCGCAATCAGGTTGAGTGAACGTTTGTCTTCGGTTTTGCTTTCCAGCAAGTCAGCGCTCATGCGCACCGCGCTCAGTGGTGTGCGCAAGTCGTGGCCGAGAACGGCGATGAATTGCTCGCGCAGGCGCCCGAGTTCATTGGCGTTGTTCAGCTCGATTCGGGTCGCTTCCAGATGGCGTTGCGTGTCCAGGTTCATGGCGATCAATTGAGCGAACAGGGTCAGTGTTTTGGTGATGGCGGGTTCGTCGATATTGGCCGGGACCGAGTCGATGGCGCACAGCGTGCCGAAGAAGTCGCCATTGGCTTTGACGATGGGAATGGAGATGTAGCTTTCCAGCCCATAGGTTTTCGGCGTGTGGTGCAGCGAAAAAACCGGGTGCGCACTGGCGTGCCCGAAGATCACCGGCTGCTTATGCTGGCGGATCTCGTGGCAGATGGTCGATTCAAGTACCAGTTCGCCACCGGGTTTGAGCCCGAAATCAATGGAGTCATCGACAGCGCATGCCACCCAGTTGCTTTCGGTGACCCGCGCGACTGCGGCGAAACGCATGCCAGTGAGGTGTTTGACCATGCTCAGGATGACTGGCACTGCGTCAATGCTGCGGATCGCGTCAATGTCAGGGGTAAAGGCCGGATTGGTCATGGCGCGATGCTTCGTGAAGAGTTCGCTCAGAGACTAACGGTTATTGCTGCTCATGACTAATGAAGAGGCCAGAAAGTACAAGGGCGCCGTGGCTTTCCCCGGCGCCCTTGTTTGTTGCTGATCAGAAGGTCAGCGACTCAGAACTTGTACTTCGCCGTCAGAATATAGCTGCGCGGGTTGCCGTAGTTGTCGTTGGAGCCCCACGTAACATTGGAGCCGATGGCCGAGTAGTAGACGCGATCAAAGATATTGTTCGCGTTGACCTGCAGATCCAGGTGTTTGTTGACCTCGTACCCGGCCATCAGGTCGGTGACCGCATAGCCGCCCTGTTCAAGGCGGTAGCTGCCGTTATTGGCCAGAGCGACGTCGTTGTACATGCGGCTCTGCCAGTAAACGTTGCCACCCACGCGCAAGTGTTGCAGCGGACCCTGGAAGCGATAGACGGTGGACACCTTGAACAGATGCTCTGGCGTGTCGGTTTCGAAACGTTGATTGTTGTTGGCCGGGTTTTCGTCCTTGATGTAGTGCGCGCGCGTATAGGTATAGCCAGCGCCGACCTGCCAGTTGTCGGTCAGCGCGCCTTGCAGTTCCATGTCCACGCCCTGGCTGCGTACCTTGCCCGATGAGCCGTAGCAGGTCAGGACCGGGCAACCGAACTGATTGTCGGCCTGGGTGGCACGACCGGTCTGGTCCATCTGGAACACCGCCAGACTGGCGTTGAGGGCGCCGTCGAAGTACTCGCCCTTGATGCCCACCTCGTAGTTTTCGCCGACGATCGGTTCGAGCACCTTGCCGCCGAGGTCCTTCTGGGTTTGCGGGGTGAAGATGTCGGTGTAGCTGGCGTACACCGAATGATGGTCGTCGAGTTTGTAGATCAGGCCGGCATAACGGGTCAGGTTACGCGTGACTTTGTAGTCGCCATCGGCCGTGCGGTCGTCGTAGTCGTACCAGTCGAGGCGGCCGCCGAGAATCAGTGTCAGCGGGTCGGCCAGGCTCAGGCGGGTGGTCAGGTAGACGGCGTCCTGAGTGGTGACGGTGCGGGTTTTGCCGTCCCGTACGAAATCAGGCTTGGGCGCGCCAATCGGCCAGGCCGTGGTGTACGGATCGTATTCCTTGGTGGTCGCGTCATACACCCGGTTGCTGGCGCCGACCACCAGTTCGTGGCTGCGGCCGAACGCTTCGAACGGGCCACTGGCGAACACGTCGAGCGAGCGCTGCTTGTCGGTGTGATGGGATTGATAGGCCGTGGTTTCCAGCGGGCCGGCGTAACGCGACAGGTAAGTCCCGGAGAACTCGCCGTCGAGGGTCGAGGACGAGCCGGCGACGTGCAGTTTCCAGTCGTTGTCGAAACGATGCTCGACTTCGCCGAACACAGTATCGATCTGCAGCTTGCGGTTTTCCCAGTCGGTGCCCGGGTAGGTGGAGCGGGGCAGGTCGAGGTGGTGGCCGTTGGTGCCGATCGGCAGGCCGCCCCAGAAATAGTTGGTCTGTTCGTTCTGACGCGAGAAGCCGAGGGTCGCGGTAGTGCTGTCGCTGAGGTCGGCTTCACCGATGGCGTAGAACAGGCCGTGGTCGTTTTCTTCCTTGTCGCGGAAGCTGTCGGCGCCTTGATAGGAACTGACCACCCGGCCACGCAGGGTGCCGCTTTCGTTCAACGGGCTGGAGGCGTCGATCTCGCCACGGTAGTCATCCCAACTGCCGGCGGCGCCGGTGAGGGTTACACGCTGATCGGCCGTCGGGCGTTTGCGCACCAGGTTGATCGCCGCCGAAGGGTTGCCGGCGCCGGTGACCAGGCCGGTCGCACCACGGACAATTTCGACGCGGTCGAACATCGCCAGATTCGGTTGCACCGCCATCGAGAACGGCGAATAGGAGCTCGGCAGGCCGTCGTACATGATGGTGTCGATGTCGAAACCGCGCGAGCTGTAAGTCTGCCGACCCGGGCCGCTGGCCTGACTGAGGAACAGTCCCGGCGTGCCTTTCACCACGTCGTTGATGTTGGTCATGTTCTGGTCGTCCATGCGCTGACGGGTGATCACTGTTACTGCTTGGGGTGTTTCGCGCATGGTCAGCGACAGCTTGGTCGCCGTCCGCATCGGGCCGGTGGTGTAGGACTGGGTGTCTTCGGTGGTGCTGCTCATCTGGGTCGCGCCGATTTCTGTCGCGTCCAGTTCCAGCGTGGCCGGCGCGGCTGTTTCAGACGTGGCAGGTGTTGCCTCGTCGGCCAGCGCCGGTGTGATGCTGGCCATGCAAATGGCGAGTGCCAACAGGTTTGGTGAACGGTTTGAGCGGCGGTGTATGGTGCAAAACGACATCAATCTGCTTCCCCAAATGATACGAAAACGAATCCAGTGCGAGTGCGTGTAGGAATTATTCGCATTAGTCTGTCAGATCATTCCGGGTGAAGAAAGGCGTACGGCTCAGTTAGTTAACGAATTTTTCACAATCGGGCGGGCGCTCTACGGCGCGGGTTGGCGCAGAGTCGTGGTTTTTCGGGGGCGAGATAGAAGCAAAACGGGCCGATCACAAACGCTTGTGATCGGCCCGCTGCTGAACGTGATGAAAGGGCTGTCAGTTCAAATCTTCAGCCTGGTGACGCTCGGGTACTTGGGTTGTTTCATCACCCCAGGTGCGATTGACGCGTTGCCCACGAACGACCGCCGGCCGCTGGGCGATGTCCTCGGCCCAGCGCTGTAAATGGGTGTACTCGTGAGCGGCGAGAAACTCGGCCGCCGAATAAACGTTGTTGCGCACCAATTGCCCGTACCACGGCCAGACTGCGATGTCAGCGATGGTGTAGCTGTCGCCGGCCAGATAGGCGCTTTCGGCCAGACGCCGGTCGAGCACGTCCAGTTGCCGCTTGGCTTCCATGGTGAAGCGGTTGATCGGGTACTCCATCTTCTCCGGCGCATAGGCATAGAAGTGTCCGAAACCGCCGCCCAGGTAGGGCGCCGAGCCCATCTGCCAGAACAGCCAGTTCAAGGTTTCGGTGCGGCCCGCCGGATCCTTCGGCAGGAATGCGCCGAATTTTTCCGCCAGGTACAGCAGGATCGAACCGGATTCGAACACACGAATCGGCGGCTCAACGCTACGGTCCAGTAGCGCGGGGATTTTCGAGTTCGGGTTGATCTCGACGAAACCACTGGAGAACTGATCGCCCTCGCCAATGCGGATCAGCCAGGCATCGTATTCGGCAGCGCTGTGCCCCAGCGCTAACAGCTCCTCCAGCATAATCGTCACTTTGACGCCGTTGGGCGTGGCCAGCGAGTAGAGCTGCAACGGATGCTTGTCGACTGGCAGCGTCTTGTCATGGGTCGGCCCGGCAACCGGCCGGTTGATACTGGCGAACTGGCCACCGGACGGGGCTTCGTTTTTCCAGACCTGGGGCGGAACGTACGGTGCTTTGCTCATGTAAGGGGCCTCATCTTGGCAAGTGGAAAAAATACCTCGCTGATAATAGACAGCACACCACAGAACCCGCTTCCTGATCCAGAGTGCGATTGATCGGTCTCATCAGTCATTTCGCGCGCAGGTAGCGAATCCATTCGCTGGCTTTTCTGAAACCATAAAAACCCAGGATCGAGACGGCGATGACCGCGATCATCGGCCCGATCACACCCAGCCCTGTGGTCATCTGGGCGTAGGCCGCGAGGGACAGGGCAAGCACCGCATAGCCGGCGAGGTACCTCCTGTAGGCGATCAAGAGCGTTGGCACCATCAGGACGACGAACAGATGAGTGGCGATGGTGATCAGGATTTGTGCGACCAATTGGACAGGCACGCTGCCCATGGATGCCTGAGCCATGGTTATCTCGGCGTCGTACAGAAACATCTGCAGTGAAATGACGGTTATTGCGGCCATTACCAGCGCAGCCAACGCCGCAATTTTTGAGCGTTTCATCTGATCTCCAACGGGTGAAGCAACGTCTGATAAATGAATCTTTCAGCCTCAGCGCTGCGGCCATTGATCCTTGATTTCAAACCACGGCGCCTTCGACGTGACTTCCACATGTTGCTGTTTTTCCGTGGTGAACGTCGTGTCGAGCGTGCCCAGCGCAACCGAGATTCAGCCGTTGAACTCCCCTTGATTGCTTGCCCAGAACAGCGACGAGCCGCAGTGCGTGCAGAACTGGCGTTGTACCGATTCAGACGATTGATACGACTTCAGATGGTCAGCACCTTCCAGCAACTCCAGGTTCTGGCGCTGCACGCTGCCATAGCTGGCAAACGCCGCGCCGTGGCTTTTGCGGCACTGGCTGCAATGGCAATGCGAAAGCGCCTTGGGCCGTGAACGGATCTGGTATTTCACCGCTCCGCACAGGCAACTGCCCCGGAAGGTCTGAGGGGAGGGCGTGAGCATTGTTATTGCGAATCCTTGTAGGTAATGGCTTGTTTCAAGGGGGCAGGTGACTGCGACAGAAACCCGGTAATCAGGGAAATCACCTGTTGTTGAATCTGCGCGCGTGGGCGGCCGCCCTCGCCATCAGTGCAGATGATGCTGTCGCCCGGTACATCCTCGTCGAGCATGGCCACGGCGCCAGGTTTGCAGATTGCCATGAAACTGAAGTGACTGGCGTCGCTGATCTCGACATAACGCGATGAGGTTTTTGGCAGACGTTTCGCGAGGTCGACGGACTCCAGTTCAGCGGGCAGTTCTTTCGACGGCACGCCAGCAGCGATCACCAGGATCGGCACGGGGTAGGCCGCGAGGCTGGCGTCGGTCATCCCGCGCGACAGGCCCAGATCCAGTGAAACCACGGCAGTGACGCGCTTGTCACGCCAGTCGGCGGCCAATTGAGCTTTCGCTTGCGCGGTGTTTGCAGTGTTCATTTGTTGGTAAGCGGTGCAACTGGCGAGTTGCGTGTGAACCTTGCAGTCTTCGGCAAAACGCTCGGGGTCAAAGCGCGCGCCGCCGGCTTCGAGGACCGTCCAGCCGCCGAGCGAATGGCCGACTATGGCAATGCGATCCTGGGTCACTGCGCCGAATTTCTCCGGTTGCGCCGTCACCGCATCAATGGCGCGGCTGAGGTCAACGGGGCGCTGCCACAACTGCGCTGCGGCTTGCGGGCTGCGATCACGGCTGGTGGTGCCGGGGTGGTTGACCGCTGCGACGATGTAACCCTGACGGGCCAGCGCGCTGGCCAACCACGTCTGGTTGATCCAGCTCCCGCCATTGCCGTGGGATAGCACAACCAATGGATGCTCGCCTTTGGCGGCCGGGGCGTTGAGCACCGCAGGGGCGCCGACGAATACCGGGTTGTCGCCGAACAATTGTGGTGTCGCAGCGGTGGTCGCACTCGGGTACCAGACGACCATTTCTACCGGGCGCTCATTGCGCGGATCCGCCAGCGTGGCGTACTGGAAACCAACGGGTTGGGCGTCAGCGAAGGCGTGGCTGCTCAAGCAGATCAGTAGTAGGGCACCGAGCGTTTTTTTCATTGTTGTTATCTTCCGTGATAGGCCGATTGGGCGAGGTGGACTTTGCCCGATTTCGCGCGCTTCAGCGAGCCTCTTTGAACCCAGAATCTTAAACATTTTCCATAGGCCAGCGCGTGGCCAGATGCGCTGTCAGATAATCCAGAAAGGCTTTGACCTTCGGCGTCATCGCCGCGCGTTCTTGCACGCAGGCATAGATGTCCATTGGCTGGACGACGCTGTGTTCAAACAGCGGCACCAGTTGCCCGGTCGCCAGGAAAGGCGCTGCAACAAACTCCGCCAGTCGCGTGATCCCTGCACCGTGAACCGCCATTTGCGCCAGTGCATCAATGTCATCACTGATGGCGGTGGCGTTGACAGGGGCGTCGAAACGCTGCCCGTCGCGGATAAAACTCCAGCGCAGAAAACGCCCGTCCAGGGGATAACGAAAGGCCAGGCAGGCATGGTTTTGCAAATCATCCGGCGATTGCGGCCACCCGGCACGCTGCAGATAAGCTGGCGCGGCGCACATGATGAAGGGCAGCGAAACGATCTTGCGCGCGACGATGCCGTCCTCCAGTTGCGGTTTGATCCGCAGGCTCAGGTCGATACCGTCCTGGATGTGGTTGATCTTGCCGTTGGTGGTGGAGAGTTCGATGAGCAGGCGCGGGTGCAGTGCGCCGAAACCGGCAATCAGCGACGCCAGTACGTGGCGGCCGAACGCCGATGTCGAGGCGATACTCAGCCGACCCTGCAAATGGGTTTCATCGCTGCTGATCGAGCTTTGTGCCGATTCCAGATCCGCGGCAATCCGGCGGACTTTCTCGTAGTACACCGCGCCGTTTTCGGTGAGCGCCATGCTGCGCGTGGTACGTTGCAACAGACGCACGCCAAGGTGCGCTTCCAGCCGATTGAGCGTCTGGCTCACCGCCGCCGCGCTCACGCCCAGGGTCTTGGCGGCGCCGACAATCGAGCCGGCTTCGACCACTTTGATAAAACAGGCAATCGCCGTCAGCAGGTTCATTCATCGTCCCGTTGAGGGTTGATTCGTAAGTTCTGCTTTATAAAGTACCTGCGATTAACCGTCTAGTTGCAGCAGAAAGGCTTTGTTAACGTGCGGGCTCCCTGTCAATGGATGGAAAAGCCATATGAATCAACCGACAAGCTCTGAAGCCCTGATCATCAGCCGTCGCAAACTGTCGCCACGTGCTACGCCTTATGTGTTTGCGCTGTACATGGCGACGATCATGGCGTTCCTGATGTCGTTGGTGATCACCGCTGCCAATTCGGGCATTGATAACAACTACCTTAGTAATGCCTTGCACGCCTATAAGCTGGCGATGCCGGTGGCGTTCCTGTGCATCCTGGTCCTGCGGCCGATCGTGATCAAACTGGTGGCGTTCACGGTGCATCCGCATCGTTGAAAGCCTCCGCGTCATCAGTGGCTGTTCTACCAACTTCGTGAGCAGGCTCGCTCCCACATTTGCAACTCAATTCCCAGTGGGAGCGAGCCTGCTCGCGAATGGACTCACCACCGATCGACAGGTCTTGTGGGGAACTCAGAAAAACAAACAAGGATTGGCCTGAGGAAACCAATCGAAACTTCGCCAACAACCCAACTGTCCAGACCCTTACACCTCCCGGCGGATGTGCTGTCGGGGCAGCTCCATGCAGCGGAGAAAGACGAGGATCGAGATGACGATGACAGTGGGAGATTTTCTGGTTGAGCGGCTCAGTGAATGGGGTGTTACGCGAATTTTTGGTTATCCGGGCGACGGCATCAACGGCGTGTTCGGCGCGCTGAGTCGGGCCAAGGGCAAAATCGAATTCGTTCAGGCGCGGCATGAAGAAATGGCCGCGTTCATGGCCTCGGCGCATGCCAAGTTCACCGGCGAGCTGGGTGTGTGCATCGCCACGTCCGGCCCGGGCGCCTCGCACCTGATCACCGGCCTCTATGACGCGCGCATGGACCACATGCCGGTGCTCGCCATCGTCGGTCAACAGGCACGCACGGCATTGGGCAGCCACTATCAGCAAGAGCTGGATCTGGTGTCGATGTTCAAGGATGTCGCCGGGGCATTTGTGCAGCAGGCGTCGGCGCCTTCGCAGGTGCGGCATTTGCTTGATCGCGCAGTGCGCACGGCCGTGGGCGAACGGCGGGTAACCGCGCTGATCCTGCCCAACGATTTGCAGGAGCTGAAATACGAAGCACCGGCTCGCGCCCATGGCACCGCGCATTCCGGCGTGGGTTACACGAAACCCAAAGTACTGCCTTATGACGAGGATCTGCAGCGTGCCGCCGAGGTTTTGAATGCGGGCGAGAAGGTCGCCATTCTGGTTGGCGCCGGGGCATTGCAGGCGACCGATCAAGTCATCGCCGTGGCGGAAAAACTCGGTGCCGGCGTCGCCAAGGCGCTTCTGGGCAAAGCCGTGTTGCCCGACGATCTGCCTTGGGTCACCGGCAGCATCGGCCTGCTCGGCACCGAACCGAGCTACAAACTGATGAGCGAATGCGACACTTTGCTGATGATCGGCTCGGGTTTTCCGTATTCGGAATTTCTGCCCAAGGAAGGCCAAGCGCGCGGCGTGCAGATCGATTTGCAGCCGGACATGCTCAGCCTGCGTTATCCGATGGAGGTCAATCTGGTCGGCGACTCGGCGGAAACGCTCGCCGCGTTATTGCCACTGCTCGAACAGAAAACCTCCAACAAGTGGCGCAAGAAAATCGAAGGTTGGCGCAGCAGTTGGGAGAAAACCCTCGAAAGACGTGCGATGGCCAAAGCCGACCCGGTCAACCCGCAACGGGTGGTGTATGAGCTGTCGCCGCGCCTGCCCGATGCTGCAATCATCACCAGCGACTCCGGCTCCTGCGCCAACTGGTACGCCCGCGACCTGAAAATACGCCGTGGCATGCAGTGCTCGTTGTCCGGTGGTCTGGCGTCCATGGGCGCCGCTGTGCCCTACGCGATTGCCGCCAAATTCGCCTATCCCGAACGTCCGGTGATCGCGCTGGTGGGTGACGGCGCAATGCAGATGAACAACATGGCCGAACTGATCACCGTCGCCAAATACTGGCGGCAGTGGGCGAGTCCGAAATGGATCTGCGCGGTGTTCAACAACGAGGATCTCAATCAGGTCACGTGGGAGCAGCGGGTGATGGAGGGCGATCCGAAGTTCGAAGCGTCGCAAAGTATCCCGGACGTGCCTTACCACTTGTTCGCCATTTCCATTGGCCTGAAAGGCATCTTTGTCGATCGCGAAGAAGACGTCGCCGCTGCGTGGGAAAAGGCACTGGCCTCGGAAGTGCCGGTGGTGATCGAGTTCAAGACCGACCCGAACGTGCCGCCCTTGCCGCCGCACATCAAGCTTGAGCAGGCGAAGAAATTCGCCACGACATTGCTCAAGGGCGATCCGGATGAAGCCGGGGTGATCGTGCAAACCGCCAAACAGGTGCTCGGCGCGGTGTTACCCGGGAAAAAATAACCGGTAAACGCACAGGTTTGATCGTTCCCACGCTCGGCGTGGTAATGCAGCCCGTGACGCTCCGCGTCACTGGACGCGGAGCGTCCCTTGAGGCATTCCCACGCAGAGCGTAGGAACGATCAGGCAGGAGAAACCCGGAGGTGTGCTTTTGATTTTCATCGGTTGTGCCGGCTGGAGTCTGGGGCGCGAACACTGGCCGGTATTTCCCCTGGAGGGCACGCATTTGCAGCGCTACGCCACGCGACTCAACGGCGTGGAAATCAACAGCTCGTTCTACCGTCCGCATCGCCGGCAAACCTATGAGCGTTGGGCCGATGGCGTACCGGAGGCCTTCCGGTTTTCGGTGAAAACGCCCAAACACATCACCCATGAGTTACGCCTGGCAGGTTGCGAGGCGGCGCTGGACAGGTTTCTGGCTGAATGCGGCGGTCTGGGCGAACGCTTGGGCTGCTTGCTGGTGCAGTTACCACCTTCGCTGGCGTTTGACGCCGCCAGCGCCGAAACCTTTTTCACGACATTGCGCGAACGGTTTTCCGGCGCAGTGGTGCTCGAGCCAAGGCATGAATCGTGGGTCAGCGCTGAGTCGATATTAATGACTCACCGGATCGCCCAAGCAGCAGTCGATCCTTCGCGCATCCGCCGTGATATTTCGCCAGCCGGTTGGACGGGAACCCAGTATTGGCGCCTGCACGGCTCACCGCGCATTTACCACAGCGCCTACGATTCACCTTATCTGCAACACCTCGCACACGCCTTGCTGTCAGCGACCGCTGCAGGTGCCACGACCTGGTGCATTTTCGACAATACCGCCAGCGGCGCGGCGCTGGGCAATGCCCTGGCGCTGGCGACGCTGACCTCCGCTTGAATCAGGCCGACAGGTGCTCATACAGAATCGTCGCACCGACAATCATCAGCACCACGCCCCCGACGATTTCCGCACGCTTGCCAACCACAGCACCGAGCACTCGGCCGAGCATCACGCCAATAGTCACCATGGTCATGGTCGCCAGACCGATCGCCGCTGCCGCGACCCAGATGTTCACGTCGACAAACGCCAGGCCGACGCCGACCGCGAGGGCATCGATGCTGGTGGCAAACGCAGTAACGGCGAGAATCAGGAAGGAGTGCGAACCGGGTTTTTCTTCCTCTTCTTCTTCGTGTTTCAGACCGTTGTAGATCATGTGCAGGCCGAGAACCAGCAGCAGGGTGAAGGCGATCCAGTGGTCCCATTCAGCCACCCAGCGAGTGGCTGCCTGACCGATCAACCAGCCGATGATGGGCGTGATGGCTTCGATCACGCCGAAGATCAAACCGGTGCGCAGGGCTTCGGTGAGGCGTGGTTTGTGCAGGCTGGAGCCTTTGCCGATGGCGGCGGCGAACGCATCCGTGGACATGGCCAGAGCGAGGAAAATGAGGGAAACAGGATTCACGGGGGCACACTTCCAGTCGGGCTATGAGTCAACGACACAACCACACGCCCGACTTTAGGCATGGCTGTGTCGTCGGTCTCACCAACCAAAAGGTGTTCGCACCACGGCATGTTGCCGAGAATGTTGATACGAACGCTTCCGAAAGGCTCGGAAACAGGCTACTCCCCAACGAGGCTGCGGATCTTAACAGGTCGATATGAAAATTTCGTCAAAACCATTGCGCCTGACGTCAGGTGCAGCACGTCACGCGGGTTTCTCGTTGATGCGCAATTCAGCACACAAGCCCCCCTGCGGCAGGTTGTACAGCTGCAAGGTGCTGCCGACCTTGCTGACGATCATCTGCACAATCGCCAGGCCCAATCCGGCGCCATTGGCGTGGCCGTGGCTGTAGAAACGCTCAAACAGACGCGCGTAGTCGGCTTCGTCGATGCCGGGACCAGCGTCCTCGACACTGATGTACACCGCGCCGGATGCCTGCGGCTGGACCTGCACGCGCACTTCGCTGCCCGGCGGCGCGAAGTTCAAGGCGTTGGTGACCAGATTCTGCAGGGCGATGGCCAGCGCCACAGGGTCGGTTTCGACCGGGCAGTGATGATCGCTGTCGAGAATCAGTTCGACGTCCTTTTCCCAGGCCAGTGGCGCCAGTTCAGCGAGTTCTTCGCGCACCAGCGCGGTGAGTTCCACCGGACTATTTTGCGGGTTGGCCAGGCGCGGCTCGATGCGCGCCATGGTCAGCAACTGGCTGGCAATACGGGTCGCGCGGTCTACGGCGCTGACCAGAAACTCCAGCGCTTCTTCGCGTTGTTGCGCGGTACTGGCAAGCTGCGCGTTTTGCGCATGGATGCGCAGGATCGCCAGCGGCGTGCGCAATTCATGGGCGGCATCGGCGATAAAGCGGCGTTCGCGGGCGAGCAGATTGTCGATCTGCTGCAGCAGGCGATTGAGCGCGGTTTGCATCGGTTCAAGGTCGTGGGGCAGGGGCCTGAGGTTCAGCGGCTTGAGGCTGTCGGTGTTGCGCCCGCGAATGGTCTGCGCCATGGCTCGCAACGGTTGCAGCCCCCAGCCAATCGTCAGCCAGATCAGAACCGTCAGCACTGGTACGCCGATCACGCTCGGCCACAACGTGTGGCCAACAATACGCTCGATCAGATCCTGCCGAATGTCATCGCGTTCACCCACCCAGATCAACAACCCTTGCTGCGCGTCCTTGAGCAGAAAGGCGCACCAGTCGCGGCCGTTTTCCATCAGATCATGAGAACCGAGGGTGGTCGGCGGCGCAGTAAGTTCCGGTGCTTCGGCCGAGCGCATCAGCAATTGCCCGTCGCTGCGCCAGACCTGAAAGGTCAGACGGGTTTCGTAGGGATGTGCTGCCTCGCCATCGCCGACCCGGCTCATCGCTTCATCGAAGGCCTGATGCAGCCGCTGCCAGTCGTTATCGCCTGGGGCGCGTTGCGCCAGCACACCCTGAAGCAGGCGTGCGCTCTGCGCCAGTTGTGCGTCGTAGACCTCTTCGATTTCATGATGGCTGTCGCGCAATACCAGCCAACTGATCAGCACATCGCCCATCAACACCAGGATCAGCACCGGTACCAGAATCCGCGCACGTATCGAGATCATGCTTTGCCCGCCACCACGTAACCGACGCCGCGCACGGTGCGGATCAACTCGGTCGAGAGTTTTTTGCGCAGGTTGTGGATCAGCACTTCGAGGGTGTTGCTCTCGACCCGTTCCTGCCAGCCATACAGCACCCCCGAAAGACGCTCGCGGGTGACGACTTTGCCAGGCCGGGCCAGCAGTTGATGCAGCAGTTGATATTCCATCGGCGTCACCACCACCTCGTTGCCGTGCCAGGTGACTTGTTGACTGACCGGATCAAGGCACACGCCGGCATGTTCCAGCACCGGTTGCGCACGGCCCTGACTGCGCCGCAGCAAGGCGCGGATGCGCGCCTTCAACTCATCGACATCGAACGGTTTGATCAGGTAGTCGTCGGCACCGGCGTCGAGGCCGGCGATGCGTTCGGCGGTGCCATCGCGCGCGGTGAGGATCAGCACCGGCAAATCCTGCTGCTCGCCGCGCAATTGCTGGAGCAAGGTCAGGCCATCGAGGCGGGGCAGGCCAAGGTCGAGCAGCAGCAGATCGAAGCTTTCACTGCGCAGCGCATGCAAGGCACTGACACCGTCCTGCAGCCAGTCGAGGGTGTAGCCTTCGCTGCTCAGGGCAACGCGAATGCCTTGTCCGAGGGCACGATCATCTTCGACCAGAAGCAGGCGCATGGGCGGTTCTCTGTGAACAATAGGGTGTTGGATGGGCGGCATGATGCCGCCACACATCGCGCCGTGGCAGGCTATCCGACGGGAAAGATGTAACGACTCGTTGCCAACTAAGCTTTCGCTAAGGTTGCTTTTGCACAGTGAGGCCTTCCTCATCCCGCGAGAGTGATTCCATGCGCAAACTGCTGCTGTTGTCTTTGATCATCGCCAGCCCGTTGGCCGTCGCCGGCCCGCAATGCACCACCGCCGAGCGCTCGCAATGGCAAGACCAGAACGCCTTTCAGGAACAGCTGAAAGCCCAGGGCTACGAGATCAGCAAGTTCAAGGTCACCGACGGCAACTGCTACGAGATCTACGGCTTCGACAAGGACAAACGCAAGGTCGAGATCTACCACGACCCGGTCAGCGGTAAAGCGGTCAAGACCGAGATCAAGGGCTGATGCCGGACGCATCCCTGCGCCTGTGGGATCCCGTGGTACGGCTGTTTCATCTGTCGATCGCGGGCGTCTTCGTCGCCAATTACTTCTTCAATGAGGCCGGTGATGACTGGCATGTCTGGCTCGGCTATTACGCCATGAGCTGGATGTCGGTGCGGATGGTGTGGGGATTCGTCGGGCCGCGCAGTGCACGCTGGACGGACTTCTGGCCAACGCCATCGCGTTTGCTCGGCCATGCACGGTCGTTGCTGGCCGGGCGGCCCGAGCATCGCTTCGGCCACTCGCCGATTGGCGCGCTGGTGATGATCCTGATGTTGCTGGCATTGCTGACCATCGGCCTCAGTGGTTGGGCGATGGAGGAGGTCGACGCTTTGTGGGGCGCCGATTGGCCGCTGCTCGTACACGAACGCGCTGCCGATGGTTTGCTGATTTTGGTCTGCGTCCACATCGCGGCTGCTGTGTTTGAAAGTTTTCAGGTTCGCGACAACTTGCCGTTGTCGATGCTCACAGGACGCCGTCGCCGATTGCCGGATGATTCGACGCGCTGACAAGGATGTCTGCCCATTGTTAACCCTCTTGTCCTTGCCGCGAGTCTCCTATGCGTGCGTTGTCCTTTCGCTTGACATTTACCCTCGGCAGCCTCGCTGTGTGCCTGATCTTTCTGACGGCGTGGCGCAGTCATCCGACCCACGTGCTGGCGCCATTCGCGCTCTCGACTGCGCCAGTTGATGCCGCGCAGCCACCTTCCGAGCCGATGTACAGCAGCCGTTTCGTCTCCTCGCAACTGGACGATTTTGTTCATTCGTCGTCGGTCACCGCGCTGCCCGGCGGCGACCTGATGGCGGTGTGGTTTGCCGGCTCGCGCGAAGGCGCTGCCGACGTGCAGATCCGCACGGCGCGGTTCGACGCGAAGACGGCGGAGTGGGGCGCCGAACACGTGTTGGCGACCCGTGAATCCACCCGCGACGGCACGCGCCGTTACATCCGCAAACTCGGTAACCCGGTGATCGCCCTCGCGCCGGACCAGCGTTTGTGGATGTTCTATGTCTCGGTGTCCGTTGGCGGTTGGGCGACCAGTGCGATCAACGTGATGGTGTCCGAGGACTTCGGGCGCAACTGGTCGACGCCTCGACAGTTAGTCACCTCGCCGTTTTTCAACATCAGCACGTTGGTGCGCGCCGCGCCGGTGTTCCATGCCGACGGCTCGATAGGTTTGCCGGTGTATCACGAATTCATGGGCAAGTTTGCCGAATACCTGTATCTGAGCGCGGACGGCGCGGTGATCGATAAATTCCGCATCAGCCGTGGCAAGCACTCGTTGCAACCGACCATCGTGCCGCTGGACGGCCACCGCGCCGTGGCGATGTTGCGCTATGCCGGCGAGACCCATCATCGCGTGCTCGCCAGTCGCACCAATGACGCCGGTCAGACCTGGAGCGAACCGTATCCGTTGGAACCGGCCAACCCCAACTCGTCGCTGGCGGCGGTGGGCACGGCTGACGACGGCTTGCTGGTGGCGCTCAACGATTTGCAGGACGGCCGTTTCAAACTCAGCCTGTACGGCACCGATGCCAACCTCAACGATTGGCGCGCCGTCATCGATCTGGATCAATCGCCCGATCCGCTCGGCCAGCCGTTCGCCCCCGAAGCCTACAAAGCGATCATTGGCGAAGGCTTCCGGGCCTCCAGTGGCGCGCGCCGCTTGCCATTGGAGCAACGCTTTCTGAGCAATCTCGATTACCGCGTGTGCAAGCCACGCGGCTGTGATTTCGAGTACGAATACCCGTATTTCAGCCGGGGTTCGGACGGTCTCTATCACCTGGTGTATTCGTGGAATAACACCTTTATCAAACATGTCAGCTTCAACGATGCGTGGCTGGCGGAGCGCCTGTGATGATGTTTCCCTGGCAAGCCCATTTCAGTTTCATCCTGCTCGGTTTTGTTTTGCTCAGTGCGCTTGGCCTGGCCCGGCGCTGGCGGCCGTGGCTGCTGCCGTTGTTGGCATTGGCCAGTTTTGTCCCGGTCAGCGAGCTGCCGCTGGCGGCCTATGTGCGCAGCTTTACCGACGATCTGGCGATCACCACGCTGGTGTTGCTGTCCTGGTTCAGCCTGCTGCGCCTGGGCGTGGTTCAGCCGTTGCCCACGCTCAAACGGGTCCAGGTGCTGGTGCTGTTTGGTCTTATGGCACTGATCCTGTACCCGGCGACGATGGGCCTGACCTATGTCGATCCGTACCGCTGGGGCTTCAACCCGCGACCGATGATTGTGCTGATCGGGCTGATCACACTGGCGCTGTTGTGGCTGCGCAACGGATTGGGCGTAGCGATGCTGGCGCTTGGCACGCTGGCCTTCGCGCTGCGCCTCAAAGCCTCAGAAAACTATTGGGATTATCTGATCGATCCGCTGCTGGTCGGTTACTGCCTGGTCGCCGGCGCTGCGTTTTGCATCCGCGAAGTCTGGCGCCTGTTGCGGCCGGTCTTGGCCGTGCCGACATCTTCAAACTGAATCACGACACTGAGGTCAACGATGGGGTGGTTGCAATCGCGGCGCCTGCGCTACGGCGTAGGGGCGGCAGGTTTGACGTTTTTACTCTTGGCCCTTCTGCGGCTGGGGTTTGTGCTGGGCTTTTCCGGTGTCGATGTCAGCGCGTTCGCCGATAACCCGCAACTGCGTGAAACCCTCGGCATCGGCTTGCGCTTCGATCTGCGCCTTGCCGTGTTGCTGATGTTGCCGCTGGCGATATTGGCCTGGCTGCCGCGCTGGAACCTCACGCGAGTGCCGTTGCTGCGCCGTGTGGCGCGGGTCTATTGGTTGCTGGCGCTGGGCGTAGTTGGTCTGGTTTACATCATCGATTTCGGCCATTACGCCTACCTCGGCGTGCGCATCAACGCCACGGTGCTGCGTTATCTGGAAGATGCGCAGATCTCGCAGCAAATGGTCTGGGAAACCTATCCGGTAATGTCGATCGCCCTTGGTTGGCTGGCGGTGCTGTTGCTGTGGTTCTACGGATTTCTGCGCCTGGAACGCGCGACGCTGGCTCGTGAACCTCGGGCCATCCGCCGTACCTCGTTGATATTTGCCAGCAGCGTGGGCCTGGTGGCTGTGCTGTTGGCGTTGCTCGGTCGCGTGGAAAATCTCAACCTGGAAAACCCGGTGCCGTTGCGTTGGAGCGATGCGTTTTTCTCCGGCAATGCGCAGATTGCCGCCGTAGGCCTGAACCCGGTGCTGTTCCTCTACGACACGCTCAAGGCTGGACAGGCGCAGTTCGATGAAGCGCAGGTGCGCGAGCATTACCCGGTGATTGCGCGCTATCTGGGCGTGGCGCAACCGGATGCGCAGACGCTGAAGTTCGAGCGGCAACAAACGGTGCAACCCTATCGTGTCGCCGGAACGCCGAACGTGATGTTCGTCATGCTCGAATCGTTGGGCACCAGCGCGGTGGGCGCCTATGGCAACCCGCTGAACCCGACGCCGAATCTTGATCGACTGGCGACCGAGAGCTGGTTTTTCCGCCACTTCTACGTGCCTGTCACCGGTACTGCGAAAACCGTGTGGGCCAGCATCACCGGGGTGCCGGACGTTACCCGTCAGGAGACTGCCACCCGGCATCCGCTGATCACCCGCCAGCACACGCTGATCAACGCCTTCAGCGATTATCAGAAGCTCTACATGATCGGTGGCAATGCCGGATGGGCGAACATCAATGCGCTGATCCAGCAAAGTATCGAGGGCGTGAAGCTGTATCAGGAGAGCGACTGGCGTTCGCCGCTGGTGGATGTCTGGGGGATTTCCGATCTGGACTTGTTCAAGGAAAGCGACCGCATCCTGCGTGACTTGCCCAAGGACCGAGCGTTTTTCGCCTACGTGCAAACGTCGGGTAACCATCGGCCGTTCACCATTCCCAAAGACAACGACGGCTTCCAGATCAGTAATCTGTCGCTGGAGCAGGTGCAAGCCGCCGGTTCACGCAGCGTCGAGCAATACAATGCCGTGCGCCTGCTGGACTTCAACATTGGCAAGCTGATGGAACTGGCCAAGGCCGGCGGCTATTACGACAACACGATTTTCGTGTTCTTCGGCGACCACAACACCCGCATCAGCCAGATCCCGCACATGCCACCGGCCTTCGAACAACTGGGGCTGGAAAGCAACCATGTGCCCATGCTGATTCATGCGCCGGGCTTGCTTAAACCCAAGGTGATCGATGAAGCGGTGGGGCTAGTGGACCTGCTGCCGACCGTGGCGGGCATGGCCGGTATCCCGTTCAGCAACGGCGCGATGGGCCGCGACATTCAGCAGCCGGCGCCGGAAGGCGAGCGCGTGGTGCCGCTGGTGTTGCGCGAAGGTACGTTCCCGTTGATCGGCGGCGTGACCCAGCATCATCTGCTGCAAATGCAACACGACGGCAGCGCGCCGACCTTGCATGACCTGCGCTCAGCCACGCCGCGGGACAACGTCGCCGAGCAACACCCGCAGGAGTTTCAGCGCTTGCTGGAACTGACGCGGGGGTTGCATGAAAGTGCGCGGTTGATGCTGTATCGCAATGTGCGTTGAGCGCTGAACTGGCGAGACGTACAAGGCTGCGGTGGAAATACCTTTGCCAAGGGTGCGTCACTGATGATCCGGCGGGGTTGTTCAATGCCAGTCTGGAGGGCAATACGCGACGGGCGATTGATTTCCACGAGGGTGACCGGATTGATGAGAAAGCGTTGATTGCGCTGATTCGGGCGGCCGTGAAACTCAATATGGCGAAGAGGCCCTCACCCTAGCCCTCTCCCAGGGGGAGAGGGGACTGACCGGGGTGTTCATGCAAGTTACGCCGACTTGAAATACCGAGTTGAACGCAAGATTTGAAGAGCACAAAAATCGGCCCCTTTCCCCCTCTCCCGGACGGTGGGGGAACTGACTGGGGTGATCATGCAAGTTACGCCGACTTGAAATACCGAGTTGAACGCAAGATTTGAAGAGCACAAAAATCGGCCCCGTTCCCCCTCTCCCGGATGGTGGGGGGACTGACCGGGGTGTTCATGCAAGTTACACCGACTTGAAATACCGAGTTGAACGCAAGATTTGAAGAGCACAAAAACCGGCCCCTTTCCTCCTCTCCCGGACGGTGGGGGACCTGACCGGGGTGTTCATGCAAGTTACCGATGTGCAATTGCGCGTCGAACTCAGATCGTGAAAAGCACACAAATCGGCTCCCTTTCCCCCTCGCCCCCTTGGGGGAGAGGGCTGGGGTGAGGGGGTAGATCCCGCAGACTGTTGCGATCGCCTGCAAACCACTAATTACCATCGGCCACTTTGCGCTCTATCTCATCGATCTTGCGCTGTAGCGTCTCGGCGTCCTGTTCCTTCACGCGGGTGGATGAAGGCGTGATCACCTCGTCCACGGCTTCGGGGTCGTCGTCCCGGTCTTCAAGATCGCGCTCGACCACATTCACCGGTTCGCCGGAGGTGTCGGTGGGCGGGGCGTTCGGGGTTTTGCTGTCATCGCTAATCATGGTGCTGACCTCCAGTGATGTAAACATTGGAGGTGACGTTGCGGTGGGCGTTCGATATTTTTGCGAGACGCCGGGATGAGCGGTGCGCAGAACTTATACGCCACACGATGGCCCAAACCGATTCAATCCACGACTGTCCGGATACCTGACGCCATGTCCCCGAAAAGCCTCTTTGCAGCTGTGCTCGGTGTGTCTGTTTTGATGATCGGCGGGGCCAGCCACGCCGCCAGTTTCGACTGCGAGCGCGCCAAGGCCGCCGACGAAAAAGCGGTGTGTGCCCATCGCGCGCTTAACGATATGGACGTGAGCATGGCGCTGCTCTACAAGCTCGACCGGCGTTTTCTGCCCATGGGCGGGCGTGACGCTTTGATCGGGGAGCAGCACACCTGGCTGAAAAAGCGTAGCCAATGCGCGGCTGATGTGAAATGCCTGACGGATATCTACAAGCAGCGTATTCAGGTTCTACAGCAGATCATCGACACCCGTGTGGTCACTCAGGGGCCATTCTGAACTCGCTGACTCCCTTGTAAGAGCTGCCGCAGGCTGCGATCTATTGATCTTGATATTCAAAAAAAGATCAAAAGATCGCAGCCTTCGGCAGCTCCTGCACGGTAATCAGCGTCAGTCCTTGAGAATGTCGCGATCCTTGGTTTCCGGCAGGAAGAACGTGCCCAGTATCGCTGTCATCACCGCAATCACGATCGGATACCACAAGCCGTAATAGATATCCCCGGTCGCGGCGACCATGGCAAACGCCACCGTCGGCAGGAAGCCACCAAACCAGCCGTTACCGATGTGATACGGCAGCGACATCGAGGTATAGCGGATGCGGGTCGGGAACAGCTCGACCAGCCACGCGGCAATAGGGCCGTAAACCATGGTCACGTAGATCACCAGCACGGTCAGCAGGAGCAACACCATTGGGTAGTTGGTTTTCGCCGGGTCGGCTTTCTCCGGATAACCGGCTTCCTTGAGCGCGGTGCCGAGAGTCGCGGTGAACGCATCGTTGCGGGTCTTGAAGTCGGCGGCCGGCAGGGCGCTGCCTTCGAAACTCTCGACGACTTTATCGCCGATGCGCACTTGTGCGACGGTGCCCGGCTCGGCAATCACGTTCTCATACGGGATCGCCCGTTTTGCCAGCAGGGTCTTCGCCAGGTCGCAGGAACTGGTGAATTTGGCCTTCCCCACCGGGTCGAACTGGAACGAGCACTGATCCGGGTTGGCGATCACTTTGACCGGGTTCTTCTCCTGGGCGATAAACACATCAGGGTTACCGTACTGGGTTAGCGCGTGGAAGATCGGGAAGTACGTCAGCGCCGCCAGCATGCACCCGACCATGATGATCGGCTTGCGCCCGATGCGGTCGGAGAGGCTGCCGAAAATCACGAAGAACGGCGTGCCGATCAGCAGCGAACCGGCGATCAACAGGTTGGCGGTTTGCGGGTCGATCTTCAGCGTTTGCAGCAGGAAGAACAACGCGTAGAACTGCCCGGTGTACCAGACCACCGCTTGCCCGGCCGTGCCGCCAAGCAGCGACATGATCACCACTTTGAGGTTGTCCCAGCGCGCGAAGGATTCGGTCAGCGGCGCTTTCGACGCCTTGCCTTCGGCCTTCATTTTCTGGAACACCGGCGACTCGCTCAGTTGCAGGCGGATGTACACCGAAACGATCAGCAGCAGGATCGACAACAGAAACGGAATCCGCCAGCCCCAGGCTTCGAAGGCTTCAGTGCCCAGCGCCGTGCGGCAGGCGAGGATCACCAGCAGCGACAGAAACAGGCCGAGGGTCGCGGTGGTTTGAATCCACGAGGTGAAGAAGCCGCGTCTGTTGCGTGGCGCGTGCTCGGCCACGTAGGTCGCGGCGCCGCCATACTCGCCGCCGAGCGCCAGGCCTTGCAGCAAGCGCAGGGTGATCAGAATGACCGGTGCGGCGACGCCGATGGTCGCGTAGCCGGGCAACAGACCGACTATCGCGGTCGACACGCCCATGATCACGATGGTGATGAGAAACGTGTGTTTGCGCCCGATCATGTCGCCGAGCCGGCCAAACACAATCGCCCCGAACGGCCGCACGGCAAACCCGGCGGCGAAGGCGAGCAGGGCGAAGATAAACGCGGTGGTTTCGTTGACACCGGCAAAGAAATGCTTGGCGATGATCGCCGCCAGTGAACCGTAGAGATAAAAGTCGTACCACTCGAAAACCGTGCCAAGGGACGAAGCGAAGATGACCTTGCGCTCTTCCTTGGTGATGCCGCCGCTGCGCGGTGGACTGCCGGTGGACGTTGTGTAGGTTGTGGCCATGGGTGTTCTCCGTCGTGCTTATTGTTGTAGGCCGGAGTCCCCCGTTGTTGCTTGTCGTACTCTGGCCTTGTGGCAAATGCCGCCATTGCTCTCGCGTGAAACCTGCACAGTCTGACCGCCTCGCACGTTTGCAAGGTTTCTTTGAGCATAATCAGCTTCTGGCAGATATCCACTCGCCAGTCTCTATGATCGAGGCGGCTGAGATGTTTGCGGTGAAGATAGACGTCGTGATGGCACTGAGCTATCTTTCTCCTCACTTCTCCCCGGCCATGTGCCAATGACGAACACAGGATGTGAAGGATGAGCAAAGGATCGCTACTCAAAAGTCATCATGTTTCCTTGCACTAAGTGCGGTCTGTGCTGCAGAAATCTTGATAAATCACCCCTCTATGCCTCTTTGAACAGGGGAGATGGCGTGTGCGTCAATTTCGAAGTAAGCACTTATCTGTGCCGTATTTACGATAAGAGGCCGCTGATCTGCCGGATTGATGATTTTTACGATCAGCGACTGGCGGGGACGATGCGCCTTGAGGATTACTACGCTGCGAACGCTCACGCTTGTAAGGAAATGCAGCAGCAGAATTTGATTGTTGTCGCTAATTAATCGAGAGGGATCTGAAATGCCATTACCGTTTATTTTGTGGGGTGCAGCAGCTGCACTGGCGGCTACAGGCGTCGTGAAGGGGGTTCAGGCATCGGGCAACTTCGATAAAGCCAAGGAGATTGGCGAAGAGGCCGAAGCCCAATACAACAAGGCTTCCAAAAGCCTCGACAAGTCTCGCAAGGAGACTCAAGGCGAGCTGGAAGCGCTGGGTGAATTGAAGGTTCACACGTTCACCCACCAGATCAAATATCTGGTCGAAGCGATCAAGAAACAAAAGAACGCCAAAAGCACGCTGAAAGGGTTTAACGAAGACCTGACGATCGAAGAGCTCAAGGATTACGAAAAGCTCGTACTCAACTCTTTGGAAATTGAAAAGGGTCTTGCTTCCGGTATCGGCGGGGGCGCGTTGGCCGCGATCGGTGCCTACGGTTCGGTCGGTGCGCTGGCGAGCGCCTCCACCGGAGCTGCCATTTCCGGACTTTCAGGCGTCGCGGCCACCAATGCCACGCTGGCCTGGCTTGGCGGTGGGGCACTCAGTGCAGGCGGTTTTGGCATGGCTGGCGGTATGTTGGCGTTGGGTGGGATTGTGCTGGGCCCGGCGCTGGCCATCGGCGGTTTCATGATGGCCAGCAAAGCGGAAGAAGCACTGACCAAGGCACACCAGTATGAAGCGGAGGTTGCCACGGCAATTGCCAATATGGAGGTGGTCAAGACCACACTCAAAGGCGTTCGCTCCAATGCCAAGGAAATCACCAACACCATCAATGAGTTAGTCGTACGTTTCGAGCAGGTCAAAGTCGATAACGATAATGACCCCGTCGCATTCGAACAAATGCTGGCTTTGGGAGTGGGGCTCAAGAAGGTCCTGGATGTCGCGATCATTGCCGATGACGGCGGCGCAACTAAAGACATTAAACGCACACTTACCGGCATTCTGACCCTGGACTGAGACCATGAAAAATGAAATTGCAGGCCTGGTAGGAAAGCTCCCCGTCAATCCGGCTGATACCGCCGGCGAGTCTTTTAAAATGCTCGTGTCGGCTTGGTCCGAGTACAAGAAAATTTCCGAGGTTGAAGAAACCAAACGAACGGAAATCAACGCCTATAAAGAAACGCAGTTGGCCAGAATCGAAGGTCAACGCAAAGTGCTGGAGCAGTATCTCTCGGGGATGTTCAAGGAGAGGGCCACGACCATCAGCGGATTCTTTGAGGCGTTGGACAAAGGTATTGCCAGCGGCAACAGTGAGTTGATCAGTTCGTCGATTGGCGCAATTGTCAGTATCACCAAAGAATCTCCATTGGCAGGCGCACGGGAAATTATCGGGGCAATGTATAACCCCGAGGTGAAAACCATCGAGATCTGACTAAAGTCTCGTCGGGCCGGCGCCGAATGAGGCGCCGGTTACCACTGATACTCACGCATTCACCCCGCGTTGCCGGCTCCACGCACTCAACCAGTCGACCACAAACACCAGCACCAGCATCGCCAGAATCACCGTGCTGGCTTGCGCTTCCTGAAACAGGCTGAGGCTCACATAGAGCATCTGCCCCAATCCGCCAGCGCCGACAAAACCCAGCACGCTGGCCATGCGGATGTTGTTTTCCCAGCGGTACAGAACGTAGGCGAGCAGTTGCGGCGCAAGGTTCGGCAGGGTGCCGTAGCAGAAGGCCAGAATCGGGTTGCCGCCCTGCAAGCGAATGGCTTCGGCCGGTTGCGGTGGCGTGTTTTCCAAGGCTTCGGCGAACAAGCGACCGAGCACCCCGGTGGTGTGTAGGGCGAGGGCGAGGGTGCCGGCGTTCGGGCCGAGGCCGGCGGCGAGCACCATCAATGCCGCCCAGACCAGTTCCGGTATCGCCCGCAAGGCATTGAGCAGCAAGCGCGAGGCACTTTGCAGCGGCCAGCCGAAACGCCCGGCGGCGGGCAGGGCGAGAATGATGCCGAACACAGCGGCGAGCAGGGTGCCGAGGGCCGACATCGCCAGAGTTTCCATCGAACCATGCAAGATGGCTTTCAGGTAGTCCGCACTCAAGTCCGGGCTGAGAAAACGCTGCACATACGCGCCCATCTGCTTGAGGCTGGTGGCGCTGCCCACCTCGCCCAGATCCAGTCCCAGATAAGCGAAAGACGCGATGACAGCCAGCGCGATTCCGGCGATCAGCAGCAAGTTGATCAGCCGGTTCATGTCAGCCTCCAGCGCAGCAGGCGACTGAGTTGGTCGGCGGCCAATACCAGCACCAGGAAGCACAGCAGAATACTGGCGACTTCACCGCCGGCGAACATGCGGATCGACAGGTCGATCTGCTGACCCAGGCCGCCGGCGCCGACAAACCCCATCACCACTGACGCGCGGATCGCGCATTCCCAGCGATAGACCGTGTACGAGAGCAGTTCGGACCCGACGTTGGGCAACGTGCCGTAAGCAAACGCCGCCAGACGCCCGCTGCCAGCCTGCAACAGTGCGTGCGCCGGACGCTGATCGGTCGATTCAAAAATCTCCGCATAGACTTTGCCGAGCATGCCGCTGTAGGTGATGGCGATGGCCAGCACACCGGCCGCCGGCCCCAACCCTACGGCGCGCACAAACAGCAGCGCCCAGACAATTTCCGGCACGCTGCGCAGGAAAATCAACAGTCCGCGCACCGGCCAGCGCAACAGACGCCCCAGTCGGCTCGGCACGCCACCGCGTGACGCGGCAGACAGCGACAGCGCACGACTGGCGACCAGGCCCGCCGGTATCGCCAACACCAGCGCCAGAGCCATGCCGGCGGTGGCGATGGCCAGAGTTTGCAGGGTGGCTTTGAGCAGTAACTGCAGAAACGCTTCGTCGTGCGCCGGTGGCCAGAACTGCGCGACAAAACGGCCCATTTCATTCTGGCTGTCGGGGAGCAATACGCCCAGATTCAGCTCGCTGAGCTGAATGCCCGGCCACAGCAAAGCTATCGCCAGCAACGTCAGCAGCAGACGTGGCCATGCAGCGGGATCGCGTGAATCGGCTTTCAGCATCGTGGAATCTGCACAGTCAAAGGCGCCAACGCAGCGGTCGGCGATTGCAGCTTTTCGTTGGCGTACAGCGCGTCGAGCATCTCGGGGCTGACTTGAGCGGAGGCGCTGTCGAACAGAATCTGCCCGTCGCGCAGACCGATGATTCGCGGGAAGTGCGACAGCGCCAGATCCACCGCATGCAGGCTCGCCACCAGCGTGACGTTACGTTCGCGGGCATGTCGCGAGAGGATCGACAGCGTGTGCCCGGCCATGACCGGGTCCATGGCTGACACCGGTTCGTCGGCCAAGAGGATTTCCGGCGCCTGATATAACACGCGGGCGATGCCGACGCGTTGCAACTGGCCGCCAGATAATTGCTGGCAATGCGCGAATAATTTGTCGCCCAGGTCCAGTCGCGCCAACGCCGCGCGTGCACCGGCCACATCCAGCGGATGCAACAGGTTCAAAAGACTTTTACCCAGACTCCATTGGCCGAGCTTGCCGGCCAGCACCGCCGTCACCACGCGCTGACGCGGTGGCAGTGGCGGCGCCTGATGCACCAGGCCGATCCGCGCGCGCAGACGCTGACGCAGGCGGGCGGACAAGTGCCAGGCGCGTTCGCCCAGCACTTCAATCTCGCCACTGCTGGGCCGCAGTGCGGTGGCCAGCAGGTTGAGCAAACTCGATTTTCCGGCCCCGGACGGGCCAATGATGGCCACCTGTTCGCCGACGCCAATCTGCAAGTCGACACCGCGCAGGGCGTCGACTCCATTGGCGTGGCGCAGGTTGCCTTGTTTGAGGCGTAGGGTCATTTCAGTAGTTCGGCGGCGCGGGCGGCTTCCTCGATGCCCTTGTAGTTCTCGGGTTTAGTCTCGATGAAGCGGCTGGCGGCCTGCAGATCAAGAATCTTCTTCTGCTCAGGGTTGGCCGGGTTCAGATCAAGGAAGGCTTTTTTGATCTTCGCGGCCAGTGCTGGGTCGAGGGTGCCGCGCACAGTCCAGTTGTAATCGAAGTAGGTCGGGGTGGTAGCGAAGACTTTGACCTTGTTGGTGTCGACCTTGCCGGCGTCGACCAGTTTCTGCCAGACACTGGCGTTCAGCACACCGGCGTCAACCTTGCCAGCCTGCACCCAGGCCACGGTGGCGTCGTGGGCGCCGGAGTAGGCGACACGGCTGAAATAGCCCTCAGGCTTGATGTTGTCGTTTTTCAGCATGAAGTAACGCGGCATCAGGCTGCCGGAAGTCGACGACACCGAACCGAAAGCGAAGGTCTTGCCCTTCAAGTCGGCGAGGCTATGCACATTGGGGTCAGCGGTGATGAATTTGCTGGTGAACTGCGCATCCTGTTCGCGTTGTACCAACGGGATCACTGGCGTCGTTGCGTCGGTTTTCAAACGTGCCTGCACGAACGTGAAACCGCCGAGCCAGGCCATGTCGAGGCGATCGGTCGCGAGTGCTTCAACCACTGCCGGGTAGTCGGCCACCGGCACGAACTGCACCTTCATGCCCAGTTGCTGCTCCAGATAAGCACCCAGTGGTTCGAACTTGCGCAGCAACTCGGTCGGGGCTTCATCGGGAATCGCGCTGACGCGCAAAACGTCAGCGGCTTGCACCACCAAAGTAGAAAAGGACAGGGCCAGGCCGGCGGTCAGTGCCAGTGTTCGTTTGAGCATGGAATTCTCCGTTTCGTGAGCGTCAAAAAGTGTGAAGTGCTGAACCAGGGCGCAACGTGAGGGTAGACGAATCGGCGAGGTTATACGTATTCGCACGCGTAAAGGCCAGCGCCATCAGGGCAGGAACGGTCAAAAGCGTTCGTCGAGGATTGCCGGCAGGGTGAGTTCCTTGACGTAGCTGGCCGAAGACAGACTCAGAATCATGCGCACCACCTGAACGACATCGTGAACTGGAATCAGCTGACCCTCGCCACGCTGCGCAGCCAGATCTCGCAGCGTGCTCAGCCGATCCTCGGTGTTGAGATACCCCAGATTCAGGCAAGTCACCGCCAGACGCTGCTGCCGGTAGCCTTCGCGCAGCGTATCGGCAATCCCGCGCAGGGCGAATTTGGAGGCGCCGAAGGCGACTTCCGGACGCCCGCTTTGTGGCAGGCCCGAGGTTGATCCGGTGAGGATGATTCTGGGATGGGGGCTTTTCAGCAGAAGGGGAAGCAGGCGTTTGATCAACAGGATTGTTGCGCTGATGTTGCAACTGACGATGGCTTGCAATTCGTCGTCCGGACTGTCGAGAAAGTCATAGGCTGGATCGAAAGCCGACTCTTCCCAGATGCCGAGGTTGTAGATCAGCGTATCCAGCCCATCGTCGACGACCGCATGCTCGATGGCGTGCGCGGCTTTGGCCGGGTTCATCAGATCGGTTTCCACCCAGCGTACTGGATGCTCTGCCTCGCACACCAAACCTTCGGGACGCGTGCGGGACACACCAATCAGTGTGTCTCCCGCGTTACCCAAACCTTCGATAAAAGCTCGGCCCAAGCCTTTACTGGCACCCACCACCAAAATGTTCATCGATCCTCTCCCTGATCTGAATGCTGATGTGGGGCAGCATGCAAACAGACGACCTCTGAAATGGCAAACGAATGGATGTGTCCGGATATTTACGGCAACCTGGCAATCACCTTGATCTCGAAATCAAACCCATACAGCCAGGTCACACCAACCGCCGTCACCGTCGGATGCGGCGCCTCGCCCCAGAACTCGGTCAGCACCACATCCCAGATCGTCTCGAATTTCGACTGGGGATCAACGATGAATACGGTGACATCCACCACGTCATCGAAGCTGGCACCGGCCTCTGCAAGGATTGCATTGAGGTTAGTGAACGCCTGACGCACCTGGTTTTTCAGGTCTGGCTCTGGCGTGCCGTCCTCGGTGCTGCCGACCTGTCCCGAGATAAACAGAAAACCGTTGGAGCGAATGGCTGGCGAGTAACGGTGGCGTTCGTAAAGCGTGCGGCGTGCGGATGGAAAAACAACATCGCGCTGAGTCATGGGAGTGTCTCCTTCATTTGAGTTGATGGAGCCACTGTAGGTATTTGCAGGCCAGCGATAAACGCGCAAGCTTGGCGTTCACTGTTTGTGAAATCCAAACAATCGAGGGCACACCTTGGACCGTTTTGACGCAATGCAGGCCTTCGCCCGAGTGGTCGAGGCGGGGAGTTTCACCAAAGCGGCGGAAACCTTGCACATGAGCAAGACCACCGTGACCCAACTGGTTCAGCAACTGGAGGCGCGCCTGCGGGTCAAGTTGCTCAATCGCACCACGCGCAAGGTCAATGTCACCGCCGATGGCGCGGCGTATTACCAACGCGTGATCCGCTTGCTCGCCGACCTCGATGATGCCGAAACCAGCCTGCCAGGCGCGGCGGCATCACCTTCGGGCCGGCTGCGAGTGGACGTCCCGAGTCCGCTCGCACGGTTGATTCTGGTGCCGGCCCTGCCTGAGTTTCACGCGCGCTATCCGGATATCCAGATCGACATGGGCGTCAGTGACCGTATCGTCGACATCATTGATGAGAACGTCGATTGCGTGGTGCGCGGCGGCGAACTCATGGACCTGTCGCTGATGGCACGCAAGGTCGCCGATCTGCAGTTGGGGGTGTTTGCCGCACCGCAATACCTGGCGCGCGCGGGCATCCCCGCGCACCCGAGAGACCTGGAAGACAGCCACCATCGCGTGGTCGGTTTTCTCTGGGCACGCACCGGCAAACCGGTGCCATATGCCTTGCACAACGCCACTGAAAACCTGCAAATCAAGGGACGGCACGTATTGGCAGTCGATGACGGCAACGCTTATCTCGCGGCAGGTCTGGCGGGCATGGGCGTGCTGTGGTTACCCAAATACATGTCTGCCGCCCATCAAGCGCGTGGCGAGCTGGTGCCGCTGTTCGAAGACTGGAAACTCGCGCCGATGCCGCTCTACATTGCTTATCCGCCGAACCGGCATGTCAGCCTGAAATTGCGCGTGTTCATCGATTGGGTCGTTGAGTTAATGGCGTAGAAGCATTGTGGTGCAGTTATTGCTAGCTGCTGTGCCAGTGCCGTCAAAATACCAACACAATCAGGCGACTTGAAAGCCCGTAGTGATGAGATGCATGGCTTTCAATTCTAGGAGCTTCACCCGCATGAATATGTACATCGATATCGTCGGTGCGTGCAATCTGAGCTGCCCGTCTTGCCCAATGGGCAACTCGGAAAATCTCAATTTCAAAAAAGCCATGCAGCTCGACATGTTCAAGCAGATTGTCGATAAGGCCAAGACAGAGGGCGTCGACACCATCTACCTCTATAACTGGACCGAGCCGCTGATTCATCCAAAAATTGGCGAATTTATCGAGATCATTAATGCTGCCGGCATGGGCAGCGGTATCAGCACCAACCTTAATCTCGCCAAGAATATGGAAAAGGCCCTGATGGCCGAGCCGAGTTACTTCCGTATTTCGCTCTCGGGTTTTTACCAGGAGACCTACGAAAAGGGCCATGTCGGCGGCGATATCGAAGTTGTAAAACAAAACATGATCGCCCTGCAGGAGATCAAACAGCGCCTGGGTCTGAGAACCCGTGTGGATGTTTACTATCACCGCTACCTGGATAACATCGAAGAAGAATCACTGATGCGCGCGTTCAGTGAGCGTCTTGGCTTCATCTTCACCACCGGGTATTCGGTGATGATGCCGCTGGAGAAGACACTGGCCATTGTCGAGCGTGACCCGTCTGTCACGGCTACGGACATTGACACCCTGAAACGCCTCGCATTGCCGCCGTACGACGATCTCGTCAACGTCATCCAGCAATTTCCCAAGATGGCGTGCACGCTCAAGGATGACTGGCTGGTCATCGACTGCAATGGCAACACGGTGCTTTGCTGCACGATCTTCAATCAGACCGAGTATCAGGTTGGCAAGTACCTCGACATGCCGCTTGAAGAGCTGACGCGGCGTAAATCGACGCAGAAAAACTGTGTCGACATGTGCGACCGCTGCGCCAATAAAGGCCTGCATATCTACTCGATGCATCCCAATCAGGGTGTGCTGGAGCGGCACGCGGTGAATCGCATCATCGATTTCGAGCACTTCGCCAGCCAAGGTCTCACGGTGGACAGCGAGCGTCTCGGGCGTGCGGGTGAAGTCAGCGCAGAAAACTTTGATGAAGCCCAGTACCTTCGATTGAATGACGATGTCAGGATCGCGATTTCCCAGGGATCGTTCTCCAGCGGCTATCAGCACTACGTGCTGTGTGGGCGTCTCGAGGGGCGTTTAGGCGCCGGGGTTTTCTCGGCTGTTTGAGTCAGAGATGGATTGGCGGACACCCCCCCACTGAAACTGTTCGCCATTCACCGGCGTGATTGACTCTTTGACCGATCAAGCCAACTATCGGCGCACAACAACATGACCGATGGACCCGAACTTGATCGAACGACGCCAATTCAGCGGAGGCATGAAGGGGAAAAACCTCCGCTATCTGAATGAGCAAAGCGCGGATGACCCGCGCATGACCCGCACCGGTTTTCTGCTGCTGGAACACTTTTCGCTACCGGCGTTTACCCAGGCGCTGGACACCGTTGTCACTACCAACCTGTTGCGTCCGGGGTTGTTTTCGTCGCGCACGTTTGGCTTGGGTGACGGTGAAGTCATCAGTGATCTGGGGCTGGTCATCCGCCCTGACGCACGTCTGGATTCAGCCGCGCTGGCGCAACTGGATCTGCTGGTGGTGTGTGGCGGGTATCGCACCGAGTTGCGGGCGAGTGAGGAGTTTATTCATTTGCTTCAGGTTGCAGCGGAGCGGGGCATCAGCCTCGCCGGGTTGTGGAACGGTTCGTGGTTCCTCGGCCGCGCCGGATTGCTCGACGGCTATCGCTGCGCGATCCACCCGGAACATCGCCCGGCGCTGACTGAAATCGCCAAAACCACCCATGTCAGCAGTGAGCCTTACGTGATCGACCGCGACCGGCTCACTGCATCGAGTCCGTCCGGCGCTTTCCACATGGCACTCGACTGGATCAAAAGCCTGCACGGCAAAGCCCTGGTCGAAGGGATCGAAGACATCCTCGCCTTCGAGGAATCGCGTTACCGGCGCATCAAACCAGACGAGAACATCTGCGTCAGTGCGCCGTTGCGTGAAGTGGTGAAGCTGATGGATGCCAATCTGGAAGAGCCGCTGGAGCTGGAGCAACTGGCGGTGTATGCCGGCCGTTCTCGTCGTCAGTTGGAACGTCTTTTCAAGGAACAACTGGGCACCACGCCGCAGCGCTATTACCTGGAATTGCGCATCACCGAAGCGCGACGGTTGTTGCAGCACACTGAGCTTTCACAAGTGGAAGTGCTGGTCGCGTGCGGCTTCGTCTCGCCGAGTCATTTCAGCAAATGCTACAGCTCATATTTCGGCTATCGCCCATCAAAAGAAAAACGCCTGGTCAAATAACCCAAGCCGTCACCCACCTGAATTCACCTCGGTATCCCACGTCGGCGTAGCTCTCCCAAACACCCCGGTCAGTCCCCTCTCCCTCTGGGAGAGGGCTAGGGTGAGGGGCTTTTAAACGCTATCACCCACGCACGTTTAACTTACACGCACTGTTACGCCATAACGGCTACAACACCTTGCGCCGTTGCCTACGCGTACGCCAGAATCCGCCGGCTTACGCGCCTTGAGGCGGGCTGTATCGTTTCCCTGTCACTGCAAAACAGTGATCGGGTTTGGTAGCCCGTTTTCTAAGCGTTATGCGCCGCTATATGCAGTCTCTTTTCGGGGCTCGGTTTTTTATGGTGGCCATGCGTGGGGCTCCTTCGGGAGCGCCGGGGTTTACTCGCTTAGACCGGTCTACCAACCTGCGCAATGGTCACCACCTCGTTTGGTAGCGTGAGTGATGGCTCCTTATTTTTTGCTAAGCGAGTGTCATCTATGTTCAAAATTACGCCAAACCCGCCAGAAACCGATCCAATCCCCTACGACGCCGCACTCGAACCTCAAAACATCAAAGAGGCCACCGACCGCGCGATCAACTTCTATCTCAACCCCTCAGCGCTGAAGACCTCAGTACCCACCCGCAAGACCGGCAAGATCTACCTCATCGACCCCACAGTGGATAACGAAACCCTGCTCGTCGAAGCCACTGAAACCTTGTCCTCCGCCACTGACATGGCCCGTGAACTCGCCGATTCGATAGAACCCTCACAGCGCAAAAAGATGCTGATCCTGCAACAGGTGATCATGCTCAGCGAGCTGGTGGTCGGCCGAGTTCTGGACAACCAGCGCTTGCCGCACTAGTCGCGGAGCAGATGGGTGAGGGGGCTCGCTCCCTCATTGCACAGAAGCGTCCGTAATCGCGGCGCTTCACGCCTTCTATCAAAGAGCCGCCAACGGTTCTTGTCTGGAGTTTCAGCTGATGTCCCAGCCACCCGAACCACCGGTCACTGACCTGATATCGCCGTACGCCTCGCCCAATTCAAGAAAGCTCCACGAAGCGGCAGAGCGTGCACTCGACCATTACCTGTTGCCTGCCGCGATCATGGCCGAACCCTATACGCCAAACGCTCTGTTCATGGCCAACCCGCAAGCAGACACCGAGTCGTTGCTGACCAATGCTTGCGGGTCGTTGGCGTCCGCCTCGGTGATGCTCGGCAATTTTGCCGGGGTGCTGGAGGGATCAAGCCGTCATACCCTGCTGGGCATAGCGCAAGTGGTCATGTTGGGGGAGTTGGCGGTGAATAAGGCGTTGGATCTGGTTGTGCCAACCGAGTAGTTGCACACGTTAAGGATCAGCAGTCAGCCATTGCGGCTGACTGCTTTTTTGTTTCTACAGGTGATCCGCATCAATCACCGCTTTGGCAAACGCCTGCGGATCTTCCTGCGGCAAGTTGTGCCCGATCCCGCCATTGATCAAGCGGAACTGATACTTGCCGGTAAAACGCTTGGCGTAATCCTCCGGCGCCGGGTGCGGCGCACCGTTGGCATCGCCTTCGAGGGTAATGGTCGGCACGTTGATCGACGGCGCGGTAGCGAGCTTCTGTTCCAGCGCGGCGTATTTCGCTTCACCCTGAACCAGGCCTAAACGCCAGCGGTAGTTGAACACGGTGATGTCGACGTGATCGGGGTTCTCCAGCGCTTTGGCACTGCGATCGAACGTGGCGTCGTCAAATTTCCACTGCGGCGAGGCCAGTTGCCAGATCAGCTTGGCAAAGTCGTGAGTGTTTTTCTCGTAACCGGCACGACCACGGTCGGTAGCGAAGTAGAACTGATACCACCACTGCAATTCCGCCTTGGGCGGCAGCGGGTTTTGCCCGGCGGCCTGATTGCCGATCAGATAACCGCTGACCGAAACCAATGCCTTCACGCGTTCCGGCCACAGCGCCGAAACGATGTCCGCCGAACGCGCGCCCCAGTCATAACCACCGAGCACCGCTTGTTTGATCTTCAGCGCATCCATGAAGTCGATGACATCACTGGCCAGCGCCGCTGGTTGACCGTTGCGCAGGGTGTCTTTGGAGAGGAACTGCGTATCGCCATAACCGCGCGCATAGGGCATCAACACCCGATAACCCTTGGCCGCGAGCAGCGGCGCGACTTCATCGTAGCTGTGAATGTCGTAGGGCCAACCGTGCAACAGGATCACCACGGGGCCGTCTGCTGGGCCGGTTTCGGCATAGGCGACGTCAAGCACGCCAGCCTTCACTTGCTTGAGCGGGCCGAAGGGTGAGGGCGCGGAATAGCTGACGGCGGCCGGTTCAGTGGTTTGCGCCTGAGCGCTGCCAAAAGCGCCGAACAGCGCCACAGCCAGAATCGACAAGCCGAATGCAGTTTTGCGGGTGTGCAGTGCCATCTTCATGGTGACGTCTCCTTTGCGAGCCTTTGGCCAAGGGTTCTGAATGAACACCTGAAACCTTGAGTGCATTTGAGCGCGGAGACGTATCTGGCCTGTGTCGAAGAACGGCTTTGTTGAAAGTCGATGTGTCGCGGCGGGGGGCGTACACAGTGTGATACACGGCGGCGAAACCGACTCCCCCTGGACCTGATTCAGGCCAAAATATTAAGTCGCTGTTTTAAAACAAAAAATATTTCACTTCGCGCTTCCCAAAGCAAAAAAACCTTGGTAAATTGCGCCCCGTTCTCACAGCGAAACTAACGGAGTAGCTGGAAAGAGCAGTAGGGGCGTCGCCAAGCGGTAAGGCAGCAGGTTTTGATCCTGCCATGCGTTGGTTCGAATCCAGCCGCCCCTGCCATATTCGAAAAAAACGCCAACTTCGCAAGAAGTTGGCGTTTTTTTATGCCTGCGATTTAGCCCGGTGGTGCAGGGCAGGCGTGCGCGGCGCCGAAGCACCGCGCACGTCATCCACTCAGTGCGGTGCGCGCGGGATGGTTTTCATCAGGTCTTCGGGGCTGATGTGGCCGACCACGCTGCCCGGTTGCGGCAGGTTGAGGATGTGGCCTTTCATCTTGCCGATGATGTGCATTTCGCACGGCTTGCAATCGAACTTCAGCGTCAGCACTTCATCGCCGTGGATCAACTGCATCGGTGCAACCTTGGTGCGCACGCCGGTCACGCCTTTCGCCTGTTTCGGGCACAGGTTGAAAGAGAAGCGCAGACAGTGCTTGGTGATCATCACCGGCACTTCGCCCGGCTCTTCGTGAGCCTCGTACGCAGCGTCGATCAGCTTCACGCCGTGACGGTGGTAGAAGTCGCGCGCCTTCTGGTTATAGACGTTGGCGAGGAAGGTCAGGTGCGAATCCGGATACACCGGCGGCGGGCTGGTTTCGGCTTTACGGCCGCCACGCGGATGAGCGGCGACACGGGCAGCGGTCAGGGCTTCGATCACTTCACGACGCAGCGACTTGAGCTGCGAGTTGGGGATGAAGAACGCCTGTGGCGCATCCAGCTTGACGTCGGTGGCGTGGTACTGCGTGGTGCCGAGCTGGCCGAGCAGATCGCGCAGCTGTTCGAGCGCTTGCTCAGGCTTGTTGGCCACGCCGAACGGACCGGCGAGGCTGACGCTGGCGCTGATGCCTTCTTCACTGGTGGCAGTCACTTCCAGCTGTTCTTCACGCAGACGAGCGACCCAGCTCAGGGCCACGCGACGCTCGGAAGAGGTCTTCTGCAGCGCCTGTTGCCAGTTGTGATCGAGGTTGCGATTCAACGGGTGGTTCGGGCGCAGCTTGTACAAGCCTTCGGGCATCTCGTTCGGCTCGACGCGATAGCGGTAGCACTTCTCGCCGTCTTCTTCGAACTCACCTTTGGCTTCGGCGATGTTGGCGCGGAAACCGACCACTTCGCGCTTGACCAGCACGTTCAAGCCGTCGCCGTTGGACAGCGGCTCCTGGGTGACGACCTGCATGTCGCGTTTGCCGACTTTCTCGACGGTGCCGACTGGCAGGCCGGTGAAGGTCGGCGAATCGAAAGCGCCGATGTCGATCTTGCGATCGGTGACGAAGTAGTCGGTGCTACCACGGTGGAAAGTCTTTTCCGGATCGGGCAGGAAGAAGTGCGCGGTGCGGCCGCTGGAGGCGCGGGCCAGATCCGGGCGGTCTTCGAGCACGTCGTCGAGGCGCTGGCGGTAATAGGCGGTGATGTTCTTCACATAGCCCATGTCCTTGTAGCGACCTTCGATCTTGAACGAGCGCACACCGGCTTCAACCAGGGCGCGGATGTTGGCGCTCTGGTTGTTGTCTTTCATCGACAGCAGGTGTTTTTCGTAGGCGATCACGCCACCCTTTTCATCTTTGAGGGTGTACGGCAAGCGGCAAGCCTGCGAGCAGTCGCCACGGTTGGCGCTGCGCCCGGTTTGCGCGTGGGAAATGTTGCACTGGCCGGAGAAGGCCACGCACAACGCGCCGTGAATGAAGAACTCGATGGCGGCGTCGGTTTCGTCGGCGATCGCGCGGATTTCCTGCAGGTTCAGCTCACGGGCCAATACCAGTTGCGAGAAACCGGCCTGATCGAGGAACTTCGCTCGCTCAAGGGTGCGGATGTCGGTCTGCGTCGAGGCGTGCAGTTCGATCGGCGGAATGTCCAGCTCCATCACGCCCAGATCCTGAACGATCAGCGCGTCGACACCGGCGTCGTACAACTGATGGATCAGCTTGCGCGCCGGCTCCAGTTCGTTGTCGTGCAGGATGGTGTTGATGGTCGTGAAAATGCGCGCGTGATACTTGCGGGCGAATTCCACCAGCTCGGCGATTTCGCTGACTTCGTTGCAGGCGTTGTGGCGCGCGCCGAAGCTCGGGCCGCCGATGTACACGGCGTCGGCGCCGTGCAGGATCGCCTCACGGGCGATGGCGACATCGCGGGCAGGGCTGAGCAATTCCAGGTGATGCTTGGGCAAGGACATAGTTTTTTTAGTCAGGCTGTCACGGTTAGGCGCGCATTCTACCCGTGAAACGACATGTCGGCACCTATGTACCGATGGTCTGCAAATCGCGCTTGTCACGTTTCGCGGATTCGCACAACTGTCAGACCTGTCAGTTGTTGTTCAGACGTAAGTTGGAAATAGTAACGAAGTCATTCGCCGACCATTCATTACGAAAAGGACATGTTGCTATGAACGATAAAGACCATTTTCGTTATTTAGGTATCAACAAAAATAATTTGAACAGAGGGGCCCACGCGCCGGAAATTTACTACAAAGCAGTGATTGACCCTGCCCATCCGCACCTTGTCGGGCCGGTATTTCAGGCAACCCAAGAAGGTAAAGCTCTGTACTTCGGATCCGCCGAAACCTTTAGCCTTATCGCGCACCATCGAGAGGATGCGAACAACATTATCGAAATAATGTCGTTCGTTATTGATAACGAGCTACCCGATGGAGAACACGACATAGGGGGGCTGGGTAGTAGTGTTCAAGGGCTCATCACAATGACCCCAAATATCATCTATGCCAAGGCGGGAAAAATTAAGTTTCAGAGAAATGACGCGAACGGTTCGATAACCGCCAATTTCCACTTCGACTTTGAGTTTGAAGACCAAGGTGAAGTCAAAAAATATCGCGTAAAGGAAGGAAAGTTATCGCTTGTTGCCACTGGGCCACTTGAAGCCCGGAAGCGATCCTGAAAAGACGCGAGCCAGCCTTTACAGGCTTGGCTCGGGTTTTAAGCCTCTATGAGGCGGCGGCTGATGACCTGAAAGGAGTGGCGCTCAGGCTTTGGCCGCCATCGCGGTGACTTCCACGCGCATCCCTTCAACCGCCAGCGACGCCACACCCACCGCCGCACGCACCGGCCAAGGCTTGGCGAAGTAGCGCTTGTACACCTCGTTGAATGCGGCGCGATCGGCCATGTCGGTCAGGTAGATCGTCAAGTGCATCACCCGATCCATCGAACTGCCGGCACGTTCCAGCGCAACTTTCAGCGCTTGCAGGGTGCATTCGCTTTGCGCGGTGATATCGCCCAGTTCCAGACTGCCGTCGGCACGGGTTGGAATCTGGGTGGAAACCATGATGCCGTTGAATGTGGCAACGTCCGAGGAAATCGAGTCGGCGTCCGGATCTGGAGTGAAGGTGATGTCTTGGTTAGCCATGCTGATCCTTTGAGTGAGCGAGTGAAGATGGCCGCAGTTTACAGATACAGCGTCGACATGGCCCGCTCCGTGGCAACAGAGGCCGGTCAGACCGGCTGCGTCGCGGCTTCCGCCGCGATGGCTGCAAGAACGCAGGGGCGGGCGCCGATGCGCTGCATGTAGCTGGCAAGTGCCGGCCAGTCCTGTATGTCGATGGCAAAGGTCGGCAGCCATTTCAGTACCGTAAACAGATAAGCATCGGCGACGCCGAATTGGCTCATCAGATAGTTCCGAGCCGACAGTTGCTGATTCAGGTAGTCGAGGCGCTTGAACAGTGTGTGGCGGAAAATCGTTTTGACCGATTCCGGGATCTGCGCATTGAACAGCGGTGCACTGCCACCGTGAATTTCCGTACTGATGAAGTTCAGATGTTCCTGCAAACGCGTGCGCTCCCATGAACCCAAGGGTGGCGCCAGCGTGTTGGCGGGCACCTGATCGAGTAGAAACTGCAGGATCGCCGGCCCTTCCGTCAGTACCTCGCCGTTATCCAGAACCAGCGCTGCAACGTAGCCCTTCGGATTGATCTCGCGAAAGTCGCGGCCATCGGCGGTGCGTTTGCTCTGGTTGTTGACGCGAACCAGTTCGAACGGCAAACCCAGTTCTCGCAGCACAATGTGCGGGGAAAGCGAACAGGTCATGGGCGCAAAATACAGTTTCATGGCGCTTCCTTGCTGAGAGAGAGCGCCAGATTCCATTGCCGAAGCGGCTTTCGCAAAGGTCATTTACGGTGCTAGCGTATGACAAAATCTCATGAGCACTCAGAACCATGACGGTCCGACTTCCCTCGCTGAAAGGCTTGCGCGCCTTTGAAACGGTCGCCAGGCACATGAGCTTCACCAAGGCTGCCGAAGAACTCAATGTCACCCAGACCGCTGTCAGTCACCAGATCCGTCGACTCGAAACCGAGCTGGGCGGGCCTCTGTTTTTGCGGCTCAACGAGGGGTTGGTGCTGAGCGAGGACGGGCACGCCTATTTGCCGGGTGTGCGTGCAGCGTTTCATGAGCTGCGGTATTCGACTGAGCAGTTGCTCGCGTCTCGCGATAAAAGCGTGCTGACGATCAGTACGCTGGTGTCGTTTGCATCGAAGTGGCTGTTGCCGCGGTTGCCGTCCTTTCAGCAGGCGTTTCCCGCTATCGATGTGCGAATCAGTGCGGTCACTGAGCTGGTCGACTTTCGCAAGGGCACGATTGATGCGGCGATCCGTTATGGGCGCGGCGACTGGAAGGGTTTGCGTGGCGATTTTCTGATGTCCGATGATGTTTTCCCGGTATGCAGCCCGGCATTGGCGAAGACGTTGCGAACGCCCGCAGACCTGGCCAATCACGCATTGCTGCAAGTCAGTGGCGCGACGGCCGGTGACTGGAGCGCCTGGTTGCGTGCCGCAGGCCAACGGCCGCAACTCGCTGAAGGCCCGCGCCTGACCTTCGATCTGGCGCTGATGGCGGTACAGGCAGCGGTTGACGGGCAGGGTGTGTGCATTGGCCGTTCAACCTATGTCGAGGACGATCTGCGGGCCGGGCGTCTGGTGGCTCCGTTCGATCTGCGCTTGCAAGATGAGCTGGGTTTTTATCTGGTAGCGCCCCATGAAACGGCGCAATCGAAGAAGATCGTGGCATTCAGGACATGGCTGTTGGCACTGTCACCGGGCAAAGACGCTTTTGTATAAGCGTGTATCAAGTTGCCGCGCAGACACACGCGAACAATAAACCCGGGGTTTACGACACATCAGCCATACACGCGACTCCCAAAGTAGCGGTCACACCACCACTGCGTTTGAGAGGGCAACATCATGCATCGTCCACTGTTACTGGCCAGCGCTGCGCTACTCGCTTCAATGATCGGCATCGTCCACGCGGCTGACGCGCCAGCCAAGAGCTGGCAACAAGGTTTGAGCCGGACCGATCTGGTGCGCGAGGACCTCGGTGCTGCCGAGCGCGAAGTGATTCAGGCGCGAGTCGATTTCGAACCGGGCGTGACCTCGCCCCGGCATGCGCACCCGGGTGTCGAGGTCGCTTACGTGATCAGCGGCACGTTCGAATATCAACTGGAGGGCAGGGCGCCGGTGACGTTGAAGGCGGGGGATTCGCTGTTCATTCCGCAAGGGGTGGCGCATGTGGCCAAGAACGTGGGTGCGGACAAGGGGTCGGAGCTGGCGACTTACATCGTCAAAAAGGGCGAGCCGTTGCTGATTCTCAAACCGTAGAGCTAACGCGCCGGGCCGTTATAAATCATATGGAGTATCAGCAATTCTGCAAAAGCGACCACCATGCAAACTCGGACAAACCCCGCCGTGAAGACTCGGCGGGGTTTTTCGTAGGTGAAGTCGAAACCGAATAGCAGCAACAAAATGCCGAAGAAAGTTTTTATCGCGCGCATCTGTCTTCATCCTTGGCCCTGCCAATTGGGCACAGCTGATTCATAACGTTGGTTCTAGGCACGGCTTCTTAGTGAAGCGTCACAATCCGACGACTCTCGCCAATCCTGATTCTGTCCAGCGCCCGGTTCAACGCATCGAGCGCATCGAGCAGGGCTTTGGCCTCGGCCTCTCGACCTTCGCCCCAGAGGCGCTCGGCCATTTTGTTCAACGCCTGGATCGAACGCTCGATGTCTGCGGCGGTAGCTTTGTGTTCAGGGGCCGGTGGCTTCTTCGGCATTCAGGGGTCCTCTGCTGACGGCAAACCACCATACCGCTGCGGCGCCCAACAGCATAGTCAGCACGGCCAGAATCAGGATCACTCCTTGCGTACCCAGGCTTGAGGCCAGCAGCGCCACCAGCAACCCCGCCAAAGGTTGCGAGAGATTATTGAGCAAGGTGATCACGCCTACGGTCTTGCCAAAGTCCTTGGCCGGAATCACCCGCTGGCGGATGCTGCGCATGTAGATGTTGAACATCTTGTCGAAGCCGACGATCAGCAGGAACCCCAGCACATAGCCGGCCAGATTCGGACTCAGTGCACTGATGAGGGCGCCAGCGGCGATCATCGAGTAAGCGAGCCCGCCCAGTAACCGTTGCGGGATCTCAACCCGGGCGAGGAAGAACAGAATCACGATGGTGGTGACCGCGCCCGCTGCCTGTAGACCGGCGTAGGCATCCTTGCCGGCACCGAACTCGCCGATCACCATCGCCGCCGAAGTGGCCAGCGTGACGCCGACGATCAGATTGACGCCGACGGCCAACAGGATGATTTTTTTCAGTTCCGCCAGCTCACGTATATGCCCGAAAGCGATACGCAGCGGTTGCAGCCAGATGTCCTGATGCTGCTCGAACACTTCCAGCGTGATACGGCTGAGGCGTTGCCATACCAGCATGCTCAGGTCCGCCAGCAGGAAGAGCCCGGCGACCCACAGCACCACCCAATGCCAGGCCCATACCTCCAGCAAAAGCGCAGCCACCAGCGGCCCGAGAACCAGTCCAGTCTGATCGGCGATCTGCGAATAGGACAACGTCTTGGTGTAGCTGTAGTGCTGGAAAATATGCGGCATCAGCACCTCGCGGGCCATGATGCCCTGGGTGGTCAGCACGCCACACAGCGCCGACAGCACGACGACCCAGGCGATACCGCCGAAGAGGGCAAACATTGCCACCGCGATCAGGCACAGCAGTGCCCGGTAAACCTGGCTGATGTGCAGGATGCGGATGGGCGAAAACTTGTCGCACAAGGCTCCGCACAGCGGAAACGCGAGAAACCGCGGCAGCGATTCGACGAAAAACGCCAGACCTGCCCAGGAGGCGCTGTTGGTGGTCTGGAACACCACCAACGGCACGATGAACAGCAGGATCTGATCCGCCAGCCGCGACAGAAACAGCGAGGTGAAAAAGGCTAGGTAGTCCTTGCGCAAAATGAAGCTCCTTTATGTCGACTGTCTGGCATCACCTACTGGATGCAGCACGTTCCGGGATAGAAGATACTGGTGGCTCTTGAGAGAGGGTGACTAACATTGCGCAACAGCGTCTATGCAAGTCTGCGCAAAGAAGTAATAAGGACGTTACGTGGTTCGAAAGGCGATTCTACTGGTGCTGACTGCCAGCCTGAGTGGGTGTATGGCAACCGCCATGCGTATGGATTATGACAAGCACCGTTGCCCCTACATCGGCATTCGGTTTGACTGGTGGTTGGTGGGCACGTCCAAAGGAAAACTGATTCCCTTTTTACTGATCGACGCGCCATTTTCTCTAGTGGTCGACACTGTCTTTTTTCCCTTCGAATATCAATACAGCTGCAATTTCTAAACTGCGGGTGGTGTTAGTGTTCAGGTTTGCTCTGTCCGGGACTCAACCTGCATTCGGCTGAGTGACAGGCAGAAAACGGTCAGAAACTGCCGTTCGAAATATGCTGTTTCTGACCCATAGCAGACATCCATTCACGGGCCAGTGGTATAGATGAGCAAACCTATTTGATGTCTAGTGGCATCAGCAATTGAGAGTCTTGGATGGGTGTAGGTCTGCCACAGGCGAATGCCAGGTTAGCCATTCAGCTTTGCAGCCAAAAGTGCACGCTCCTCTGTAAGTGCGTGGAAAACGCCAGGGTTTGCGCCCGAGTGCAGGTATAAGAAGTAGCGACCTTGCTGATCGCGCAGAATTCGATAGACATCGGGCGGTCTGCGCATGCCGGGCGGTGTGTTCCGATTTGCAAGGAAATCATAGCTATCGATGTTCAGGCGTTGTAGCGCGGCTTCAAAGTCCGTTTGAACGTCCAGCCTCCATTTCCGAACTCGGCGAATCTGCGTGACGAGACAGTGTAAAAGGAACAACACCAGGCTGGTCAGCGCAGCGGCCCTCATTCCCTGTTCCATGCGCTTGCTCCAATCCATGTGATATGGGGTTAAGCAATAGCCCATCCAGCCACGAATTCAACCGTTTGAGTAAGCATATGACAACCAGGCAATCTGACTGTCAGTCAAATCGAACGGGCTTACCGGGTCGGGTCCGCTTTCCGTCCGAACCTGACGCTCGATCTCGATAGGCAATAATCAGCTCGTGGTGGCGAGCAACAATTGTCTGATGCAAAGAATTAAGTGGCGACTTCAGTGGGGCCGAGAAGGACCTCATAGATCAACCCTGCCTCATAAAGGCACGTTCGCCACTCTAGAAAACCTGGACGGTCCTCGCACAGAAGGCGAACGATCCGCCCATCCTCTGCGAAAGAAACTTCCTCCACCAATGCGATATCTCCCGGTGCCGCCTCTCGAGAGCTAATCCAATCAGTGAAAACTACCTTTGATTGATCAACGCTGATCAGTTTTATGAAATCACCTTTAGAAATTGCCATGTCCTTTCGCCTGGATTTTTACTGATAGCAAATACATAAGCCTATCGGCATTTTTAAGAGAAACCCTTTTTTGGTCTGAGGGCGTCGTCTGGGCGAGATCTGCTTCTGGCCGAAAGCTGCCTGTTGACCAAAGTCAATGCAATCAACGCGCTCTGCTTCGAGTGATTCGATTTGCCCAAGCGTAGTAGCGTCGCCAGGGCAGGGATGCGGCAATAACCGGAAAAATGTGGAAACGATCCATAAAAAGAGGAGCAAGATTTCCGAATGCCAGAAACGACAAAGCCCTGAATAATCAGGGCTTTGTCGGTACCAAATATGGCGGAGGCGATGGGATTCGAACTCATGGACCTGTTACAGTCGACGGTTTTCAAGACCGTTGCCTTAAACCACTCGGCCACACCTCCGTTGCGTTGCGGGCGCCATAATACCTGAATGAAACACACTGTCAAACTCTCTGCATGGCTTGTTACAGAGCGTCTGTTATGATCTTTGCGACTGAACGTTTCAAACCAACAGGAGTGTCGCCATGCGCGAACAGGATTACGCAGTTAATAACAGCGTGCAGGCTGAGCAGCTAGAGGTTAGCCGCGTCCTGCGCAACACTTACGGCCTACTGGCTCTGACCCTCGCATTCAGCGGCGTCATGGCTTTCGTTGCTCAGCAGATGCGCGTTGGCTACCCGAACATTTTCGTGGTGCTGATCGGCTTCTACGGGCTGTTCTTCCTCACCAACAAACTCCGTGACTCCGCTTGGGGCCTGGTGTCCGCTTTTGCGCTGACCGGTTTCATGGGTTTCCTGCTCGGCCCGATCCTCAACCGTTACCTGGGCATGCAGGGCGGCGCTGAAGTGGTCAGCTCGGCGTTCGCGATGACTGCCCTGGTGTTTGGTGGTCTGTCGGCCTACGTGCTGATCACCCGCAAGGACATGAGCTTCCTCGGTGGTTTCATCACCGCTGGTTTCTTCGTGTTGCTGGGTGCAACGCTGGCGAGCTTCTTCTTCCAGATCAGCGGCCTGCAACTGGCGATCAGCGCAGGTTTCGTGCTGTTCTCGTCGGTGTGCATCCTGTTCCAGACCAGCGCCATCATCCACGGCGGCGAGCGCAACTACATCATGGCGACCATCAGCCTGTATGTATCGATCTACAACCTGTTCATCAGCTTGTTGCAGATCTTCGGCATCATGAGCCGCGACGACTGATCGTTAGTCGTTTCAACAAAAAACCCGCTTCGGCGGGTTTTTTGTTGCTCGCCGAAAAGCGTAGTGGCCTTTTACGTACAAAATGATCTGAAAATAGTGGCGTCTTTTTGGAAATCACCTACACCTAATTACCAAGGAAGAGCAGTAGCCTGATCGACAGGAGTCGGTAACCAGCACCCCTCGTGTAATCCTGCGTCCCTCGCATTCACTTCCCTTGCTGTTGATCGCCAGGCCTTTCGGTCGAGAGCGACTGTATTCGTTCGTCCAGTGAAAACCGGGAGGTGAACCACGCCAAATGCCATGCACCGTGACCGTATCCCGGCGAACGACCGGGGCCCTGATACCAGAAAAAAATAATGGAGGCCCTGCCATTGCAGGCGTTGTCCCAATCAAGGAGATCATCGATGAACCAGCCCCAAGGAAAACTGGCTGTACTGGCCGTCACCACCGCGCTGTTCAGCGCGTCAACCCTCGCCGGCGTCTATCCTGACTTCGGCTATCAACCACCTTCCAGCCAATACTCTGGTCCACTGTTCGAGTTGAGCCAGAGTTACCCGGCCACAGCGCCGAAAGTACCGCTCCCCGGTTTTTTCAAGAATCTACCGACCAAGCCAGATAACAATTTTGAGACTTGGCGTGCGTACATGGAGGAAGTCAAAACCTATTGCCTCGAAGGCAACGTCGAGGCTGATTGGTACGTGCAGAACAATAAAAAACGTCAGTGGTATCACATGCCGTGGCAGCACTACGGCCCGCTGGGACGCGAAGGGATTCACGGCCTGACCAAAGAGGCGCAGATCCAGGTCAAGCAACTCGCCCCCACGCAGACCGCTACTGGCCAGACTTACGCGGTGGGCATCTATAACGACATCGGCGCCTATACCATCGGAGAGGTCTGGAAAGACCCGAACAACCCTGATCCGAAATACACATCGGCACCCAACAGCTTCCCCGACGGCACCGTAGTCTGCAAAGCCCTGTTCGCCGATATTGATCGCAGCACCGTGCCGTTCCTGGTGAACCCGGTGTTATGGAAGGGCTACGTCACCGAGACGTTCACCTCGGCCAATCGCAAGATCAAGGATGTCGCCTTGATCCAGATGGACATCGCCGTGCGCGATAAGCGCATGAGCGCCACCGGCTGGATCTTCGGCACCTTTCAGTACAACGGCGCGAAAACCGGCAAGCCTGGCTGGGACAACCTCGTCCCGGTAGGGATCATGTGGGGCAACGATCCGGAAGAAATCGGCAACGACTTCACCAACCCGCAACCGACGCAGACCAAGATCAACCCCGCGTTGCAACAGACCGCGATCAACGCCAAGACCCAAGAGTTGCCACCCACCCATCTGGGCTGGAATGGTCGCCTCAATGGTCCGGTGGACAACCCCAACAGTTCCTGCCTGAGCTGCCATGCGACCGCCGAAACGCCGCAAGTGGCGATCATGAATCCAACGTTCCAGGCCAATGCGCCGAAGCCGGGTTCGCCTGAATGGATGAAGTGGTTCCAGAACATTCCGGCCGGCCATGCTTTCACGCCGGGCACTCAAAGCACTGACTACAGCCTGCAGTTGTCCGGCGGTCTGGTGAATTACTTCGAGTGGAAATGCGACATGAGCGGCATCTACGCCGACGGCAAGAACGCGTGCAGCAAAGCGTCGGACATGAAACTGAAAATGCTCAATTCCACCAACAACGCCACGCCGAAGCCATTGCAGAAAGTCATTCGTGACCCGAGCCTGCAGCAACTGCTGGAGTAAGCAGCGCAAAGCCTGCGCACGTTTCGGCGTGCGCAGGCTTTTTTCAGTTGATCAGGATGCTGCCATCAGTCTGCTGTTTGTAAATGGTGTAAGGCAACAACAACGTGTCGAGCACCCCGGACGCCACAGCATCAATCGCCCAGCCGGGCAGGGCGGCGTTGTACTTGTTACCTTGGTCTATCGGCGCATGCAGACTGCAGAAGTCATACATCACGCCGCTGTAGATTCTCGGCACCGCTCCGCAATAGGATTTGTTCGATCTCAAATCGTCCACGGCGACCTGATCGTCGCGCATGACCGTTTGCACTGTCCCGCAACCACTCAACACTAATGCACTCAGCATCATTGCCTGAACTTTCATACCGCCAATCCTTCGCCGGAAAAACCTCAATTTACGCCGAACATGCGGAAAAAGCTCTTAGGCCATCGGCGGCAATCGACGCTTGACCGGGGTTTTCTTGACGATTGCGGTGTTGGTTTCGGCCAAGGTATTGAGGCGGTCGAGCAGGGTGTCGAGCTGTTCCATCGAGCGCACATGCAGGCGAGCGATGAAGCAGTCCTCGCCGGTGACCTTGTCGCACTCGGTGAACTCGGGAATCGCCAGAATCTGCCGCTCGACTTCCTGCAGTTGTCCCGGCAGCGGCCGAACCCGGACGATTGCCTGCAACTGATAGCCAAAAAACTTCGGATCGATTTCCACTGTGTAGCCCCTGAGCACACCGCGTTCCTCCAGTCGGCGCAAGCGTTCGGCCACACTCGGCGACGACAAGCCGCTGATCTGCGCCAGCGCCTTGAGCGAACGCCGCGAATCCTCCATCAATGCGCCGATGAGGATCTGATCAATGTCATCAGTCATAAAAACTCCAGTATTAGGTGAATGATGAAAACCACCCACGATAAAGAAGGCAGATTACGAGTTTAGCCTGCTTTTTGCTCTGGAGCGCCGCCGGGACGCCTTGGCATACTTTGTTCAATTGTTGAGGAGATTGATGATGGACAAGACCCTGCGGCGCGGCTCATTCGAAATGACTGCCGCCATGTTGATTTCCGGGACGATCGGCTGGTTTGTGCTGGTCTCCGGGCAACCGGTGCTGGACGTGGTGTTCTGGCGCTGCGTGTTCGGCGCTGGCACCTTGTTGTTGATCTGCGCGGTATTCGGCTTCCTGCGCCCGGGCATTCTGACCCGAACCACCTTCCTGCTTGCAGTGCTCAGCGGGATGGCGATTGTCGGTAACTGGGTGTTGTTGTTTGCCTCCTATTCAAGGGCTTCGATTGCCATCGGCACGGCGGTGTACAACGTGCAGCCGTTCATGCTGGTCGGTTTGGCGGCGCTGTTTCTTGGCGAGAAAATCACCTTGCAAAAGCTGTTCTGGCTGGCGATTTCGTTCATGGGCATGTTGGCGATTGTCAGTGCCCATGGCACCCAGAGTGAAAGCGGCAATGACTATCTGATGGGCATTGCGCTGGCCTTGGGTGCGGCGTTTCTCTATGCGATTGCCGCGTTGATCATCAAGCGCCTGACCGGCACGCCACCGCATTTGATCGCGCTGATTCAGGTCTGCACCGGGGTTCTGTTGCTGGCGCCTTTTGCGCACTTCAGCGCATTGCCGCAAGCACCGAGTGCCTGGGCCAGCCTGGTCACATTGGGCATCGTCCACACCGGTCTGATGTATGTGCTGCTGTACGGCGCGATCCAGAAATTGCCGACCGCATTGACCGGTGCACTGTCGTTCATCTACCCGATCGCGGCGATCTTCGTCGACTGGTTCGCGTTCGGCCATCGTCTGGAAATCCTGCAATGGGTCGGCGTGGCGGCGATTCTGTTGGCCGCCGCCGGTATGCAACAAGGCTGGGGCCTGAAGTCCCGGCGGCTGGCTGCGCAGTAACCCTCAGATGTTCCAGTGCGGTGCGCTTTTCGCCAGGCGCTGGCGCATCTCGCCGATGTTCGCTGCCAGTTGCCGGGTCAACAGTCGGTAGCCATCCAGCGTGCTGTAAACCGGCGCATCGAGGTTGGCTTCCGGCAACTCGAGCGGCTTGTCCAGGCGTTGCGAAGCGCCGGTTTTCAACGCTCGGGCCATGCCGATCAGTTGCACGCGAATCTGCCGGTGCTCGGCCTTCAGCGCTGATTGCAGATGCGCCATGGCCTCGGGGTCGCTGGCATCCGGTCGCGTGTTGCCAAGGATCTCCAGCGTGCTGATGCACATGCGCAGGTTGCGCTGGATGGCATCAAGTTCGGTCATGGAAATCTTCACTTCCTTGGACACCGACGGCATCAGCGAGCGCAATTGCACCATCACCGCGCCGAGTCGCCCCATCAGCTTCAGATGCTCATCAGCGCTGACCGGCTGGCCGCCGATGATTCGCCCATACACGGTGGCGCAATCGCGCAGGGCATCGGCGAGGTTGTAGCGCCACGAGTACACCGCGTAGAGCGGCAGGGCGAAAGAGAAGGCCAGCGCCAGCGCAATACCAATCAAGATATCGACCCCGCGCCATAAGCCGTCGGTGATCGGGTTGTCGCCATGCCCGGCGACAATGAACACAGTGATCGCTGAGAGCAGGGCGGTATAACCCCCCTTGCCAATCGCGTGATAAGAGAAGAACCCACAGACCACCGCCATCGCAAAATACGTCAGCCACGGCATGCCGAGCCACGCCTGTTGCGCCACCAGCAGTAAACCGACGCCGGCGCCGATCAAGGTGCCGGTGGCGCGTTCGGCGGCTTTTTTGCCGATGTTGCCGTGGTGCTGTAAACCGCCGATCACCACTAGCATGGTCACCGAGGCCCATTCGCCGTGGGGCAGATTGATGCCGGTGGTCAGCAGGATTGTCGCCAGCAAGCCGAGGGCAACGCGCACCGCATGGATCAGCCGCGCGTGCCGGTAACGTCGATAAGGATCAAGCAACGGACGCAGGACACGGCGCAGCAAGGGCGGAAGTCGATGGGTGCTGTAAGTACTCAGTGCGGGCCTCTCGTGATTGGACTTCAGGTCAATGGAAAGGAAAAATGTAATTCATCCATGCTGCCATACGCAGGAGGATTTTGCGCATCGTGCCAATGTGATGGAAGTGTTGACTGTACAACGCGGCCTGCCCGTAAGCACCGCCCGGCATCAGCTTGCTGTACTGGGCGAAGGCCGGATCGGTGATTTCGATGATCACCGGCACACGCCCGGCCGGCGGCGAGCCGGTGTAGCCGATCAGGGTGCCGGAAGGTTGTACCTGACCTTCGGCAATCACCCCGATGACGTTTTTCACCCGGCCAGCGAACACCTTGCCGGGAATGCCATCGAACGCGACTTCTGCTTCATCGCCGACGGTCAGGCGCAGCAGGCTGTTCTGGCGCATCCACGCGGCAAAGTATTGGCCCTCTTCTGGAATGAACACCATCGACGGACGCAATGGCAACTTGCTCGCCATCATTCCCGGCCGTAGCGAAACATGGGTGACGAAGCCTTTGCTTGGCGCGCGAACGGTGGTGTTGTCCAGCTCGAACTGGGCGTTGTCGAGCTGCGCTTGCAGGTCGTCGGTGCGGGCGATGGCGGCGTCCAGTTCACGCTGGGTACCGAAATTGCGCCGGATCAATTCGGTGATGCGGTAGCGATCGCCTTTGGCTGCGATCAATTGCGCCTTGAGGGATTTCACCCGGTTGGCAAACGGCGTGGGGTCGATGCGAAACAGCACGTCGCCTTTTTCCAGCGGCTCGTTAACCTTCACCGGCACGTCGATCACCTGGCCGCTGACGATGGGGATGACCGGCACAGAAACAAAGTAAGTGCGCGCCACCTCAGAGTAGGGGTGGTTGTAGTTCATGGTGAAAATCAAGGCGCCGATCATCAGGATGCCGCCCAGTACTGCGGTGGGCACCGTCCATTTGTTCAGCGGGATACGGAAGATCTTGAACACTGCGACGCAGATCGCGGCGTAAGTCAGGATAAGGAGCAGATCCATGGCGTTCAGGCCTCCCCGTTGTGGGGAGCAGTGGCATTCAGCGCTTCGAGTCGTTCGAGGCGTCCTTGCAGTTCGACCACCTGTTGCTCCAGGCGAACGACATGGTTTTGCACGGATTTACCGTCACCGAAGCCCCAGCCGCGATCTTCTCGATAGGCCATCGCCCAGATCCACAGGAAGGGCCAGAGCGCATGCAGGGTGAACAGACTGACCCAGCCAGTGGCATGGATCGCATCCTGATGCGGGTGGTTACGATGAACGGCAATCTCATAGGGGATGTCGTGCAACACGATGATCCCGTAAAACAGTACGAGCCCGGCAAACACCAAAACCCCTAGCGCAAAGTAATCCAGCATGGTCAAGCTCCCGGCATCCAGCACAGTGCTGGCATCAGTGTAGCCACTGATTTGCCGGGCGCTTGGCGACTTTGGATCAGAAGCGGTTGCCGTCGCCTTTTTGCTTATTCACGATCCGCGTGACAGTTGATCAGAAGATGTAATCGGTGGTCAGGAAGCTCGAATCACGGCCGCGAATGATCTCGCTGATCAGGTCCTTGTTGCTGTCCTGGAACTTGGTTGCCACCAGCGTACGGATCGAGAACACCCGTAATGCATCGTGTACCGAGAGCGTACCTTCCGCCGAGTTCTTGCGACCATTGAACGGGTAAGTGTCCGGGCCGCGCTGGCACTGCGCGTTGAGGTTGATCCGCCCGACCTGGTTGGCAAAGGTGTCAACCAGACGGCCGACCGCCACCGGGTTGGTGCCAAAGATGCTCAACTGCTGACCGAAATCCGACTCCAGCACGTAATCGATCACGGTATCGAGGTGACGGTACGGCACGATCGGGACCACCGGGCCGAACTGCTCTTCCTGGTAGACGCGCATCTGCGGATTTACCGGGTAGAGCACCGCCGGATAGAAGAACGATTCGCGGGATTCGCCACCATTGGGGTTGACCACTTCGGCGCCCTTGCTGCGCGCATCCGCTACCAGACCGTGCAGATAATCGACCTTGCCCGACTCCGGCAGCGGCGTCAGCGACACGCCGCTGTCCCATGGCATGCCCGGTTTCAGCGTGGCCAGTTTGGCGTTGAATTTTTCGATGAAGCTATCGACCACATCCTCGTGCACGAAGAGGATTTTCAGCGCGGTGCAGCGCTGACCGTTGAACGACAGTGAACCGGTGACCGCTTCGCTGACGGCGTTGTCGAGATCGACTTCCGGCAAGACGATGCCGGGGTTCTTCGCATCCAGACCCAGCGCGGCGCGCAAACGGTGAGGTTTGGGGTGGAGTTTCTTCAGGTCGCTGGCGGCTTTGTTGGTGCCGATGAAGGCGAAGATGTCGATCTTGCCGCTGGCCATCAGCGCGCTGACGGTTTCGCGGCCACTGCCGTAAATCACGTTGATCACGCCGGTGGGAAAGCTGTCGCGGAACGCTTCCAGCAGCGGACGGATCAGCAGCACGCCGAGCTTGGCCGGTTTGAACACCACGGTGTTGCCCATGATCAGCGCCGGAATCAGCGTGGTGAAGGTTTCGTTCAGCGGATAGTTGTAAGGGCCCATGCACAGGGCGACGCCGAGCGGTACGCGGCGGATCTGCCCGAGGGTGTCCTGTTCCAGCTCGAAACGGCTGGAACGGCGGTCGAGTTCCTTGAGCGCATTGATGGTGTCGACGATGTAGTCGCAGGTGCGGTCGAACTCTTTTTCCGAGTCCTTGAGGTTCTTGCCGATTTCCCACATCAGCAGCTTCACCACCGCATTGCGCTGTTGGCGCATGCGGCCGAGGAAGGCTTCGACGTGCTGGATGCGTTCGGCCACGCGCATGGTCGGCCACAGGCCCTGGCCCCGGTCGTAGGCGCGAACGGCAGCGTCGAGGGCGGTGAGGGCTGTGTCGGCGTCGAGCAGTGGCGTGCTGCCGAGGATGACTTGTTCGTCGCCGTTAGCGCCCTTGAGATAAACCGGGCTGCGCACCGTGGCGAGCGGGCCGTCCCAGCGGCGCAACTGGCCGTCGACCAGGTATTCGCGTTGCTCGACCTGAGCGTCGAGGCGATATTTTTCCGGGATGTCGCTGACAGAAGGGAACAGGTTGCCAAGGATGTTTGCTGTGGTCATGTCGCTACCCCGTGTTGATGTCCGTATGCAGATCAAAAAGCCTTCACAGGTTATACGCCTGAATGCGCCGGAATTTAAACCTGCAAATGTCACCCGAATGTCACGCAAAGGCGCAGAGCAGAGCGGACATCCACATCGGGGGGAGAGCTGGCCCCGTTTGCCCCCCTCGCTGTCCCGCAATGCCCTCAACCCGTTGCAGCCGCTGCCGTAAGGTGTGTTCACAACAATAAGCGAGGCCGTTATGCGGGCAATCCGACTCACTCTACTGCTGGCGTTGGCCGTGGCGCTGCCTGGTTGCGGCGAAGACTCCAAACCCCCGGCCAGCGTCAATAGCAACGCCACGCCCAAAGACCCGGCACTGGCGCAGATCTACGCCAACAGCTGCCAGCTCTGCCACGCCAATCCCGCCGCCAATGCGCCGCTAACCGGTGATCGCAAAGCCTGGGAGCCGCGCATCCAGCAAGGCACCGACACGCTGCTCGACCATGCCATCAACGGCTATAACGGCATGCCGCCGATGGGCCAGTGCGTCGAGTGTTCGGAAGAACAATTCCTGCAATTGATCGGCTTCATGGCCGACCAGCCGCTCCCACAATAAGGTGCCCGGCATGACGATGGATCTGACTCGGCGTCAGTTGTTGCAACGGGCAAGTATCGTTGGCGCGTTCAGTGCGCTGGCGACGAACCCGGCATTGGGCCAGTTGCTGCGGGCGCCACGCTTGATTCCGTGGCGCAACTGGTCGGGCGGGCAGAGTTGTTTGCCAGCGGCGCGCTTGGCGCCGAAGAATCTCGATGAGCTGGTGGCCGTGATCCAGCAGGCACAAGGCAAGATCCGCCCGGTTGGCTCGGCGCACTCGTTCAGCGCGCTGGTGCCCACCGACGGCACGCTGTTGTCGCTGAGCTATTTCAGCGGACTGCTCGATCACGATGCGAAAACCCTGCAAGCCGAATTCGCCGCCGGCACCCCCATGTCGCGCATGGGCCAGCCACTGAAAGACATCGGCCAGGCCCTGCAGAACATGGCCGATATCGATTACCAGACCCTCGCCGGGGCCGTTTCGACCTCCACCCATGGCACTGGCAAAAACTTCCAGTCCTACTCGGCCCACGTCTGCGGACTGCAATTGGTTACGGCCAATGGCGAGGTACTCGACTGCGACAGCCAACGCCATCCCGAGGTGTTCAACGCCGCCCGCGTCTCCCTCGGTGCGCTCGGTGTCGCTACTAAAATCCGTCTGCAAAACCGCCCGGCATACCGCCTGCGCGAACGCCAGTGGATCGCCAAGACCGAAGAGCTGCTCGAAGACCTCGACAACAACACTCGTGAAAACCAGCACTGGGAAATGCTCGTCGTCACGCATTCCGACTACGCCCTGTCCATCGCGCTCAACGAAACCGACGACCCGGCGACGCCGCCGATCAGCCCGGAAGAAGAGGGCGGCAACGAGTTCGTCACCCTGATCGAGAAGATCGACAAATACGCCAGCGACTTTCCCGACCTGCGCCGCACGCTGCTCAACAGCCTGCGCCATCTGGCCAGTTTCGATGACCGCGTCGGCGACTCCTTCGACATCTACGCGAATGTGCGCACGGTGCGGTTCAACGAAATGGAGTATTCAGTGCCGGCCGAACATGGCCCTGCTTGCCTGCGTGAGATTCTCAAGTTGATTCAGGACAAGGATCTGCGCACCTGGTTTCCCATTGAGTACCGATACGTCAAGGCCGACGACATTCCGCTGAGCATGTTCGAGGGCCGCGACAGCTGTTCGATCTCGGTACACCAGCATTACCAGATGGATCATCACAACTTCTTCGCCGCGGTCGAACCGATCTTCTGGAAGTACAACGGACGGCCGCACTGGGGCAAATTGCACACGCTCAACGCGAAAAACCTGCAACCGCTGTATCCGCGCTGGCGCGAGTTTGTCGACGTGCGTCAGGCGCTTGATCCGAGCGGACGCTTTCTCAATGCGCATCTGGCGTCGATATTGGGGGAGAGCTGATGGCGGTCAATCGGCGCAATTTTCTGCTCGGCACGTTGGGTGTCGGTGCTTTGTTGGTCGGCGTTGGCGCGTGGCTGCGGCCGGGCGATCGCGGCGCGCCGTACAGCGAATACTTCCGGGCGCTGAACAAGGAGTTGAAGGAAAAGGGGCCTATGCGCCCGGTGCTGCTGATCGATCTGGATCGCCTCGATCACAACATCGACGTGGTGATGCAATCGGTCAAGCGCGGCGGCAAACAATTGCGTCTGGTGGAGAAGTCGCTGCCAGCACCGGGACTTTTGAGCTACATCGCACAGCGTGCCGGAACGCAGAGGCTGATGTCGTTTCATCAGCCGTTTCTCAATCACGATGCGCAGGTTTTTCCACAGTCCGACATCCTGCTCGGCAAGCCATTGCCGGTGCGTTCGGCAGAGCTGTTCTACCAAACCCACAAAGGTCCGTTCGATCCCGCAAAGCAACTGCAATGGCTACTCGACGGGCCGGAGCGTTTGCAGCAATACCTTGCGCTGGCGCAGGGTTTGGGCACACGGATGCGCATCAACATCGAACTGGACGTCGGTCTGCATCGTGGCGGGGTCAGTGATGTGAATGTCCTTGGGCAGATGCTCACGCTGATCAGCGCTAACCCCCAGCATCTGGAGTTCGCCGGGTTCATGGGTTATGACCCGTTCGTAGGCATGGGCGTGCCGGGGATTCTCGGTTCACCGGAAGAATTGTTCGCCAAGGTCATGGTGATTTATCAGCACTGCGTCGATTTCACCCGGCAGCAGTTCCCGGGGTTGTGGCTCGACGGGTTGTGCCTGAACACTGCTGGCAGTCCGAGTTATCGCATTCACGAAAACGAGAAACTGAGTACCGAAGTTTCCGTGGGCACGGCGATGCTCAAACCGACGCACTACGATTTGCCTTCGCTGACCGAGCATGTGCCCGCGACTTACATCGCCACGCCAGTCTTGAAAAGCACAGGCGCGGTGAATATTCCGGCACTGGATGACAGGTCGAAGCTGTTGTCGTGGTGGGATCAGAATCAGCGCCAGACCTATTTCATCTACGGCGGTAACTGGATGGCCGAGTTCGAATCGCCAGCCGGTTTGCAGAGTAATGGGGTGTACGGCCGCAGCTCGAATCAGGAAATGGTCAATGGCTCGAATGCCGTGGGATTGGTTGTGGAAGATCAAGTCTTCCTGCGTCCGACGCAGACTGAAGCAGTGCTGTTGCAGTTTGGGGATTTGTTAGCCGTGCGGGGTGGAAAGATCGTTGAAGTGTGGCCAGTTTACGCCTGATCCCAATTTTTTTGAGTTTGTCTACTGTCAAGTCTGACAGTAGACATCTTTTCCGCGATGGATGTACTTATGGTAGGTGACACAGTCTATGCAGCATGCATTGAAAGTTCAGGCTGTGCCGCTCTTTCAATAGACAAATAGCCTATCAGGATGACAAAAATGAAGACGGACACTGAAGTGGTCGTAGCCAATGCAATTGGCCTGTTTGAAGTGGAAACCGACCAGCTCGGAAGCATGCGGGCAGATATTGTTACCCTTGACGACACAACCTACGGTTTCAGCGTATTTGGACGTCAGGGTGTGGGCGGAAATATGGAGCCAAAAAAACAATTGCTATTAACGTTTCCCAAAAGAGAGTCGTTTCTAATATATGACGCGAAGGATCTGTTGGATGTGAAGTATATCGACTACAGCGATTCGTACCATTACGAATATGGTGTTGAGTCTGGTTCATTTGCTGTCTCGTATACAGAGTCACCCAAGACAGCCACTGGGTTGTTCAGTATGGATATGAAGTTGAAAGGCTCTCCGGTTCCACCAGGACCGGAGAGGCTGAAAGTAAAAGGATTCTTTCATTTGAAGAACGACTAGCCATACTTGAATGGGGGACTGAATTACCGTGTGGCGCCTGCGCGATATTTCGTTAAGTCACCTATTCGATATGTGCTGGCCCCTGACTCGAGTCCATCCCGGGCCGACTTAAAGCCAAATACAAATAAAACGGTAAACCTGTGGGAGCGAGCTTGCTCGCGAAGGCGTCCTGTCAGTCACCTTCTAATTGACTGGCACACCGCTTTCGCGAGCAAGCTCGCTCCCACAGGGTTTTGTGTTGTCTGTTAAATCCCTATCAATCCTGTAATGAAGCTTTTATGACAAAAGTTCGGTAGCACATCGCCAGTCCGGTCATGCCTATGTAACGCGCTTGAGGGGCCCAATGGGGCGCTTTTCACAAGCCGAGGCGGGACGCCGGGAGTGAGGCAATGGGGACTATGGAACGCTACTCGAAAGTGGGCATGCAGGAACTCGATCAACGCCTGTCGAAGATCGTCGAAGCCGCGCGCAAGAAGCCGGTTTCGGTGTATCGCTACGGCGCGCCGTGGGTCTGGATCGTCTCGCAGGATGACTGGCAGGGCGCCTTGAAAGAGGTCTCCAGCTACATTCCGCCGGGCCATTCGCTGGTGTTGCTGCGCCCGCAGATCGACGACTTGTTCGACGCCCACCGCGAACTCCTGCACGACCTCAATGCCGAGCCGGGCATGTTGATACCCGCGCAAACGGTGATGCACATCCTGCTTCTGCAACTGCTGTATTCGGTGCCCAGCGAACAGCAACTGTATGAACAGCTCAATTACAACCTGCTGTTCCGCTGGTTCGTTGGCCTGGGCCTGAACCAGAAAGTCTGGAGCTTCAACGCCCTCAGTCGCGACATCGCCACGTTGCTCAACGAGCCGCGCGCGGTGCTGCTCATTCAAAAAATCATCGGCGAAGTGTTCTGCGGCGCCTTGCTGCAAATGCCCGAGTTCTCGTTGAACTTCGCGCTTTTGCACACGTGGCTGGGCAAACACGCCTGCGCCTCGACAGCCAGCAATTGACGCCATACACGCGGCGTTCGAAACGCCAACAGGTCATCGCGAATTCAGGGGGTAGTGTGGAACCGATTTTCAAGTCACGGCTGGCGCTGTGGGGCTGGCTGCTGGTGACGGCGGGCGCGCAGCCGGCATTGGCCGAAGAAGCTGCCGAAAGCGCGGCAACGCAGCGTCTGGTCGACGTCAACGAATACTTCGTGCGCGGCAACACCGTGCTCGATGCACGCGCGATTGAAGAGGCGGTGTACCCGTTTCTCGGCCCGCAAAAAGCCCTCACGGATATCGAAGGTGCTCGGGACGCCTTGCAGAAGGCCTATCAGCAACGCGGTTATCAATCGGTGTTCGTCGAGTTGCCGGAACAAGCCGTCGCCGACGGCATCGTCTACCTGCAAGTCAGCGAAACCAAGGTCGGCCGGGTACGTGTGGTCGGCGCCAAACACTATTCGCCGCTCGATATCCGCGACGACGTGCCGGCGTTGAAGGAGGGCGAGGTGCCGGACTTCGCCAAGGTCCAGGGCGAACTGGCGCAGCTCAACAAGACGCCGGGCCGCCAAGTGATGCCGCTGGTGCGCGAAGGTCAGCGCCCCGGCACCATGGACGTCGATTTGCAGGTTGAAGACCAGAACCCGTGGACCGCCAGCGTCGGCCTCAACAACGACTACAGCGCCGACACCGAAAAGCTGCGCACCGTCACCAGCCTCGGTTACAACAACCTCTGGCAACTCGGCCACAGCATCAACCTGACTTACTTCACTGCGCCGCAGGACACTGACAACGCCAAGGTCTGGTCGGGTTCGTATACCGCGCCGCTGACGGATCGCTGGAGCGTGCAGTTCTCCGGTTACCAGTCCGACAGCAACGTCGCCACCATCGGCGGCAGCAACGTGTTGGGCAAGGGCCATTCCTATGGCGTCTCGGCGATTTACACGTTGCCATCGAGCGGCAACTGGTCGAACTCGCTGTCGGCCGGCATCGACTTCAAGGACTTCGACGAACGCCTGACCCTGTCCGGTGAGAGCGACAAAGTCCCGCTGCAATACGCCCCGTTCACCTTCGCCTACAACGGCTATCGCTACACCGAGAAGAGCCAGCTCGGCCTCGGTCTGAGCCTGGTAGCCGCCACTCGTAGCATTTTCGGCTACGGCAGTTCCGACGAAGACTTCGACTACAAACGCTACCGCGCCAAGCCGAGTTTCGCTGTGCTCAAGGGCGACACGAATTACACCTGGACCTTCGACAGCGACTGGCAGAGCGCAAGCAAAGCAGCGTTCCAGTTGGCCTCGGGACCATTGGTTTCCAACGAACAATTCTCCGCCGGCGGCGCGACCTCGGTGCGTGGCTATCTGGCTGCCGAACGCACCGCTGATGACGGCTTGCTGCTCAGTCAGGAAGTGCGCACGCCGTCGCTGGCCAAGTACGCCGGCACATGGATGCAGGACTGGCGTTTCTACGCCTTTGCCGAAGGCGCGCAACTGTATCTGCGCGACGAACTGCCGGACCAGGACGCCAATTACGCCTTGGCCAGCGTCGGCCTCGGCACCCGCGCCAGCCTGAGCAAATGGCTGTCCGGCAGTCTCGACTGGGGCTACCCGCTACTCGAAGGGCCGAACACCTCGAAGCAGGAATCGCGCCTGCACTTCAATCTTCAAGCCACTTTCTGACAAGGAGCACGTTCATGCAGCGCCTCATTCTTTCGTTGTTTATCTGCCTGGGCTTCGTGCTCCCGGCCACGGCTCAGGCCTGGTGGCAGGACGACTGGCACTACCGCAAACAGATCGCCGTCGACACCACGCCGCAAGGTGCGGCGATCAATCAGGCTCTTGGCCGCACTGCGCTGCTGGTGCGCCTGCACACCGGCAACTTCACCTTCGATGGGGTGAAAGAGGACGGCGCGGACCTGCGCTTTGTCGCCGCCGATGACAAGACCGTGCTCAACCACCAGATCGAAAGTTTTGATGCGCTGATGGGCATGGCGCTGATCTGGGTCGATGTGCCGAATGTCGAGGGCGCTCAGCGCCAGGACATCTGGATGTATTACGGCAATCAGAAGGCGCCGGCCACCGGCAACGGCCAACTGACCTTCGACCCTAATTACACCGCGCTCTATCACTTTGACGGCGCCACTGGCACCCCGGCCAAAGACACCACCGCCTACGGTAATACCGCACAAAGCGCGACCGGCGCGGCGATTGACGGCGTAGTCGGGCGCGCCTTGCAGTTCAGCGGTCAGCCGCTGTTGCTGCCGGCCAGTCCATCGCTGCAGCACAACGCTGGCAGTGCGTTCACCTTCAGTGCCTGGCTGCGTCTGGATCAGGCCAATGGCGAGCAACTGATTCTCGCCCGTCGCGAAGGCGCCAACAGCTTGCTGATCGGTGCGAACCAAGGCGTGCCGTTTGTGGAGATCGATGGCCAACGCGCCGTCGCCACACAAGCGCTGAATCCGGGCCAATGGCAGCACGTTGCGCTGACTGCTGAAGGTTCCAAAGTGACCCTGTTCATCAATGGCCGCGAAGCCGCCACGCTCGCCCAGGCGATGCCGGCCTTCAACTCGGTCATGGCCATCGGCGCTGACGTGCACGAAGGTCCTTTTCAGCCGTTCGTGGGCGCTATCGATGAATTGCGCCTGTCGAAAGTGTCACGTCCGGCAGCACTGCTGCTGGCCGATGCCACCTCGCAAGGCGCCGAGTCGAAACTGGTCGCTTACGGTGTCGACGAAGAACAGTCCGGTTTCGGTTTCGGCAGCCTCGGCTTCCTGCTCAACGCCGTGCCAATCGATGCCTGGGTGATCATCGCCGTGCTGGTGCTGATGATGTTCCAGTCGTGGATCATCATGCTGCGCAAGAACCGCAGCCTCAGCCGCGTCACTGCCGCCAACGAAGACTTCCGCGTGCAGTTCGCCAAGGTCGGCACGCGTCTGGAGATGTTCGCCGACGACGCGCAACTCGCCCAACGTCTGCAGCATTCGTCGCTGTGGCGTCTGTATCTGGTAGCGGTCAAAGAGATCCGCACCCGTCGCGAGCAGGGCGCCGATACCTCGTCGGTGTCAGCGGCCACCATCGAAGCGATCCGCTGCTCCATGGACGGCGTACGTACCCGGGAAAACCAGCAACTGAGTTCGAAACTCTCGACCCTGTCCAACGCCATCGCCGGCGGCCCGTACATCGGCCTGCTCGGCACGGTGTTGGGGATCATGGTGGTGTTCCTCGGCACGGCGATGGCCGGCGACGTCAACATCAACGCCATCGCTCCCGGTATGGCTGCTGCTTTGCTCGCCACCGCCATGGGCCTGTTCGTCGCGATCCCGGCGTTGTTTGGCTACAACCGCCTGATCACCCGCAACAAGGAAGTCAGCGCCGACATGCGCGTATTCGTCGACGAGTTCATCACCCGGCTGGCGGAGATGCACGGCGAGAGCCAGTTCAGTGAAGCGTCGCATCGCGGCCATCACGCCAACCACTCCGTACCGGCCTGAGGAGCACTGACATGGCGTCTGTAAATGCCTCCCACGACGATGATGACGATGCCGCGGTGGACAGCATCAACATCACGCCCCTGGTCGACGTGCTGATGGTGGTGCTGGTGATGTTCATCCTCACCGCCACCGCGCAGGTTTCCGGGATCCAGATCAACCTGCCCAAGGCCAGCGCCTCCGTGTCGCTGTCCGAGGCCAAGACCAAGGCGATCTCGGTTAACGACGGCGGCCAGGTGTTCCTCGACGCCTATCCGGTGACATTGGCTGAACTGGAAGAACGCCTGCGCATCGAGAAGGCGCAGAGCCCGGATTTCCCGGTGATCGTGCGCGGCGATGCGACCGTGCAATACCAGAAAGTCATCGAAGTGCTGGATCTGTTGCGCCGGCTCGAACTGTCCCAGGTCGGTCTTGTGACCGGCAAACCGAGTCAGGGCTGAGTCATGACCGCACAACTCCCGATCGAGCCGCTGCCGGTAAAAAAACCAGCGCTGCGTTATGCGAAGTGGGGCGCCGGCTTGCTCATCGGCGCGCTCGCTGCGTGGTTCCTCTGGCAGTGGGCCAACGACATGAGTGGCATCCGCCGCGAAGCGCCGAAGGTGCCGACGATTATTCCGTTGCCACCGCCGCCACCTCCGCCGCCAGAAAAACCGCCGGAGCCGGAAACCCCGGTCGAAGAAAAAGTCGTCGAGCCCGAGCCAACGCCCGAGCCAGAAGAGGTCAAGCCCGAAGAAGAAGCACCGCCATCACCGGCGGACGATCTGGCCAACCCGATGCAAATGGACGGCGATGCGCAGTCCGGTAACGACGCTTTCAACATTGGCGCGGGCAAGGGCGGCGGCATGGCCGGGACCGGCGGCGGGCGTCTGGGCACCGGGACGTACAGCCAGTTTCTGGCGTTCACCTTCCAGCGTTTGCTCCGTGAGAACCCTGAGCTGCGCAACCTCGCGTTCTCGCTGCAGGCCGACGTGTGGCTGAGCGGCGTTGGCGAGATCACCCGGGTCGAGCTGATCAAGTCCAGCGGTAACCCCGAAATTGATACGCAAGTGCTGGCCGCATTACGCGGTGCGCCGGCCCTCAGCGAACGGCCACCGGCCTCCATCACGTTGCCTGTGCGCCTGTCCCTGCAAGGGCGGCGTCCGGGTTAATTCACTTATTTACGCTTTGCCAAAAGGAGTTGTGTGCAGATGATTTCCAATGTGAATCGATTGTCCCTGGCGGTCGGCATGGTCATTGCGACCCTGGTCGGTCAGGCCGTGGCAGCGCCTGCGCCCTCGGAGAACGCCACGATCAATCTGATCCGCTTGCTGGTCGAGCAGGGCATTCTGAAACAGGACAAGGCCGACGCGCTGATCGCTCAGGCGCAGAACGAAGCGGCCCAGGCCAAACAGACCGCCGCATCCACCGCAGTCGCGGCCGGGCCGGTCGCTGCGCCGGGCGACGTCCGAGTGCAATACGTGCCGGCAGCGGTGCGCGACCAGATCCGCGACCAGGTCAAAGCCGAAGTCATGGCCACCGCCAAACAGGAAAACTGGGCCGCACCCAACAGCTTCCCGGAATGGGCAGCGCGCATCAGTTTCGACGGCGACATTCGCCTGCGTGACGAATCGCGCTACTACTCGGACAGCAACAGCAACGAGATCGTCGACTTCGCCAAGCTCAACAACAATGGCCCGTACGACGTTAACCCGAACAGCAGCACCAATCTGCCGCCACTGCTCAACACCCGCGAAGACCGCACCAACCAGTTCCGCATCCGCGCACGGCTGGGCATGAAAGCCGAGATCTCGCCGCAATGGACTGCCGGCATTCGCATCGGCACCGGCTCGGACAACAACCCGGTATCGACCACACAAAGCCTCGGCGGCGGTTTCGCCAAAAAGGACATCTGGCTCGATCAGGGTTACCTGAACTGGAAGCCGACCGATGAGTTGACCCTGACCGGCGGGCGCTTCGCCAATCCGTTCATGTCCACCGACATGCTCTATTCCAACGACTTGAACTTCGACGGCGTCGCAGCGATTTTCGACCACAAACTCAACCGCGATTGGGGCGTGTTCGGCACCGTCGGTGCGTTCCCGGTGGACTACACCAACGACACCGCCAGCAGCAACGGCTTCGACAAGGAAGAGAGCGACAACAAGTGGTTGTACGGCGCGCAGATCGGCGCCAAATGGGCGATTAACAGCAACAACCGCTTGAAAGGCGCGCTGGCGTACTACCGCTTCGACGACATTCAAGGCCAGCGTTCCAGCCCTTGCGAACCGTGGGCCGGCGCACCGGGTTGCGACAGCGATGGCAGCCGTGCGGCGTTCATGCAGAAGGGCAACAGCGTGTTCCTGCTGCGCGACATCACGCCGAACCCGCTCAACCCGACCACCACGCCGCAACCACAGTTTGTTGGCCTCGCTTCGGAATTCAATCTGCTTGATCTGAACATGGTCTGGGACGCCGACCTGCCAGAAGATTTCAAACTGCGCAGCCAGGGCAACTACATCCACAACCTCGCGTACGACGAGGGCGACATGCGCAAGCGTTCGGCCGGACAGATCGTCAACAACCTCGACAGCAACGGCGATATCGAAAGCGGCGCCAATGCGTGGATGGTGCAGTTCACCCTCGGCAGCGCGCTGGACCTGAAAAAGCAGGGCGACTGGAACATGTTCGCTGGCTACAAGTACATCCAGCCGGATGCCTTGCCGGACGGCTTCAACGACTCGTCGTTCCACCTCGGCGGCACCAACGCCAAGGGTTATTTCATCGGCGGCAACTATGGTCTGGCGAAGAACGTTTACGCGACCGGTCGCTGGATGAGTACCGAAGCGGTGTACGGCGCGCCGTTCGACATCGACGTCTTGCAGCTTGAGATCAACACGCGCTTCTAAGGCGCCGGGAGAGGGTTATGAAAACGCGATTTGTGTTGCTCGGGCTCGGGCTGTTGATTGCCACCGGGGTGAATGCCGAAGGCATGGAAGAGCGCCTGCGCACGCAATTGCGCAGCACCACGCAACAGTTGCAGGCCCTGCAAAGTCAGCAGGCCCAGGCCAGCGCCGCGCAACTGGCGGCGCAAAACGAAGCCAAGGCTGCGCAGGCGCAAATCAAGCAATTGAGCGCTGAACTGGCCAAGGCCAAAGGCGTTGCCGAGCAATTGGCCGGGCAGCAACAGAGCCTGCACAGCCAGGCGCAGGCGCAAGTGGCGGCCAGCGCTGAGCAGACCGGCAAGTTCAAAAAGGCCTATGACGAGTTGCTGGTGCTGGCCCGTGCCAAAGAAGCAGAACGGTCTAAGCTTCAAGCGCAATTGACTGAACGTGACACACAAGTGCAGCAATGTTCAGTCAAGAATCAGCAGATGTACGGCGTCGCCAAGCAGATCCTCACTGCCTACGAAAACATCGACGTGGCCGAGGTGATGAAGATCCGCCAGCCCTTCGCGGGCAGTGCCCGGGTCAAGTTCGATGAACTGGCTCAGGGGTTTGGCGACGACCTCTACAAGACTCAATTCGACGCGCCGCAAGCCGCGCTCACGCACTGACAAACAAGGAAGAAAAAATGACTCAATTGATCAGCCACGTATCGCCAAAATCCCTGACCGAAGTCCTGCAAGCTGCGGGTTATCGCGTCAACGAAACCGAGCAGAACGGTATTGTTCAGTTGCTCAGCGCCAGTCAGGGCATTGGTTACGCCGTGCGATTCGGCAATCCGGCGGTGGAGCAGGGTAGCTACGTCGATTTCACTTTCAGCTGTGCGCTGCGGGTGCAGGGTGAGTTGCCAAAGGGTGTGGCCGAGCAGTGGAACGCCAGCCGTCGTTTTGCGCGTTTGTCGTTGCAGGGCGAGTTTCTGGTGATGGAAATGGATGTGGTCGTGGCGGCGGGCGTGAGCAACGATCACCTGCGCGGCAACCTGGAATTGTGGGATCGCCTGTTGCAGGAATTTATCGTTTATCTGCGTGATTTCACTCAGGCAGCGCAAGCATCCACTTCTAAGGCGGCTGTCGCCGAGCAAGAGGAAGTCGCGCTGTGAAGAAGCCTGCCATGGTGATCAGCGTCGCAGCGGTGGCGTTGTTGGTGGTAGCCGTGGCGCTGGTGGTGCGGCCGGGCAGTGACCCGGTCGCCGCCCAGCAATCGTCGTCGGTGACGGCGGTTGCAACGGGGCCGGCGGTGGCGCGGTTGGGTAATCAGCAGGTAACCCCTGCGGAACTTCAGGCGTTGCTGGCTACAGTTCCGCCGGAAACCCGCGAACAATTGCGCGGTAATCGTGAGGCGCTGGAACGGTGGATTCGCACGCGTCTGGCCGAGAAAGCGGTGCTCGAGCAGGCCGATGCCCAAGGTTGGGCACAGCGTCCCGAGGTTGCGCGGCAGACCCGGGCAGCGACTGAGCAGATCGTGTTCCGTGATTACTTGCGTTCGGTCAGTGAAGTGCCGGCGGATTATCCGAGTGCGGCTGAGTTGCAGCAGGCCTATGACGCGGGCAAGACGAATTGGCAGACACCGGCGCTGTATCGGGTCAGCCAGATTTTCCTTGGGGTGAATGATCCGCAGAATCTTGAATCGGTGCGCAAGCAGGCGCTTGAATTGAGCAAGAAAGCTCAGGCAACGCCGGCGGAATTTGCCGCACTGGCCACTCAGTATTCACAGGATCGTGTCACCGCTGAACGCGGCGGCGATACGGGCCTGCAACCGTTGCAGCAACTGGTCCCGGAGGTGCGTGGTGCAGTGGCGCGGCTCAAGGTTGGCGCGGTTTCTGATCCCGTCCAGAGCGCCGCCGGGTTCCACGTGATCAAACTCACCGAACAACAACCGGCGCGCGCCGCAACTCTTGATGAACTGCGCGATCAACTGACCCAGGCCTTGCGTGCTCAGCGTCAGGAACAGATCGCCCAAGCCTACCTGGACGGCATGCTCAACACCGCGACGCTGAGCATCGACGGCGCTGAACTCAACAAAGTCCTGGAGGAAAAACACTGATTTCACCTTCACCACAAACCCCTGTGGGAGCGAGCTTGCTCGCGAAAGCGCCAGCACATTAAACATATTTGCTGACTGACACTCCGCTTTCGCGAGCAAGCTCGCTCCCACAGGGATCCATGGTGCACTCAAGACAAATACAAAGATCGACAGGGAGTCATCGATGTCATTCACCGAACCCGCAGGACGACAGGGCAACCACGATTACCACTGGCCGCACGACCACAGCGAACCGTGGCTCGCACATGCTGCGACCATTGACAGCGAAGTCGCGCAATACTTCCTCGTCAGCGCCCGCTGCGGTTGCTTCATGCAAGCCGCGCGTAGCCTCAACGTGCGCGCAACCTTGTTGCGCAAACAACTGGCCCAGCTTGAGCAAGAACTGCAACACACCCTGTTCAGCTTTCAGGGCAGCGCCTTGAGCCTCACCCGCGAAGGCCAACAGCTACAGGCCAAACTCATAGCGCTGGCCAACGAACGCAAACTGCCAGTGATCGAGCAACCATTGATCCGCCTCGCCGTCGCCGAATCGATCCTCCACGACATCCTCGGCCGCGATCTCATCGCGCTGCTGCGGCGCAACGCCAGCGTGCGCCTGGAAATCATCGCACTGGACAGCGAACTGTCCCTGCGCGCCGTCAGCGCCGACATCGTCCTCTGGCTCGCCAATGGCGAAACCCCACACCCCGGCCCGACCTTCGCCACCAGCGAACCGCAACCGCTGGCACGCCTCGACTACCTGCCACACATCGCCAAACGCTACTCCCGCGTCACTGCGCGGCCGGACACGCCTGATGACCTCGCCGACTTCATGCTGGTGCAATGGCAGCATGATCGGCAGGTCGACAGCTTTCGTCCGTGGAATGAGTTGGTTGAACAGCGGTTGGCCGGGGTGGTGCAGATGCAGTCTTATGAGTTGATGCTGGAGATGATTCGTTGCAGCGCGTGCATTGGGTTGTTGCCGGCGTATATGAGCCGGTTTGATCGAGGCCTGATCGCACTGCCGGGGCTGTTCGAGGAACCGATGCAATTGCAGGCATGGCTGGCGGTCAACGCGGACTCACAAAATATCAGCGAAGTCCAAACCCTGACCGACCTCATTCACCACACCTTCCACGAACGTCGAGAATGGTTTCAGCCTTGACGTCAATCCCCTGTGGGAGCGAGCTTGCTCGCGAAAGCAATCTGACATTCAACTTCTCTGTTGCCTGACACACCGCTTTCACGAGCAGGCTCGCTCCCACATTTTGATATTCGCCAGGCAGCGGTTTATCGGTTTAGAGTGGTCAGCCACACATCGATCCAGGAAGGATCCGCCATGCCAGACCACAATCCCGCCATCCACCTCGAGCGTTTCAACGAATCGCACATTGAGGGCATTACTGCGCTGTACAACGATCCAGCTGTGGCGCGTCAGGTGCTGCAGATGCCGTTTCAGTCCGTTGAGGTCTGGCGCCAGCGCCTGCTGGCGGACAACGAACGGGCGGTGAAGCTGGTTGCGCTGCATCAGGGGGTGGTGATCGGCAATCTGGGGCTGGAGGCTCATTCACGGATGCGCCGGGCGCATGCCGGCAGTTTCGGTATGGGCGTTGCGGTGGCGTGGCAGGGCAAAGGCGTGGGCTCGACGCTGTTGGCGGCGGCGCTGGAGGTTGCCGACAACTGGATGAATCTGCACCGCGTCGAACTCACCGTGTATGCCGATAACGAAGCGGCCATCGGTCTCTACCGCAAGTTCGGTTTCGAGGACGAAGGCCTGTTCCGCGACTACGCCGTGCGGGATGGGCAATGGGTCGACACCCTGAGCATGGCTCGCCTGCGCACTCGTCCGAAAACCTGAATCAGTCGCCCAGGGCGAACGTCACCGCCGACTGTGCATGCAGTTCGGTGGTGTCGAGCAGGGGCAGGGCGCTGTGTTCGGGTTTGATCAACATGCCAATTTCCGTACAGCCGAGGATGATCGCCTGCGCGCCACGCGCGGTGAGGGATTCGATCACCCGCTGATAGATTTGCCGTGACTGATCGCTGATCACGCCGACACAGAGTTCGTCGTAGATGATCCGGTGCACGTCCTTGCGCTCGGCTTCGTGCGGCACCAATACCGTCAAGCCTCGGGCAATCAAACGTTGTTTGAGAAAGTCCTGCTCCATAGTGAACGCGGTGCCGAGCAATCCGACCGTGCGTGCATCTATGTTCAGAGCCGCCTGTGCGGCTGGTTCGGCAATGTGCAAGAACGGAATGCTGATTGCCGCCTGAATCTGCTCGGCAACCTTGTGCATGGTGTTGGTACACAGCACCACACAATCAGCGCCGCCGGCTTCGAGCCTGCGCGCGGCATCGACCAGAATCGCCGCCGCATCGTCCCAGCGCCCGGCGTGCTGGGCCTGTTCGACAGGGCCGAAGTCGACGCTGTACATCAGCATTTGCGCCGAGCGGAGCGGGCCGAGACGATCACGGACTTGCTGATTGACGAGTCGATAGTATTCGGCGCTGGATTCCCAGCTCATGCCGCCGATCAGGCCGATGGTGCGCATTGAAGTTCCTCGGGCAATGGCCTGACGCGAGTGAAGACAGGCCTGCACCGAGTTTCCTTGGGTTAAAGGATGGATGCCAGCAGCAAAATAACTGTAACGATGAAGTTTTACGCAAGTGTCATGGTGCAGGCTCAGGTAACGGGATGACGTGATTGCAACCGGCGGCGAGTGTCTTGGCATATCCGACATCCGGACGCCACGGCTCGAGATTCCATTCGGGTTTATCGCGCGCGATCGCCAAGTGGCAAATCAGTTGGTGGCGCATGCCGTGGGTATTTTGCCAATAGCGGCTGTTGGAATAATCACGTGTCAACTCATCCCAAATAAAAGGCGTGGCTTCCGGGAGGGTTTTCCTGGCACAAGGTGTGGGTGTGATGGAAAAAGTCCATTCATATTCCCGATACACCCAATGCGCGCTCTGAATGTATTTTACGCAGCGCTCGACCGTCAGAATGAAGCTATCCGGGTCGTCCGATTTTGGCTGCGCATGAGCCGGCCAGCTCAACAGTGCCGTCAGGCCGATGGCAGCCATTGCGAACGTTGTAGAGATTGTGCGAACAGTGCTCATTATCTGATTTCCTGGTCTGCTGCGGAGTAGGTGAACGTCGCTGTACCGGTCGCGCTGGCGGCCAACTCCACGCGAATGATGGGAACGATCACCTTCGCACTGGTCGAGTTATAAAAATCCCGTTGGTTGTATTTCGCATCGGCGAGCTGCTTGGGATCGGTGCTCGAACCGAGGTAGAAGAACGCCAGGATGGGGAAGGTGTTTTGCTTGCCGGCAGGCCAGGTTTTGATAAGTATGTCGTTCCATTGGGCGAAGCCTGTTTGCCCTAACAAACTCTTGGCGCGCAGCGATTGATAAAACGCCGGGCCGGCGAGCATGTTGCGTTCGTCTCTGACATCAAAGTCGCATTGACGCCGGTTTTGATCGCCAGGAGCGCCATCCCAAGCCGCTTTGAATTGCTCGCCGGTGGTTATGTTTGCATCCTGGCAGTGGCCACTCTTCGGGTAAGAAGGGTGAGCAACGCAAACGGCGGTTGCACTGCGATACCATCCATAAGAGTCCATGGGATACGCACATAGCACTGCTAACTGGTCAGTGCCAGCAAGCCTTTCCAATATCGGATACAGCATGTAGCCATTGGCGTTGCCCCAGGCCATTTTGCTGAAGTTGCTATCAGCACGCAGATAGGAGAAGTTGACTCCGCCATTTTTTACCGAGGTGGGACTCGGATCCCAGACTTTATAAGTATTGTTCGGGTCTTTTTCCGTAACCCTGATCATCACCCCTGAACATAGAAAGGCAGGTTGCGAATCCACTTTGTTGCAATTGGGGAACTTGCGGGCGTAGAGCGTCGTGAGATAAGTGGCGGTAGCCGGGCCATCCATTCTCTGGCTCTGCACTGCGCTCGCGTCGATTACATCAAGTGATTGCGATGCAGGCTGTGAGCATGCCGTCAACAAACCGATCAGCAAGAATGCGACTATTTTGTACATGATGATTTCCTTTTCCTTCAACTAAAGTTGGAATGGACTTACTGGAGGATCACCTGATCGGCCTGTATGTAAGTAAAAATCGTGCCACTACTGGCAAGCGTCAGACGAATGATCGGTACGATGACTTTCGGATTGGTCGAGTTATAGAAATCACGCTGGTTGTACTGGGCGTCCGCCAGGCCCGCGCTGCCGTTTAAGTAGAAGAACGCCATGATCGGAAACCTGTTGGCAGGGAAGGACTGTTTACATGAAGTGGCAGGGTTGGCGCTGCTGGGGTCGCACCAGGTCTTGATCTGGATTTCGTTGTGATTCTCGTTGCGCGGATTGGGCAGCCCTCTGGCGCGTATGGATTGATAGAACGCCGGGCCGGCCAATGCATTGCGTTCATCCCTGACGTCAAAGCCGCATTGCCGTTGATTGGGGCTGCCGCCGGGCACTTTCCAGACTTCGTACCATTGTTCTGCGGTGGTCACGCCCGCGTTTTGGCATAGCTGGCTTTGCGCTGGATAGCTCGCGTGTGCTGCACAAGGGGTATTGCCACGAGTGTGACTCCAAGCGTCGTACGGGTAAGAGCACAGTATTTGTTGATCAAGCTTGTCTGTGGGCGCTTCGAATATCGGAAAGAGTATGTAGCCGTTGTTATAGCCATAAGCGAAGCGTGTGATGTTGGAGTCTGCTCGCAGATAGGAAAATGTCACCATGCCCTGTTTTACCGAAGTCGGGCTCGGTTCCCAGACTTTATATTTGTTGTCAGGATCCTTGACGGTGACTCTGATTATGACGCCTGAACAGAGAAACGCAGGTTGAGAGTTTGAGTTGTTGCAGTTCGCGTACTTGCGGTCGTACAGGGTTGAAAGGCGTGCGGCAATGGCAGGCCCATCAATGCTCTGGACTATATTGGTAATGGTGGGCGCCGGCAGTTGCCGGGTGTCTTGGGAACAACCGAACAACACAGCGATTAATATGAAACCGATTATTTGGCGCATGATGATTTGCTCTTCACCGTTCAGGGTAATGAGAAATGTCGGTTTGATTGCGGTTGCCCTGCCTCGTAACTCGCTAGAGCCTCACCCTGAGGCACCATGAAAAGATCAGTGGCTCACTGGTCCCGGTACGTTTGAGCGTGTAGTTGAACATCACGTCTTTGCCGCGGTTCTCTGTGATCCACGCCGCTGGAATCGGGAAGTTGGTGTAAGACTCGTTGACGATGTCCACCTCGTCGCTATAGCGGGTGGTCACACCATGCAACGCCATACGCACTCTGTAGGGAGCTTCAAGTGTCGGGTAGTAAACCCTTAAATTGGTTCTGTCCGTATTGATCGTGGGTTGCCCTAGAAGGTGCTTCTGCTCGGTGAATGCCAGATTCAGATCGCGAGAGGGCTTGTCATCGGTAGTGCCGGGCAATCTGACCGTGTAGGTTACTTCTGCCCGACCACCGCCCCCCATAGTGTCGATGACCTCCAGGCGCGGAATCTGGAAATGCAACGTTTCCCCAGGTGTTTTTACAGTCTGCACCTCAGTGGTGTAGGTGAAGTTGCGTCCGAGCCATTGGACTTTTACCGTTTGCCCTGTGTCGGAGCCTGTGTAGTTGACCTCTACCGTGGCGAACTTGGCTTCATAAAAATCCTTGATGAAGTTCAGTAGCGTGCCGCCGGACTCTTTCGCTTCCAGTACCTTGGGCCTGATCAGATCGAGCTCCGGTTGTCGGCGTAAGTGCACATCGATCAACGTGGTTTTTGACCAGATGGCTTGGGGGCCGGAAGAGTTGCCGAGTTGATCGGTGACTCTGAAACGCATGGCGAATTTGGGGTTGTCCTGCCAGAAGTCGATGGCGACCAGTTTCAATACCACGCTGCCTGCCGCTGCTTGCGCCGCGCTGACGACATGCTCTTTTTCCAGGCTATCGCAATAAAGCGTAATGATGTCCCGCTCGCGCATATGGATGTAACGCAGAGTCACATCCACGCCCTTTTCTGCGCGGCCGGCATCGATGCCGTCGGTGATGACATCGGCCGGAAGGCTCATGATCAGATTGGGATTGTCTCCACCCCCCGAAATCTGGTCACCGGGGCGCGGGGTGTAATAGAGCACTTTCAGCGCCTCCGAAGTTTCGGGATCCTGACCGACTCGGGTCACTTGCAGGCGTACCAGGTTGATGTCGTTTTTCAATAGTGCGGCAGGTAGATCCATGTTGAACCGCTGATTCTCCTCGCCCGGCTGGGTAACCTTGTTGATCACCGCGACATCCGAGGTTCCGAGCAATATGGCTGCGTCGTCATAGGCGCTATGGTTGAGCCATGGATCGATTAGCAGTTGGAGAAAGCCATTGTTGTGCAACGTCAGGGGAACTCCGCCATGTGGCTTTTCCGGATGTTGTATGGCTGTAACCCAGCCTGGAATTATCACAGGGGCGATGTCTTGGGGTTGTGTTTTACCGTTATCGACGGTCATGCGGCTTCTCCGGAACTCAAGCAACTCGAGGATTTATCTAAAACCCTCTGTCGCTGGCTGCCTACTGTCAGATCTGACAGGTGGAGGGGGCAAATCCTACCGTTCGTCTGGATTAAGCGTATGCGGAGCTTGAATCGGTGGTTAACCGTACGCCAGCACGTTGATCTGCCACTATCGGAGTTCGCAGGCTTTGAGCCGAGGAGTGCAACAATGGACGACGTACAACAACTGGGCGATATGCTTCGCCGCTATGCCGAGAGCGAAGCGCACAAGGCCCAACTGTTCGAGACCCAGTCGGCGGCGTGGGCCGCCCGGATCATCGAGTTGTTCGGCAACATTGAGCAATGGCTTGCGCCGGTACAAATGCCCGATCTGCTGGAAGTCAGCCGTGAGACGTATGTCGCGTTCGGGCCGAGCACGCCGGTGGAAACCTCGACCTTCAAGACGGAAAAGCTGAGCATCGTGATTGCCGGCAAACCGGTAGAGTTCGTGCCGGATGTGATGGGCAGCGCGGGGCAGATTTCCCTGGCGGTGATGGGCCTTACGGCGGCACGTTACGGCAGTATTTCCCTGGTGGGATTGGCAGACGGTGAGTGGCAGTGGCGCAAGACCAATGGGTTGAAGGATCCCGACACGTTTGTATTTGATGCAAATTTTCTGGCGCTGCAATTGCAGAGTCTGATACCGCGTGAACGCGGCTAGCACCATCGCCCTCGCTTGGTCCAGTCCTGCACACGTGACGAGGCCAATCTGGCGGTGACGCTACTGGCTGCGTTTGCAGTGCAGGCACGGTGAGCAGCACGGGCTGAATCAGGGTTTGATCAACTGATCCGTGTCAACGTACTGGAATGTTGCATCGTGGGCTGATGTGGATGGGGGATACAGACGGATCACCGGCACCCAGATTCTGGAAGTAGTGGAATCATAGAAATCCTTCTGATTGTCTCGGGCTTGAGATAACCCGGCATTGTCCCCCCCGGCGATATAAAAGAAGGCCATCAGAGGCAAGGTGTTTTGCAGGTTCTGTGGCCAGGTCTTGATCACGATTTCATTCTGTTCGGAGAAATGTGCAGACACTTGGCTCAACATTGTGCGGGCTCGTACCGATTGGTAAAAAGCCGCTGCAGCCGGCCTTCCAGTTGCCTCGGAAACGTCGAAGCCACATTGTCGAATGTGATGACTGTTGGGCGAGTTATCCCAAACGCTTTTCCATTGCTCGGCGGTGGTCACACCCGCACTTCGGCAACGCTGGCTTGTCGCGGGAAAAGAGGCGTGTGGACCACAGGGGGTGGTGCGGTTCCAGGTCCAGCCATCGATGGGAAAGGAGCACAAAACGTCCAGATCGACCTTGTCTTGCGGCGCACCGAAGATGGGGTACAACATTAATCCATTGCCTTTGCCCCAGGCCAGACGGCCGAATTTCGAGTCTGCCCTGAGGAAGGAAAACGATACTCCGCCGTTCTTGACTGAGGTTGGGCTTGGGTTCCATACGTGATGCGTTTCGCCAGGCTGCTTGTCCGTGACTCGAAGAATGATCCCGGAACAGAGAAAAGCCGGTTGATTGGCTGACTCATGGCAGTTCACGAATTTGGAGTTGTAGAGCTGGTTCAATAGCTCGACCACTTGCGGACCTGTCATTGCTACGTTTGGACTATTGCTGACACCTTGCTCGACCGGTGACTGGGTGGCGATGGGTGAGCAGCCTAATAGTGTTGCAAGGAGCAATGAAAGGAGGGCGTTTCTCATCTTGGTGCTCCCTGGTTCTGACTGGTCAATACCGATGGTCATGTGGCAGTGTTTGGCAGCACGTTGGAAAACGATGCGCTATGAGTGCCGTCTCGTTAGCAACATAAAGACAAACCTGCCACCTGCCTACTGTCAGATCTGACAGGGAAAATACGAAAAATCTACCGTTTGTCGGAGGCGGACTGTCAGAGCAAAATGTGCAGGCAGCGGAGGGGAGGCCCCTCCGCTACTGATTCCTCTCACATTTCAAGATTGATCCAGCCTGGTTTGGCGTCTTCCGGCGCCACCGCTTTCACGGTTTTCCCGGTAGCCAGTTCAACCCGCCGCGCCACCTCGGGGTCATCGGCAAACGGCACCATGCTCGCTTCATCCAGACTGTCCGCCGTCTCCCGTCGCAAGCAGTACTCCACCGCCAGCCAAAGAAACATCACGCCCAACACATCAAAGAAAATCTCCATCACGCGCGACTCCCTGCCTCAGGCGATCTGCGCTTCACTGCGCGCCAGTGAAATGTCGGCCACCCGCACCGTGCGCCACACGTTGTAAGCCATCAACAACATCCCGGTGAGGAAGAACACCCCGCCGGCAAAGCGCACGATAAACCCCGGATGACTGGCCTGTAGCGCTTCGACGAATGAATAGGTCAGCGTGCCGTCCTCGTTGATCGCCCGCCACATCAGGCCCTGGGTGATGCCGTTGACCCACATCGAAGCGATGTAGAGCACCGTGCCGATGGTCGCCAGCCAGAAGTGCAGGTTGATCAGCGGCGTGCTGTACATCTGCTCGCGGCCAAACACTTTCGGCACCATGTGATAGGTCGCGCCAAAAGTAATCATCGCCACCCAGCCCAACGCCCCGGCGTGCACGTGGCCGATGGTCCAGTCGGTGTAGTGGGAGAGGGCGTTGACGGTTTTGATCGCCATCATCGGCCCTTCGAAGGTCGACATGCCGTAGAACGCCAGCGACAGCACGAGGAATCGCAGAATCGGGTCGGTGCGCAACTTATGCCAGGCACCGGACAAGGTCATCATGCCGTTGATCATCCCGCCCCAGCTCGGCGCCAGCAGGATCAGCGACATGGCCATGCCCAGTGACTGCGCCCAGTCCGGCAGCGCGGTGTAGTGCAAATGGTGCGGGCCGGCCCAGATGTACAAGGTAATCAGCGCCCAGAAATGCACAATCGACAAGCGATACGAATACACCGGCCGATTGACCTGTTTCGGCACGAAGTAATACATCATGCCGAGGAACCCGGTGGTCAGGAAGAAACCCACCGCGTTGTGCCCGTACCACCACTGCACCATCGCATCAGTGGCGCCGGAATACACCGGATACGACTTGAACCAGTCCACCGGAATCGACAGGTGATTGACCACGTGCAACATGGCGATCACCAGGATGAACGCACCAAAAAACCAGTTGCCGACGTAGATGTGTTTGGTCTTGCGCTGCACCACGGTGGTGAAAAACACAATGGCGTAAGCGACCCAGACGACAGCCATCCACACCGCGCCGGAGAATTCGATCTCGGCGTATTCCTTGGTGGTGGTGTAGCCCAGCGGCAGGGTGATCAGCATGACCACAATCACCGATTGCCAGCCCCAGAAGGTGAACGCGGCGAGTTTGTCTGAATACAGCCGCACCTGGCAGGTGCGCTGCACTGCGTAGTAGCTGGCGGCGAATTGCGCGCTGCCGGCGAAACCGAAAATCACCAGGCTGGTGTGCAGCGGTCGCAGTCGGCCGAAGGTGGTCCACGGCAGGTCCAGATTCATCTCTGGCCACACCAGTTGCGAGGCGATGAACACGCCCATCGCCATGCCCACCACACCCCAGAAAACCGTCGCGATAACGAATTGGCGGACGACCTTGTAGTTGTAAGCCTGTCCGATTGTTGCTGTGCTCATGGCCAGTTCATCCACGGTTGCAAAGTCTTGCCAGGCCACCCGGTCTGGCATGAGCTGCACTGTAGAAACCCCACCAGAAACAAAACAGGCTCAGGAATCTTTGATTTGTGCGGATCAGATCTAAGGGCTGACTGCGGCGTTCTGCCGCGCCCTGATATGGTTTTTATGAGTTCAGGTGAATCTGTAACGTGCTGCGCCGTTCGGCCATAGTCTGGGAAAATCTGTAGGCCTTCGCCGGCTCGCGATAGCGGTGTGTCAGTCAACATCTCAGTTGCCTGACACACCGCTATCGCGAGCCGGCGAAGGCCTACAGGAATTGTGTGCGTCCTGATGAGGTGGCAGTGGCATGTATCAATACGATGATTACGACCGGGCGCTGGTGTTCGAGCGCGTTGCGCAGTTTCGCGATCAGGTCGAGCGCTTCATGGCCGGGGAATTGAGCGAAGAGGAGTTCCTGCCGCTGCGCCTGCAAAACGGCCTGTACATGCAGAAGCACGCCTACATGCTGCGCGTGGCGATTCCCTACGGCACGCTGAGCGCCGAGCAGATGCGCACACTGGCGAGCATCGCCAGTGATTACGATCGTGGTTACGGCCACTTCACTACGCGGCAGAACATGCAGTTCAACTGGATCGAACTCGCCGAGGTGCCGGATATCCTTGAGCGTCTGGCGCAGGTCAACATGCATGCGATCCAGACCTCCGGCAACTGCGTGCGCAACATCACCACCGAGGCGTTCGCCGGGGTCGCGGCGGACGAACTGATCGACCCGCGCCCATTGGCCGAGATCCTGCGGCAGTGGTCGACGATCAACCCGGAATTCCTGTTTCTGCCGCGCAAATTCAAGATCGCCATTTGTTCGGCGAAGCAGGATCGCGCGGCAATCATGATGCACGACATCGGCCTCTACCTTTACCCCGGCCGCGATGGGCAGATGCTTCTGCGAGTGATCGTCGGCGGTGGTCTGGGGCGCACGCCGATCCTCGGTTTGCAGATTCGCGAAGGCTTGCCGTGGCAGCATTTGCTGTCTTACGTCGAAGCCGTGCTGCGGGTGTACAACCGCCACGGCCGGCGCGACAACAAATACAAGGCGCGGATCAAAATTCTGGTCAAGGCACTGGGCATCGAAGCGTTTGCCAAGGAAGTCGAGGAGGAATGGCAACACCTCAAGGACGGCCCGGCGCAACTGACCGAGGCCGAATATCAACGGGTCGCCAGTGCCTTCGTGCCGCCGGTTTATCACACCTTGGCCGACACCGATCTGGACTTCGGCACGCGTCTGGCGGAAAGCCCGGCGTTCGCCCGTTGGGTCGCGCGCAACGTGCAGCCGCACAAGGTGCCGGGTTACACCAGCGTGGTGCTGTCGACCAAACCGGGCATGGCTTCGCCGCCGGGGGATGTCACCGGTGTGCAGATGCTGGCGGTGGCGGACTGGTCGCAGCGTTTCGGGTTTGGCGAAATTCGTATTGCCCATGAGCAGAACATCGTCCTCCCTGACGTGGCGAAAACCGACCTCTATGCGCTGTGGCAACTGGCGTGTAAACACGATCTGGGCAGCGCCAACGTCGGCCTGCTGACCGACATCATTGCCTGCCCCGGTGGCGATTTCTGTGCACTGGCCAACGCCAAATCGATCCCGATTGCCCAGGCGATTCAGGCGCGCTTCGACAACCTCGATTACCTGCATGATCTGGGTGATATCAGCCTGAATATTTCTGGGTGCATGAACGCCTGCGGCCACCACCACATCGGCAATATCGGCATCCTCGGTGTCGATAAAAATGGCAGTGAGTGGTATCAGATCACCCTCGGCGGCGCCCAGGGCAAAAACAGCGCATTGGGCAAAGTCATCGGCCCGTCGTTCAGCGCTGCCGAGGTGCCGCAGGTGATCGAGCGGATCATCGGCACGTTTGTGCGCTATCGCGAGCACGAGGAACTGTTTGTCGACACCGTCGCGCGGATTGGCCTGGAGCCGTTCAAGGAACGGGTCTATCCGAAGACGCTGGAGGCGGCGGTATGAACAATCTGTTGCGGCTGGAGCAGGGCGTAGCGCGGATAGTGACAGACGATCCGTGGACGTTGGTGCGCGAACCATCGACGCCAAGGCCGGAGGGTTTGCTGATGTTGCCACTGACGCATTGGCTGGAATCGCCGTCGACCCACGCCGTGTGGCTCGGCCCGGATGATGAGGTTGAAAGCCTGGTGCCGTGGCTGGACTCGTTACCGCTGATAGCGCTGGATTTTCCGAGTTTTCGCGACGGGCGTGCTTACAGCCAGGCTTATCTGCTGCGCAGCCGGTTCGGCTGGGCAGGGGAGTTGCGCGCGATTGGCGATGTCTTGCGTGATCAGCTCAGCCATATGCGCCAGTGCGGGTTCGACAGTTTCGCGGTGCGTGAGGACAAATCGGCTGAGGATGCGCTGAAAGGATTGGCTGGCATGAGCGTGTTGTATGGGCGTTCGGTGATCGAGCCGCGCCCGCTTTTTCGGCGGCGTTGACGGTTAAAAAGATCGCAGCCTGTGGCAGCTCCTACATGAGTTCAACTGTAGGCGCTGCCACAGGCTGCGATCTTTTGATCTGGCTTTTACCACCGGGGAAACCCCTAGAAACCTCCTGAATCGGGCATTTTCCCTTGGGTGAGTGGTGGCCTTTTGGTAGAGTCGCCGTCGCCAGCGGGTTTTCGGCTGGACGATGGAACCGAAGAAGGGAGTCTGATCAGTGAGTCCGGGCAAAAAAATCCTCGGCCTCACAGCGTTGCTGTTAATGGTGACGCTGTGGGCCAGTTACTTTTATGTATTCAAGGAAAACCGCGACGGCCAGCTCGGCGGCGTCGGCGAAAGCACCGCGTGGTGTGGCACACCACCGACTACGGAAGCAGCGCTGCTGGGCAAGGACCAGTTGACCTTGCGCGTCACCAATAACCTGCGCGGCGAATTCATGCTCAGTGGTTCCCTGGTGGTTTCCGAACGCACCTTCAACCGCTACGACCTCGCTCGCAATGAACTGCGCCTGCGTCTGGAGCCGTTGCAATGGTCCTACGGCGTCACGCCGATCTTCCTTGAGCAGGTCAAGGTGCAGCCGCTGAGCCGCAACCTGTCAGCCACCAACAAAAGCGCCTACGCCGAACTTGAACCGCGCCCGATTGGCGTACAGGGTCAGGTCACCGAGTTCCCGTTCGACACCTACCGCTACGGCTATAAGCCGGTGCTCTATTACCTCAAGGGCAGCGAGCGCATCGACCTGCGCTTCAAGAACATCACCACGTTGATGGAGATGTCCAACACCTTCACGCCGATCCAGAAGTACAACCGCGTCGACTACATCAACGAGAAAACCTCGATGATCCGCGACGACGATTACAAGGCTTACGGCCCGCACGAATGTGCGTTCAGCGTTGAGCGCAAAGGCTCGTTCAAGGTTGTTGTGTTGTTGCTCCTGCTGGTGTTGTGCTTGCCGTTACTGCTGGTGTTTTACCGCAATGAGCCGGGGATCGACTTCCTCGCCACGCTGTTGGGCGCCGCGATCGTGCGGGTGCTGCTGATCGGGCCGGTGCAGGATTTTCAGCTGTACAACATCGACTTCCTGTTGGGCGCGGCGATTTTGCTGGTGGGCACGGTGTCCTTGATCAAGGCGATGCACATCAACAGTCGGCGGGAGATGGCGTTGCGCAGTGGTGAGACTTCGTCCTGGTAACGGGGTGAACCCCTGAAAAGCCCCTCACCCTAACCCTCTCCCGGAGGGAGAGGGGACTGACCGAGGTGTCTGGCGAGCGACACCGACGTGACAGACCGAGTCGATTATGGATTCCAAGCCAATCTGTCGCCTCTATCTACCTCAGGGAGAGGGGACTGACCGAGTTGTCTGGCGAGCGACACCGACGTGACAGACCGAGTTGATTATGGATTCCAAGCCAATCGATCACGTCGGTGCATCTCTCGAATCTCCCCCAATCGGTCCCCTCTATCTACCTCTGAAAGAGGGGACTGACCGAGGTGTCTGGCGAGCGACACCGACGTGACAGACCGAGTCGATTATGGATTCAAAGCCAATCGATCACGTCGGCGGAACTCTTGAATATCCCCCAATCGGTCCCCTCTCCCTCTGGGAGAGGGCTAGGGTGAGGGAAGACAATTTCCAGCCGGTCACTTAAGCGCCGGATCCCCCATGTTCATCTTCTTCCACCCCTGCAACAGCACTTGCGGGCGTTCTGGCTCAGCTTGTTCCAATGCAGCGGATTCTTGAAACTCACCAATGGCCAAGAGCTCGATGCAGCGTTGCCGGATGCTAGACGTCTTTCAAATGACGCTTGTGATCCGCCGCGCAGCCTTGCGTGAATATTGTGCTGTGCAATCGCAATTACTGAAGTTTTAGCTATACCTGTAATTCCCCCGGGCAAAGTTTTTCGGCCTTCTGACAGGAGTTACAGCATGAAGCTAGCAGTGATGATGGGCACTCTGTGCATTGCCACCGTCGCAATGGTGGGTTGTTCCAGCAAAACCGTCGACCCGAAAGAGTACTCAGGATTCCTCAAAGACTACAGCCAGCTCAAGGAGGCCAAATCCCCGTCCGGTGCCGAGGTGATGCGCTGGATCGATCCGAAGGTCGACGTCAGGAAATTCACCAGTGTGTACATCGAGCCGACTCAGCTCTACCCGAAACCGCAACCGACCGCGAAAATCTCCCAGCAAACCCTCAATGGCATCACTTCCTACTACGATCAGGCGCTCAAACGTGAGATCGGCAAAGACTTGCCATTGGCCACCGGTCCGGGCCCGGGCGTGATTGTGGTGCGTGCGGCAATCACCGCCGTGAGCAGCTCCACCGAAGGCCTGCATGCTTACGAGGTAATTCCGATTGCGCTGGTCGCCGCTGCGGTCAGCACCGCCAGCGGTATTCGTGATCAGGAAACTACGTTGGCCACCGAAGCGGTGTTCCTCGATGGCGCGAATAACAAGGTCGTCGCGCAAGTGGTGCGCAAAGGCACCGGCAAACCACTGGAAAATGACTCGCAAGCAATGAGCACCAACGACGTCAAACCCGTCATCGATGGCTGGGCCTCAGACCTGCGTCAGTCGTATCTGAAGCTCAAGAAAGCCAAGTAAGCGCACGAGGCCGGATTGTCCGCGAGGACCGTCCGGCCTGTGCACACCCTCAGAAATTGGCGCGTGCCTGGCGGTTGTAGTGGCTGACCAAGGCGTCGTAGCCACGGGTGACGGCGTAATAGTCGTCGCTCAAACGTTGCGGTTCGGCGCGGTCCTGCCAATCCCTGTGCAGGGTGTTCAGTGCTTCGAGATAGTGCTGCGCAGGCTCACGGATGTGTCGCCACAGCTCGCGCGCATCATCGTCTTTGTTACGGAAACCAGGCTCACGCGGGCCGATGAAAGGCCCACCGCGATTCCACGCCTGTTGCAGATCAGCGGTGGTTTCGGCCACGGCTTGAGGGGTCAGGGTGCGGTGCTTCATCCCGTCCTCCAGCCGCTCCAATGTCTCTCGGGCCTGAATCATATACGCCAGCAGCGACCAGTGGATCTCCTTGCCTACGCGTGCCTCAAGAAGTTTGAGCTGTTCGGATCGCTGCGCGATGTCCAGTGGCAGCAGTTCTTCTCTCAAGGCAGTCGATGCGCTGAGATAGGCATTGCTGGCGGTCTGAATTTGCGCCAGAACTCGCGGTGTCTGGTTGAACGGGACGACAAAGAAGCTCGCACTTTTATCGAGTCGAGTCGGTGGCGAAATCACCGATGCCCACTTCAGTGCTTGCGCGTAGTCACGGACTTTCTGCGACAGCGCTGGCTGGTAGGCCAGCAGCTCGAGCTTTTCGTTGATATCCCGCAGGCAGGTATCCTCCTGGATGTCACGCACAGTGAACGCATCACTGTTATCGAAATCCTGAGGCTCGGAAATATACTTTCCGAACGCATCAGCGGTTGGCCGCTGATGTTGGTTTTTGTCGTAGGCGTTGCGCCAGTGCACATCGACACGGTTGACGCAGGCAATGACCGGACTCAACGCGTTGGCCTGTGCGGTCACCACTGAGTCGCGCTGATCAAGCCACAGGTCGAGCTTCAGGAACGGTCGGGTCGCGCTCGACAGCCCCATCACCACCAGAACGACCACGACGCCGCTGACAAACATGAATCTCGACGTCATGGCCGTGCCTCCGCGGGATACCACTGCTCGCGGGTGGCCGGAGCGCCGCAATCGAAAGAACTCGCCGGCAACCGGCTACACAAACGCTCCGCCCAGGGTTGCAGGCCCTGATTGCGATTGACCGTGCCTTGGCTGGCGGCCACTTTGAATACACCCAGCACCAGCACCAGCGCGACAACGCCGAGTAGCGTCAGGCCGATTTTCACCGGCAGGTTAGTCTTTTCCCAGGACGTGTGCGGCTTGACCTGACGGCGACGAATCACACCCACGCAGGCCAGTGTGGCGGCATAGACGACGCCGGCGATGGGGCCGAAAAACCAGCAGAGTCCGGCCACCATCAACGCGCAGGGAATCAGATCGCGCAGTACGCCGAACGGCGCAGCGTCCTTGGCAAAACCCGGCCACAACCGCGCGCTGAGGCGGTCATCCAGCAGCCAATGGGTGTGCGCCAGTTCGTGCGTCAGCCAGTTGATACCCGCAGCGATCACGCCAAACACGATTGTTGAGGTCATGACGATATTGATCAGCCCGGTGACGCGCAGCCCCAGCGGGATGAAATGAGTAAACGCACCGATCAGACAGGCCAGCACCACGCCAACGTAGGTCGGCCATTCGCCGCGTTTCAGTTCCCAGTCGCGCCAGAAAAACGCGGTGCCCCCGGGCATCTCTGCGCAGACCTTCGGATGATTGGCATACAGCGCCGAACTCAAATGTCGGCAATGCTCCCAATCTTTCTCACGCAGGCGTCTGGCCAATGCGCGACGCTGGTTGAACGGGCCGCTGCCGAGCAACAGGCGGGCGGCGCGGTGGTCGGCGGTGGCGGGCGGCTCTTCGGCGAGTTGACGCTGTTGCGCGATAAAAATCGGAGCTTCATGGCGCGCGACCAGACGTTTCCATTCATCTTTCGGGCAACGGTTGGCCGGACCGGAATGCCAGCCCTGGCCCGCGCAGACCTGTTCGAAAATAGCGGAAGACCAGTATTCGCTGTCCAGCAGCAAACGACTGAGGAACAGGTTGAACCACTGCCGGTGCACTTCAGCGTCGAGCCAGAGGTATTGCGCGCACTGTGCGTAGGCCTGCAAAAAGGCCGCACTGTCCTCACGTTCGAGGGCATCACGCAGCGGTCGAGTCATGCGTTCCCGCTGGTGATCGAGCAAATGTTCGATGGATTCCTCGTCCAGTTCCAGCCGCTGCCAAGCACTGAACCAGTGATACGTCTGCACCGCCCAATCGACCATCGGCGCCGATGTATCCGGGTGCTCGATGCAATGCTGCAGCAGGGTCTCTTCGAGGATATGCGCGCAACCCTGTTCAACGGCGAGGGCATGGCGCTGTTGCAATTGTGCAAGGCTGGTGTCGGCCAGCGAGCGCGTCGCCTGCTGCAAGGCATCGACTTCGACTACGGTCAGACCGGTCAAGTCCCAGGCGTCTTCATCAGCCCCGTGGTCCTCGCTGGCCTGCGCCCATTCCTTGTAATTCAGGGCTTGCTCATAGGCGTCACGCAGGCGCTGGAAGCCCTCGGCGTCTTCGTCCGGACGGGTCTGTTTGAGCAGGGCAGCGTATTGGCGTTTGATACTGCGCGTATCGGCGTCGGCCGTGAGGCCAAGGACGGTCCAGCAACTCATTGCGTGTACAACTCCATGAAAACCTGCGACGCGGTCCAGTGATGGCACTTTGATTTTGCGCACCCTACCTGTTTCGCGTGGAAAAGTCCTCAGCTGTTGCTATTGGTCGACAAACCAGCGGCAGTACGGGTTGCCGCCGTTGCCGGGCATCACCCGCCAACTGACCCTGCAAGCGGACGGCGCACTGGCGACAGGAGCTGGCGAGTGACACGAGGTTGCGATCTTTTGATCGTGTTTTTTAAATGCAAAATCAAAAGTTCGTCCGATCGCGGCTCGAGCCTTCGGCCGCTACTACATATGCGTATTTCAATTCGGGATGTTTAAACGTTGTTTGGAATTTGCGGAACGTTCCCACAAGGTTTTCAGGTTGTCCGTCGGACGTCGGGTCTCTAGCCTGTGTTCGTCGCTGCCAAATCAGCGACCGGGACTGGAAACCCCGGGGGAAAACTGAACGCAACAGCACCGTTCATGACGTATGCTTGCGCACCTTTTTTTGGTGCGTACTTAGTTATGGCGGCTGTGCGTGGGGGACCTTCGGGTCGTCCGGGTTTCTCTGTCCCCCGGGTTTCCAGCCTGCGTACAGCTGCCACCCATTCGACCGGAAGCCGAATGGACCAGCTCCACCGTTCGGATAGAGAAAACACTATGAAAAAGCCAACACCCAATCCCCCAGAATCAGACACCGACACCACATCCCCCTACGCCTCAGTCGACAGTAAAAAACTCCACGAAGCCGCCGACCGCGCCCTCGATTTCTACCTCAACCCCAGCGCCCATATCATGTCCAGTGCCAACGAGCCGGAACCCATGTACCTCGCCAATCCCAGGTACAACACTGAATCCCTGCTCGCCAACGCCAGCGAAACCCTAGGCTCGGCCAGTGAAATGCTGATGAACTTCGCCGCCTCGCTGGAAACCTCGCAGCGCAAGACTGCACTGGGTATCGCACAGGTTGTCATGCTGGGTGAACTCGCGGTGAATCAGGCATTGGATCACGTCGAGCTCAAGAGCTGATCGCTCTTGATTGATCGTTCCCACGCTCTGTACTGGAATGCAGCCCTTGACGCTCTGCGCCAAATTCGCAAGCTGGAACGCAGAGCGTCCCTTGAAAGACGGTTGGGCATAACTGTGAAAATTGCAGGAGCAAAGGCTTGATAAGAAAAATGACTACGAAACGGCGGATTAGCCTATGGCTGGTGGCAGTTTTATCCGTCAATGCGGTTTTTTTGGCTTTTCTGATTTTTGGTGATATCGGGAAAGGGCACGACAGGAAAATGATCAAAACCAAAGAGCCGTTGCTGATTGAAGGGCCAAATGGCGACGAGAACTACTATGTCCTGCCTTTGGGTACCACGCTTTATCACGATAAAAGCTTTCCTGAAGGGCACGACCGTTATGTTGTGTATCTCAACCATAAAGGTGCAATTGCACACGAAGAGGTACCCATGAAGCCTGAGTATGGCGGCTCATTTATCGATCCGCTCTGGCTGGCCAATGTTAATGAGGAAACCTTGAAAGAAATTTTCAAACGTTTTCCGCTTTCCAAAGCAGATGTCGCCGCAGCTATCAAGGCCAATGAAATAACCAAAGATGATCTGGCCGACATCATCCGATCGATGCCCGACTGACGATTCTGCAGGTGTCGAGTGAAACGAGGCTGCGATCTTTTGATCTTGTTTTTTAACGGCAAAATCAAAAGATCGCAGCCTTCGGCAGCTCCTACACGGGATACCCGGTTAGCCGTTTTTCTTGGCTTGTTCGCGGACACGCTCTTCCTGTTCCCGCGCCTCCGGGGTGAACTCAGCGCCGAAGTCTTCTGCAGAAAATATCTGGCGGATTTCAATATCAGAATCGCCTGACATTGGGTTAGGGCAGCGCTTGACCCATTCGATGGCTTCTTCTTTGGATTTCACTTCCCAGATCCAGTAACCCGCCACCAGTTCTTTGGTCTCGATGAACGGCCCGTCGATCACCGTGCGTTTGTCCCCGGAGAAACGTACGCGGGCGCCTTTGCTGCTCGGGTGCAGGCCATCGCAATCGATCAGGATGCCGGCCTTGACCAGTTCTTCGTTGAAGTTGCCCATCGCGGCGATCAGTTCTTCGCTGGGCATGATGCCGGCTTCCGAATCGGCGCTGGCTTTGACAAGGATCATGAAGCGCATGGCGGTTACTCCGTGAGTTTGGTGGGATTCATTGCTTAGTCGAACGGGCCACACTTGAATCGACAGGGTCTCTGGTAAAAGTGCGGAGAATTTTTCACACCGCAGATCTAATTGTAGGAGTGAGCCTGCTCGCGATGGCGTTGTGTCATACACGCAGATGTTGACTGACAGACCGCTATCGCGAGCAGGCTCGCTCCCACATGGGAATTGTGCTGGTTTTGTATACAATTTTTCGCGCAGGCACCCAACAATTTCCAAACAGGGCATAGGTCGTCGGACCATTTCGTGGTTAACTTCGGCCTCTTGCATGCTTTCCAATCAAAACATCAGAAGGACTCAAGTCATGGCTCAAGTCACCCTTAAAGGCAATCCGGTTCAAGTCAACGGCCAGTTGCCACAAGCCGGTTCCAAGGCGCCAGCCTTTTCTCTGGTTGCCGGCAATCTGTCCGACGTCACCCTGAAAGACTTCGCCGGCAAGCGCAAAATCCTCAACATCTTCCCAAGCGTCGACACCCCGACCTGCGCCACTTCCGTGCGCAAGTTCAACGCTCAGGCCAACGACATCGCCAACACCGTGGTGCTGTGCATCTCCGCTGACCTGCCGTTCGCCCAGGCACGTTTCTGCGGCGCCGAAGGTCTGGAAAACGTACAAAACCTGTCGACCCTGCGCGGTGCCGAGTTCATCGAGAACTACGGCGTGGCCATCGCTGACGGCCCGCTGAAAGGCCTGACCGCTCGCGCCGTTGTGGTGCTGGACGAAAACGACAACGTCCTGCACAGCGAACTGGTCAAGGAAATCGCTGAAGAGCCTAACTACGAAGCGGCCCTGTCCGTTCTCAAGTAAGCGCTTTTACAATTGTTAACGGCCTGGCCCTGTCCAGGCCGTTTTCATTTGTGTATCAGTGTTTTGCCTCACACCTTGAAACGTAAGTTGAAGGTAAATTGCCGGTAAAGCTGCTTTGCTATTTCCCCACCAGTGCTTATCGTTCAGCCTCCCGTAAAAGAAGCCCACGCGCCCAATGGTTAATGACTCCATGCAATCGTCCCCTCGTAACTCCCGTCGCTGGCTGATCAGCCTGCTGGTCTTGTTGGTGATCGCCGTCCTGTGCTGGAAATTCTGGCCCACCGGTTCAGCCCACAAAGAGGGCGCTGACAAAGCGGCGTCCGGGCACACCGGGCGTTCGGGGATGATGCGGCCGGGCTTCGGTGGCGGCACCGGGCCGATTCCGGTGCGCGTGGCGCCGGCGGTTACTGGCGACTTCCCGCTGTATTACAAGGCGCTGGGCACGGTGACCGCGCTCAACACCATCAATGTGCGCAGCCGGGTGGGCGGCGAGCTGGTCAAGATCAATTTCGAAGAAGGGCAGATGGTCAAGGCCGGTGACCTGTTGGCCGAGATCGACCCACGCCCGTACCAGAACGCCTTGCTACAAGCCGAAGGCACTCTGCTGCAGAATCAGGCGCAACTGAAAAACGCTCAGGTCGATGTCGAGCGTTATCGCGGTTTGTACAAAGAGGACAGTATCGCCAAACAGACGCTGGACACCGCCGAAGCGCTGGTCGGTCAGTATCTGGGCACGGTCAAGACCAACCAGGCCGCAGTCAACGACGCCAAGCTCAATCTCGAATTCACCAAGATCCGCGCGCCGATTGCCGGCCGTGTCGGTCTGCGCCAGGTCGACGTCGGCAACCTCGTCACCGCCAATGACACCACGTCCCTCGCGGTGATCACCCAGACGCAACCGATCAGCGTCGCTTTCACCTTGCCGGAAAACAGCCTCGAAACCGTGCTCGCGCGTTATCGCAGCGGCGCCAAACTTCCGGCCGAGGCGTGGGATCGCGGCGACAGCAAGCTGCAAGCCAGCGGCGTTCTGCAAAGCCTCGACAACCAGATCGACGTTGCCACCGGCACCTTGAAGTTCAAGGCCCGCTACGATAACCGTGATCAGGCGCTGTTCCCCAACCAGTTCGTCAACGTTCACTTGCTCGCTGACACGCTGAAAGGCGTGGTGCTGGCACCGTCGGCGGCCATCCAGTTCGGCACCAACGGCACCTTCGTCTATGCACTGGATGGCGACAGGAAAGTCACCATTCGCCAATTGAAGATCGGCGCCAGTGATGGCGAAAACACCGTGGTCACCGAAGGCCTGGCCGCCGGCGACCGCGTGGTGCTGGAAGGCACCGACCGTCTGAAGGAAGGCAGCGAAGTGGAAGTGGTCAACGACAGCAACCAAGTGCCGACCACTCCAACTGAACACCTGCAAGGCAAATCTGCCGCCACCCCGACTGACGCTGCTGTCACCGATAAGGCCAAGAAGGGCGCATGAACATTTCGCGGCTGTTCATCCTCCGACCGGTAGCCACCACCCTGAGCATGCTGGCCATTGTCCTGGCCGGCCTGATCGCTTACCGCTTGCTGCCAGTTTCTGCGCTGCCACAGGTCGACTACCCGACCATCCGCGTCATGACCTTATATCCCGGCGCCAGCCCGGATGTGATGACCAGTGCCGTAACTGCGCCACTCGAGCGCCAGTTCGGGCAGATGCCGGGTCTGACGCAAATGGCCTCGACCAGTTCCGGCGGTGCGTCGGTGCTGACCTTGCGCTTCAGCCTCGACATCAACATGGACGTCGCCGAGCAGCAGGTGCAGGCCGCGATCAACGCCGCGACCAATCTGCTGCCCACCGATTTGCCGGCGCCGCCGGTGTACAACAAGGTCAACCCGGCGGACACCCCGGTGCTGACCCTGGCGATTACCTCGAAAACCATGCTGCTGCCCAAACTCAATGATCTGGTCGATACGCGCATGGCGCAGAAAATCGCCCAGATCAGCGGCGTCGGCATGGTCAGCATTGCCGGCGGTCAGCGTCAGGCCGTGCGCATCAAGGTCAACCCGGAAGCGTTGGCGGCCAACAGCTTGAACCTGGCGGACGTGCGCACCTTGATCAGTGCTTCCAACGTCAACCAGCCGAAGGGCAACTTTGACGGCCCGACGCGGGTGTCGATGCTTGACGCCAACGACCAGCTGACCTCGCCCAAGGATTACGCCAACCTGATCCTCGCCTACAAGAACGGCGCGCCGTTGCGGCTCAAGGACGTGGCGGAAATTGTCGATGGCGCCGAGAACGAACGTCTCGCTGCGTGGGCCAACCAGAATCAGGCGGTATTGCTGAACATCCAGCGTCAGCCGGGTGCCAACGTCATTGAAGTGGTCGACCGCATCAAGGCGCTGCTGCCGAGCATCACCGACAACCTGCCGGCCGGCCTCGAAGTGACGGTACTGACGGATCGCACGCAGACCATCCGCGCCTCGGTCACTGACGTGCAACACGAATTGCTGATCGCCATCGCCCTGGTGGTGATGGTGACGTTTCTGTTCCTGCGGCGCGCCAGTGCCACGATCATTCCGTCAGTGGCCGTGCCGCTATCGCTGATCGGCACCTTCGGCGTGATGTACCTGGCCGGCTTTTCGGTCAACAACCTGACCTTGATGGCGCTGACCATTGCCACCGGTTTTGTGGTCGACGACGCCATCGTCATGCTCGAGAACATCGCGCGCTTCATCGAAGAGGGCGACAGCCCGATGCAAGCGGCGCTAAAGGGCGCCAAGCAGATCGGCTTCACCCTGATTTCCCTGACCCTGTCGCTGATCGCAGTATTGATCCCGCTGCTGTTCATGGCCGACGTGGTCGGGCGGTTGTTCCGCGAATTCGCCATCACCCTGGCCGTGGCGATCCTGATTTCGCTGGTGGTCTCGCTGACCCTGACGCCGATGATGTGCGCGCGTCTGCTCAAGCGTGAGCCGGAAGAACATGAGCAGGGCCGTTTCTACCGGGCCAGTGGCGCGGTGATTGACTGGATGATTGCCGAGTACGGGCGGATGCTGCGTTGGGTGCTCAAACACCAGCCGCTGACCTTGCTGGTGGCCATCGCTACGCTGGGGTTGACCGTATTTCTTTACATGGTCGTGCCGAAAGGCTTCTTCCCGGTGCAGGACACCGGGGTGATTCAGGGCATCTCCGAGGCACCGCAGTCGATCTCCTTCGCCGCGATGGGCGAGCGTCAGCAGGAACTGGCGAAAATCATTCTGCAAGATCCGGCGGTGCAGAGCCTGTCGTCCTACATCGGTGTCGACGGCGATAACGCCACGCTCAACAGCGGCCGCTTGCTGATCAACCTCAAGCCCCATGGCGATCGCGATCTAAGCGCCACTGAAGTGATTGCGCGCCTGCAACCGCAACTGGACAAACTGGTCGGCATCCGCCTGTTCATGCAGCCGGTGCAGGACCTGACCATCGAAGACCGTGTCAGCCGGACCCAGTATCAGTTCAGCATGTCCTCGCCGGATTCCGAACTGCTCAGCCAGTGGAGCGGGCGACTGGTCGAAGCGCTGGCCCAACGGCCGGAATTGACCGACGTTGCCAGTGATTTGCAGGACAAGGGTTTACAGGTCTATCTGGTGATCGACCGCGATGCCGCCTCACGCCTTGGCGTTTCGGTGGCGAACATCACCGATGCGCTCTATGACGCTTTTGGCCAGCGGCAGATCTCGACCATTTACACCCAGGCCAGCCAGTACCGCGTGGTGCTGCAAGCCCAGGCCGGAGAGAAGATCGGCCCGCAGGCGCTGGACCAGATTCACGTCAAGACCACCGATGACGCGCAGGTACGCCTGTCGAGTCTGGCTCATATCGAGGAGCGTCAGGCGCAACTGGCGATCACCCATATCGGCCAGTTCCCGGCGGTAATGATGTCGTTCAACCTCGCGCCCGGTGTGGCGCTGGGGCATGCGGTCGACATCATCGAACAGGTGCAGAAGGACATCGGCATGCCCGTCGGCGTGCAGACCCAGTTCCAGGGCGCGGCCGAAGCGTTCCAGGCTTCGCTGTCGAGCACCTTGCTGCTGATTCTGGCGGCGGTGGTGACCATGTACATCGTGCTCGGCGTGCTGTACGAGAGCTACATTCACCCGATCACCATTCTCTCGACCTTGCCGTCGGCGGCCGTCGGTGCCTTGCTGGCGTTGCTGCTCAGCGGCAATGATCTGGGCATGATCGCGATCATCGGCATCATCCTGCTGATCGGTATCGTCAAGAAGAACGCGATCATGATGATCGACTTCGCCCTCGATGCTGAGCGCACGCAAGGCATGGCGCCGGAACAGGCGATCTATCAGGCGGCGTTGTTGCGCTTCCGGCCGATTCTGATGACCACGCTGGCGGCGCTGTTTGGTGCGGTGCCGTTGATGCTCGCGACCGGTTCCGGGGCTGAATTGCGTCAGCCGCTGGGTCTGGTGATGGTCGGTGGTTTGCTGGTCAGCCAGGTGCTGACGCTGTTCACCACGCCAGTGATCTACCTGTATTTCGACCGCCTCGGTCGGCGCTTTGGCAAGACCAATGCTGACACTGAAGAGGTGTCGGTATGACTTCGCGAGCATCACACATCCCTTGTGGGAGCGAGCTTGCTCGCGAAAGCGGCCAATCAGTCGACGTCTACGTTGAATGTCAAAATGAATTCGCGAGCAAGCTCGCTCCCACAGGATTGTGTGGTGATGCAGGGAACGGTGGTCAATGAACCTCTCCGGTCCTTTCATCAAGCGCCCGGTCGCCACAATGCTGCTGAGCCTGGCGATCATGCTGCTCGGCGGTGTCAGCTTCGGCCTGCTGCCGGTTTCGCCGCTGCCGCAAATGGATTTCCCGGTGATCGTCGTGCAGGCCAGTCTGCCCGGCGCGAGCCCGGAGGTCATGGCGTCCACCGTGGCCACACCGCTGGAGCGCTCGTTCGGCGCAATCGCCGGCGTCAACACCATGAGCAGCCGCTCCAGTCAGGGTTCGACCCGGGTCATTCTGCAATTTGATCTCGACCGCGACATCAACGGTGCCGCGCGGGAAGTGCAGGCGGCGATCAACGCTTCGCGCAATCTGCTGCCGAGCGGCATGCGCAGTATGCCGACCTACAAGAAGGTCAACCCGTCGCAGGCGCCAATCATGGTGCTGTCGCTGACCTCCGATGTGCTAGAAAAAGGCCAGCTTTACGATCTGGCCTCGACGATTCTTTCGCAGAGCCTGTCGCAAGTGCAGGGTGTCGGTGAAGTGCAGATCGGCGGCAGTTCGCTGCCGGCGGTGCGCATCGAGCTCGAACCACAGGCGCTGAACCAGTACGGCGTGGCGCTCGACGATGTGCGCAAGACTATCGCCGATGCCAACGTGCGCCGGCCGAAGGGTTCGGTCGAGGACGGCCAGCGTTTGTGGCAGATCCAGGCCAATGACCAGTTGGAGAAAGCCAAGGATTACGAGTCACTGATCATCCACTACGCCGACGGCGCCGCGCTGCGCCTCAAGGACGTGGCCAAGGTCAGTGACGGCGTCGAAGACCGCTACAACAGCGGCTTCTTCAACGATGACGCGGCGGTGCTGCTGGTGATCAACCGCCAGGCTGGCGCCAACATCATCGAGACGGTCAACGAGATCAAGGCGCAACTGCCGGCCTTGCAAGCGGTGTTGCCTGCCAGCGTAAAACTGAATCTGGCCATGGACCGCTCGCCGGTGATCAAGGCGACGCTGCATGAAGCCGAGATGACCTTGCTGATTGCCGTGGCGCTGGTGATTCTGGTGGTATTCCTGTTCCTCGGTAACTTCCGCGCCTCGCTGATTCCGACATTGGCCGTGCCGGTGTCGCTGGTCGGCACCTTTGCGGTGATGTACCTCTACGGTTTCTCGCTGAACAACCTCTCGCTGATGGCGCTGATTCTCGCCACCGGTCTGGTGGTGGACGACGCCATCGTGGTGCTGGAGAACATCTCCCGGCACATCGACGAAGGCGTCAAACCGATGCAGGCCGCGTACCTCGGGGCCAAGGAAGTCGGTTTCACCTTGCTGTCGATGAACGTCTCGCTGGTGGCGGTGTTCCTCTCGATCCTGTTTATGGGCGGGATTGTCGAAAGCCTGTTCCGCGAGTTTTCCATCACCCTGGCGGCGGCCATCGTCGTCTCGCTGGTGGTTTCGCTGACGTTGACGCCGATGCTTTGCGCCCGTTGGCTCAAGCCGCACACGCCGGGGCAGGAAAATCGCCTGCAACGCTGGAGCCGTCGCACCAACGACTGGATGGTCGGCAAGTACGCCACCAGCCTCGATTGGGTGTTGCGTCACCGGCGCCTGACCTTGCTCAGCCTGCTGATCACCGTCGGCGTCAACGTCGCGCTGTACGTGGTGGTGCCGAAAACCTTCATGCCGCAGCAGGACACCGGGCAGTTGATCGGTTTTGTGCGCGGCGACGACGGTCTGTCGTTCAGCGTGATGCAGCCGAAAATGGAAATCTTCCGCCGCGCAGTGCTCAAGGACGAAGCAGTGGAAAGCGTCGCCGGGTTCATCGGCGGCAGCAACGGCACCAACAACGCGTTCATGATTGTGCGTCTGAAACCGATCAAGGAGCGGCAGCTGTCGGCACAGAAAGTCATCGAGCGTCTGCGTAAGGAAATGCCCAAAGTGCCCGGCGCGCAGTTGATGCTGATGGCCGACCAGGATCTGCAATTTGGCGGCGGTCGCGAGCAGACCAGTTCGCAATACAGCTACATCCTGCAAAGCGCCGACCTCGGCGAGTTGCGTAAATGGTTTCCGAAAGTGGTCGCGGCATTGCGAGCCCTGCCCGAACTGACCGCCATTGATGCCCGAGAAGGCGCCGGGGCGCAACAAGTGACGCTGATTGTCGACCGCGACCAGGCCAAACGCCTCGGTGTCGACATGAACATGGTCACGGCGGTGCTGAACAACGCCTACAGCCAGCGGCAGATCTCGACGATCTACGACAGCCTCAACCAGTATCAGGTGGTGATGGAGGTCAATCCGAAATACGCCCAGGATCCGGTGACGCTCAAGCAAGTGCAGGTGATCACCGCTGACGGTGCGCGGGTGCCGCTGTCGACGTTCGCTCATTACGAAAACAGCCTGGAAGACGACCGCGTCAGCCACGAAGGCCAGTTCGCCTCCGAAGACATTTCCTTCGACATGGCCGAAGGCGTGACGGTGGAGCAGGGCAGTGCCGCGATCGAGCGGGCGATTGCCAAGCTCGGCCTGCCGGAAGATGTCATCGCGAAAATGGCCGGCACTGCCGACGCCTTCGCCGCGACGCAGAAGAGCCAGCCGTTCATGATTCTCGGCGCGTTGCTGGCGGTGTATCTGGTGCTGGGCGTGCTGTATGAAAGCTACATCCATCCGCTGACGATTCTGTCGACCCTGCCGTCGGCCGGTGTCGGTGCGTTGCTGTCGATCTATGCGCTGGGCGGCGAGTTCAGCCTGATCTCGCTGCTCGGGCTGTTCCTGCTGATTGGCGTGGTGAAGAAAAACGCCATTCTGATGATCGACCTTGCGCTGCAACTGGAACGGCATCAGGGGCTGTCGCCGCAGGAATCGATCCGCAGCGCCTGTCTGCAACGGCTACGGCCGATTCTGATGACTACGCTGGCGGCGATTCTCGGTGCCTTGCCATTGCTGCTCGGCCGGGCCGAGGGCGCGGAAATGCGCCAGCCGCTGGGCCTCACCATCATCGGCGGGCTGATCTTCAGTCAGGTGCTGACGCTTTACACCACGCCTGTGGTTTACCTCTATCTCGACAAGCTGCGCCATCGTTTCAACAAATGGCGTGGCGTGCGTACTGACGCCGCTCTGGAAACTCCGCTATGACTGACCGTTCGCTTATCAATCTGGCCACTGTTCGGGGCTCGCGCTTGCTGAGCCTGTCGCTGTGCGTGGCGATGCTCAGTGCCTGCGCCGTCGGCCCGGACTATCAACGTCCGCAAACCGCTGAAATCACCCAGTACAAGGAAGCCGCTGGCTGGACTCAGGCCAACCCGAGCGATTCACTTGCCCGTGGCGCGTGGTGGGAGTTGTACGGCGATCAGCAACTCAACGGGCTGATCGAAAAACTCAACAATTCCAACCAGACCGTCGCGCAGTCGGAAGCCCAGTACCGCCAGGCTCAGGCCTTGGTGCGCAGTGCTCGCGGAGCGTTCTATCCCAGCGTTGACTTGAGCTTGGGCAAGACCCGCTCCAGCCAAGGCACCGGTAGCAGCAGTTCGAGTCTGAGCAGTTCCTCCAGTGGCATTCGCGACACCTATAACGCCGAGCTGGGCGTCAGTTGGGAAGCCGATGTCTGGGGCAAATTGCGCCGTGGTCTGGAAGCCGATGAGGCCAGTGCCCAGGCCAGTTTTGCCGATCTGGCGGCCATGCGCCTGAGCCAGCAGTCGGAGCTGGTGCAGAACTACCTGCAACTGCGCGTGATCGATCAGCAAAAACGCCTGCTCGAAGCCACGGTTGCCGCTTACGAACGCTCGCTGAAAATGACCCAGAACCAGTACCGCGCGGGCGTTTCCGGGCGCGATGCGGTAGCGCAGGCGCAGACGCAACTGAAAAGCACCCAGGCTGATCTGGTCGACCTGATCTGGCAGCGCGCGCAGTTCGAAAACGCCATTGCCGTGCTGACCGGGCAAGCGCCGGCGGATTTCAACATTGCCGAAGTGCAGACCATTCCAAAGCTGCCGCAGGTGCCGTTGAGCCTGCCCTCGCAGTTGCTTGAGCGGCGTCCGGACATCGCTTCGGCGGAGCGTTCGGTGATTGCCGCCAACGCCAATATCGGCGTGGCCAAAGCGGCGTATTACCCGGACCTGAGCCTGAGCCTGAGCGGCGGTTACAGCAGCAGTACCTCGCAGAACCTGATCAGCCTGCCGAACCGTTTCTGGTCGGTCGGGCCGAAACTGTCGTTGCCGATTTTCGATGGCGGCATTCGTTCGGCAGAAGTCGACCGCACTGAAGCGGTCTACGACCAGACCGTGGCCAAGTACCGCCAGACTGTGCTCGACGGTTTCCGCGAGGTGGAAAATTATCTGGTGCAGTTGAAGGTGTACGAAGACGAAGCGGCGGTGCGCCAGGAAGCGCTCGATGCGGCCCGCGACTCCCTGCGCCTGACGGAAAATCAGTACAAGGCCGGGTTGATTGCCTACATCGATGTGGTGGTGGTGCAAGCGACGGCGTTGAGCAATGAGCGCAATGTGCTGAATATTCTGCAAAGCCGCTTGATTGCCAGCGTGCAACTCATCGCAGCGCTGGGCGGCGGTTGGGACGGACAACTGGATGTCAGCGATAACACCCGCTGAAGGTTGGCTTCACTGATCGTTCCCACGCTCCGCGTGGGAATGCCTCAACGGACGCTCCGCGTTCGGCTTTGAAGGGACGCGGAGCGTCCCGGGCTGCATTCCCACGCGGAGCGTGGGAACGATCAACGCGCCTATTCGCGAGCAAGCTCGCTCCCACAGTAAGCGCGCCAGTTGCAGAAAGGCCCATTCCAGAGCCTCGTCGAGCGATCAAACAAACGTTTCATCGGCTTGATGGCCAATTGATTACTTTGTCAGTGCGTTCTTCTGCGTAATCAGTACAATCGCCGCATTTGCCCGACCGGGAATGGACGCAGTCCTCGTTGGGTGGCCACGAGAAATCCCATGCTCATCGGTAGTTATTCCTCCACCCTGGTTTTTATTTCGTTGTGCGTGGCGATTCTCGCTTCCTACACTGCGCTCGACCTCACCGGTCGCATTGCCACGGCCAAGGGCCGTGCGGTGCATTTCTGGAACGCCGGCGGTGCGTTTGCCATGGGTATCGGCGTCTGGTCGATGCATTTCATTGGCATGCTCGCCTTCAAACTGCCGATCGACCTTGGCTACGACATCACCCTGACCGCGCTTTCACTGTTGATTGCCGTGTTGTCCTGCGGGTTCGCCTTGTGGCTGGTCAGCCAGCCGAAACTGCCGGTTCTGCAACTGGCCTTCGGTGCGCTGATCATGGGTGCCGGGATCAGTGCCATGCATTACACCGGCATGGCGGCGATGCGCATGACGCCGGGGATCGACTACGACCCGACGCTGTTCGGCGCTTCATTACTGATTGCGGTCGGCGCATCGGCAGCGGCGCTGTGGATTGCCTTTCGCCTGCGTCAGCACTCGCCGTATGTGCGCCTGATTCGCGGCGGCGCAGCGGTCATCATGGGCGTCGCCATTGTCGGCATGCATTACACCGGCATGGCCGCTGCGCAATTTCCAGACGGCAGTTTCTGCGGTGCCACCGTCAACGGTTTGAAGGGCAGCGGCCTCGACAGCCTGGTGCTGATCACCACGCTGGCGGTGCTGTCGATTGCCTTGCTCACCTCGATCCTCGACGCACGGCTTGAAGCGCGCACTGCCGATCTGGCGCATTCGTTGACCGTCGCCAACCGTGAACTCACGCAACTGGCCCTGCACGACACCCTGACCGGCCTGCCGAATCGCATGTTGCTCGACGACCGGATCAATCAGGCGATGAAAAAAGTCAACGAGCAGGGCGGTTGCTTTGCCTTGATGTTCATCGATCTGGACGGCTTCAAACCGGTTAATGATGCGTTCGGTCATCACATGGGTGATCAGTTGTTGCGCGAAGTCGGCGTGCGTCTGCGTGAAGACTTGCGCAGCCTCGACACGCTGGCGCGGATCGGTGGCGATGAATTCGTGTTACTGGTGCGCCTCAGCGAACCCAATGATGCGCTGGGACTGGCGGCGCGTCAGGTCGGTCTGATCGCACAATCATTCCGCGTTGCCGAGCATGACTTGCAGATCTCCGCCAGCGTCGGCATCGCCCTGTACCCGGGTAATGGCCAGACCGCGCAGGAACTGCTGATGAACGCCGACGCGGCGATGTACCACGCCAAGGGCGGCGGCAAAAACGGTTACAGCTTTTTCGATGCGTCGATGAACAACAACGCGCGCAAGCAGTTGCAGTTGTTGCAGGACCTGCGCGCGGCGCTGGAACACAGTCAGTTCAGCTTGCATTACCAACCCAAGTTCGACGCCGCCAACGGCCGTCCGGTCGGGGCTGAAGCGCTGTTGCGCTGGCAACACCCGATCCACGGCATGCTGATGCCGGACAAGTTCATTGACCTGGCCGAGAAATCCGGGCTGATCATCCCGATCGGCGACTGGGTGCTCAACGAAGCCTGTCGCCAGATGCGCGAATGGTACGTGCTCGGTTACACCGATTGGCGTATCGCGGTGAACCTGTCGGCGTTGCAGTTCTGCCACACGGGACTGGTGCGCAGCGTGGCCAAGGCGCTGGCCACGCACCACTTGCCGGCCAACAGCCTGACTCTGGAAATCACCGAAACCACGGCCATGAGCGATGCCGATGCGAGCATGATGGTGTTGCAGGAACTGTCGGACATGGGCGTCGACCTGTCGATCGATGACTTCGGCACCGGTTATTCCAGCCTGATGTACCTCAAGCGATTGCCGGCCAACGAGCTGAAGATTGATCGCGGTTTTGTGCGCGATCTGGAGCATGACAGCGACGATGCGGCGATTGTCTCGGCGATTGTCGCGTTGGGGCAGGCACTGGGTTTGCGCATTGTCGCTGAAGGTGTCGAGACCGGTGTGCAGCAGGCGTTTCTGACTCAACTGGGCTGTGATTCGTTGCAGGGTTATCTGCTCGGGCATCCGATGCCGGCGGACAAATTCATGCGGGATATTGCGCGGGGTGAGCAGTCAGCGGTGGTCTGATCGACCGCGTTATCGTTCTTCGCGAGCAAGCTCGCTCCCACATTTGGAATGCATACCCCTGTGGGAGCGACGGTGCGACGATTCGACCTGCTCGCGAAGGCGTCCGGCCCGACACAACAGACCTCATGCAAAACCCGCCAATGGCGGTTATTCTTCCCCCCGACTGTTACGTGTGCATTTGGGGGAAAGGCCAGCATGGATAAAGTCATTGTGATCACCGGTGGCGGGCGCGGGATTGGCGCCGCTACGGCGTTGTTGGCTGCCGAGCAAGGTTATCGGATCTGCATCAACTATCAGTCGGATGAGCAAGCCGCGCAAAGCGTGCTGGAGCAAGTTCGCGGATTAGGCGCCCAGGCCATCGCCGTGCGTGCCGACGTCAGCATCGAAGACGAAGTGATCGCATTGTTCCATCGGGTCGACACCGAGTTGGGCCGGGTCACCGCGCTGGTGAACAACGCCGGCACTGTCGGACACAAATCGCGGGTCGACGAAATGTCCGAATTCCGCATCCTCAAAATCATGAAAACCAACGTACTGGCGCCGATTCTCTGCGCCAAACACGCGATCCTGCGCATGTCGCCCAAGCACGGCGGGCAGGGTGGCAGCATCGTCAACGTGTCGTCGGTGGCCGCGCGTCTCGGTTCGCCCAACGAATACGTCGATTACGCCGCGTCCAAAGGCGCGCTCGACACCTTCACTATCGGTTTATCCAAGGAAGTGGCGGGCGAGGGGATTCGCGTCAACGCGGTGCGCCCGGGTTACATCTATACCGATTTCCACGCACTGAGCGGCGATCCGGATCGGGTCAGCAAGCTTGAGTCGGCGATTCCTATGGCCCGTGGCGGGCGCCCGGATGAAGTGGCGGAGGCGATTGTCTGGTTGTTGTCGGATAAGGCTTCTTATGCGACCGGGACATTTGTTGATTTGGGTGGTGGGCGCTGATCGCTTGGATTTGCTTCGATAGCACCGCCCCCTTCGCGAGCAAGCTCGCTCCCACATTGGATGTGTGAATGACACAGAACCCATGTGGGAGCGAGCTTGCTCGCGAAGAGGCCAAGGCAAACACCATCAATCTGTCAGAACGACCGCACAATCCGCCCCAATGTCTCCATGGCCTTTTCCGAATCCTCGGTCCAAGGGCTGCCATAGTTCAACCGAATACAATTCCTGAAGCGCTGCGTCGGCGAAAAGATCGGCCCCGGCGCAATGCTGATGCCTTGCGCCAGTGCCATCTGAAACAACTTCAGCGAATCCATTTGCGGTGGCAGTTCCAGCCACAAGAAGTAGCCGCCCGCCGGTTGGCTGACCCGCGTCTGCGCCGGGAAGTAGCGGGCAATCGCCGCGAGCATCGCGCTCTGCTGTTCTTCCAGTGCGTAACGCAGTTTGCGCAGGTGCCGGTCATAACCGCCGTGTTGCAGGTAGTCGGCAATCGCCGCTTGCGCTGGCATCGAAGCACACAGAGAGGTCATCAGTTTCAGCCGTTCGATTTTCTGCGCGTAACGTCCGGCGGCAACCCAGCCGATGCGGTAGCCGGGGGCGAGGCTTTTGGCGAATGAACCGCAGTGCATCACCAGACCTTCCGTGTCGAACGCCTTGGCCGGTTTCGGTGCTTGTTGGCCGTAATAGAGTTCGGCGTAAACGTCGTCTTCGATCAGCGGCACCTGATGGCGGCGCAGCAGTTCGACCAGTTCCTGTTTCTTCGCCTCGGGCATGGTTGCGCCCATCGGGTTCTGGAAACTGGTCATGCACCAGCAGGCTTTGACCGGATGGCGTTCGAGGGTTTGCGCAAGTACGCCGAGGTCAATGCCATCGCGCGGGTGCACGGGAATTTCCACGGCTTTGAGTTTCAGCCGTTCGAGCACTTGCAGGCTGGCGTAGAACGCCGGGGCTTCGATGGCCACCAGATCGCCCGGTTCGGTGACGGCTTGCAGGCACAGGTTCAGCGCTTCGAGCGCGCCGTTGGTGATCAGCAGCTCTTCCATCGGCAGCATCAGGCCGCCGACCATGTAGCGCAGGGCTATCTGTCGGCGCAGTTGCGGATTGCCCGGCGACATGTCGGTGACGACCATGCGCGGATCCATTTCGCGGGCCGCGCTGGCCAGCGATCGCGACAGGCGCTGCAACGGGAACAGGGTCGGGCTGGGGAACGCCGAACCGAACGGCACGGTACTCGGGTCCTTGATCGAATCGAGGACCGAGAACACCAGTTCGCTGACGTCGACTTCGGTGGAATCGTTGACGTGGCTGCTGATCACCGGCTCCGAGAACGGGCTCGGTGCGTGGGTGTTGACGAAATAGCCGGAGCGCGGCCGGGCGCGGATCAGGCCACGGCGTTCGAGCAGGTAATAGGCCTGGAATACCGTGGACGGGCTGACCCCGTAGGTCTGGCTGGCGTAACGCACCGAGGGCACGCGCTGGCCGGGGCCAAGGACGCCGGAGCGGATCAGTTCAGCGATGTCGTCGGCGAATTTTTCGTAGCGTTTCATCGAGGAGCCTTGGTGCTGGTTGATGATGAGGTGTGTCAGGAGAACTGCCCCTCACCCTAGCCCTCTCCCAGAGGGAGAGGGGACTGATTGGGGGATGCTTGCGAACTCGACTGAGCTTGATGTGCTTTGCTGAATCCACAATCGACTCAGCTTGATGTGCTTTGCTGAATCCACAATCGACTCAGCTTGATGTTGTTTTGCTAAATCCGTAATCGATTCGGCTTGATAGTGTTTTGCTGAATCCATAATCGACTCGGTCTGTCAGGTCGATGTATAGCGACAGACACCTCGGTCGGCTCCCTCTCCCACCGGGAGAGGGCTGGGGTGAGGGAAAAAGATTCTAACGGCTCAGCGATTCATCGGCGCAACAAACCTGCTCTTCGCCACGCTGTAAACCTCAGGCTCATCGCTGTCGACAATCTTGAAACTCAAGGTCTGCGAACTGCTGGCCGGGCGTTCCGTGGTCATCGCCACCGACACCGGCACATCGACAATCTCACCCGGCGCCAGGCTCAGTTCAGTCTTGCCCTGCAACTGGAAGCCGTCGCCATCCACCAGGCTCAGGTTGTAGTCCTGGCGCTGTTGGGTCTTGTTGATGACTTTGAGGCTATAGATGTTTTCAATCTGGCCCTGACCATTCTCGCGGAACAACCCGCGATCCTTGGTCACGTCCAGCGAGACCATCGGCCGCTCGACCAGCGCTAATGCTAATGCGCCGATCATCGCTACCAGCACCACGGTGTAACCGATCAGGCGCGGGCGCAGCAGGTGGGTTTTGCCCCCCTGCAGTTCCCGCTCGGAACTGTAGCGGATCAAGCCGCGCGGGTAGTTCATCTTGTCCATGATCGAGTCACAGGCGTCGATGCACGCGGCGCAGCCGATGCACTCCATCTGCAGACCATCGCGAATGTCGATGCCGGTCGGACAAACCTGCACGCATAACTGGCAGTCGATGCAATCACCCAGGCCAGCCTCAAGCGGTTTCACGTCGCGTTTACGCGGGCCACGGTTTTCGCCACGGGCCACGTCGTAGGAAATCGCCAAGGTGTCCTTGTCGAACATCACGCTCTGGAACCGCGCATACGGGCACATGTGCATGCACACCGCCTCACGCAGCCAACCGGCGTTGATGTAGGTGGCGGCGGTGAAAAACAGCACCCAGAACAGGCTGACGCCGCCGATTTGCAGGGTCAGCAGTTCTTCAGCCAGTGGCCGGATCGGCGTGAAGTAACCGACGAAGGTCAGGCCGGTCAGCACGCTGATCGCCAGCCACAGGGTGTGCTTGGCCGCGCGTCGCGCCAGTTTGTTCAGGCTCCACGGCGCGGCTTGCAGTTTGATGCGTTGGTTGCGTTCGCCTTCAGTGATCTTCTCGCACCACATGAAGATCCACGTCCACGAACTTTGCGGGCAGGTGTAACCGCACCAGACCCGGCCGGCGAACACGGTGATGGCGAACAGGCCGAACGCGGCAATGATCAACAGCGCGGAAAGCAGGATGAAATCCTGCGGCCAGAACGTCGCGCCAAAGATGTGGAATTTGCTTTCGGAAAGGTCCCAGAGCACCGCCTGACGTCCGCCCCAGTTCAGCCACACGGTGCCGAAAAACAGCACGAACAGAAATCCCGCGCCGCTCATGCGCAAGGTGCGGAACAGGCCGGTGAAGCTGCGGGTGTGGATCTGGTTGTCGCTGGATTTGGCCGTCGCCTTCATTGGGCGTGCGGGCACACTTTTGATAGTTGGAGATGCTTCTACGGTTCGGACGGGGATTTGTTCGCTCATGGTTATTCGCTCATCAGCCTCCATCAGGCCAGAGCACTATGAGCGTCGATCTGTTTGCATAACAGGCTCAGCTATTTCAATAAAAAGCGGATCAGATGCGATTCTGCGCAACGCCTGCGACAACTTGAAGCAGCCCGCAGGCAAAGGCGCAAACGCCTATATCAGGCGTTTTCGCCGGGTGTTGATCAAGGTCAGTCAAATCACCGAACCACTCTCGTCAGCCTTCAAGTGCTTGCGACCATCCTTGGCGCCTGCGACGGTCAATTCGTCGGCTTCTGCCTCGGTGATGTAAACGCGCCGGCCATCTATTTCCACAAACGACATGGCCTTGTCGCTGTCCGTACGCACTTCCAAGGTGTCGCAAATGCGGATTTCTTCGCCATTCTCGACGGTGAAAAAACACACTTTCTGTTCGGGGTTGGATTCATCGACTCGAACGGGCATGAGGGCGGTCCTTTTTTCAGGGAAGTCTGAAAGGTTAGGGCGCACGCTTCGCCGATGGTTCTGCGCAACTGATTAATGGTCGCCGCTGTCCATCGTCTATCCAGCCAATAACAAGGACTGCACGATGGACGCGTGGTGGCATGAAGTATGGCAAACCCTGCAGGCGGAATTCGCCGACGTCGCGGATGCGTCGCAATTGACGCGCATCACCGTGCGCCTGCTGATGGCCGCCATTCTGGGCGGCATTCTCGGATTCGAGCGCGAACACAAGGGCAAGGCTGCCGGGGTGCGCACGCATATGTTGGTGGCGCTCGGGGCTGCGCTGTTTGTACTGGTGCCGCAGACATCGGGGGCGGAATCCGATGCGATGAGCCGCGTAGTCCAAGGGGTGATTGCCGGGATCGGCTTTCTCGGAGCCGGGACTATCCTGAAAAACAAGGAAGGCGATGAAGGCCATGTCAAAGGCCTGACCACGGCTGCCGGGCTGTGGATGACGGCAGCCATTGGGGTCGCGGCGGGATTGGGCAGGGAAGCAACGGCGCTGCTCAGTACCTTTTTGGCGCTGGGGATTTTCAGCGTGATGCCGCGCATCGTGAAGCTGTTCGAAAAGGACGAGGAAAAGACTGATGACCACTGATCATTCCTGCGCCGGATGATCGTTCCCACGCTCTGCGTGGGAATGCCTCAATGGACGCTCCGCGTCCGCTTTGGGACGCGGAGCGTCCCGGGCTGCATTCCCACGCAGAGCGTGGGAACGATCAGTTAGAGGATCACAGGAGGCATCGTCGTTGGTGGTTCTTCTTTGGGGGGTGGTGTGGTGCCAGGTGGCTCTTGCTCGGGAATCGGTTGCGGCTCGGTCTCGGGCAGCGTGGGTTTGTCGATGTTCGGATCGGGCGTTTCGGCCGGGATCGGGATATTCATCTGATGACCTCCGTGTGGCACATGGCGTGAGAAGTGCTTAAGTGGATTGACCACCCTGCACGCAATTCGATCCGCTTTTCTGACACGGCAATTTCATCTGAACTTTTCCCGGCGCCGGTCGCTCGGAACCTAAGTGAGTTCATTTCGGGGCAGGTGCTTCGTTGTGAACACTGATCCGGCACAAGAGCGTCCTTGGGGCGTTAAGGAGAGATGCTCAATGACTGCTGAAAGACCTTCTGAACTGAGCTACAACCCGCACATGCCGCTGTCGCAGGCGTTGCTGCTGCCGCGCATTGCCATCGAAAACACCATGCCGACCCTCGATGGCGGGCAGTTCGCCGTGAAGTCGATTGCCGGCCGTGAGGTGGTGGTCACCAGCAAGGTGTTTGCCGACGGTCACGACAAACTCGCGGTGCGCATCCGCTGGCGCGAGGAAGGCGAGGAGACCTGGCAAAGCGAGGTCATGGCCGATCAGGGCAACAATGGCTGGCAAGGCCAGTTCCGCCCAGAGCATCAAGGGCGCTTCCTCTATTGCATCGAGGCGTGGATCGATCACTTCGCCAGTTTCCAGTACGAACTGGAGAAAAAACACAGCGCCGCCGTACCGGTTTCGCTGGAGTTGCAGGAAGGCCGGAGCATGGTGCAACAGGCCGCCGAGCGCAGCGAAGGTCAGCTCAGTGAACAGCTCGCCGCGTTTCACCACGAATTGTCCGGGCTGCTCGAAACCGAGCAGGTCGCGCTGTTCCTGCACTCGCGCAGTGCGCAGTTGATGGCTGAGGCCGATCACCGCGCCTACCTGAGCGTCAGTCCGGAATATCCGGTAGATGTCGAACGCGAACTGGCCGAATTTGCCAGTTGGTACGAACTGTTTCCGCGCTCGATCACCGACGATCCCCACCGTCACGGCACCTTTAATGACGTGCATGCGCGTTTGCCGATGATTCAGGACATGGGCTTCGACGTGCTCTATTTCACGCCGATCCACCCGATTGGTCGCGCCCATCGCAAGGGGCGCAACAATTCCCTGACCGCCGGTCCCGATGATCCCGGCAGCCCTTATGCCATCGGTAGTGAGGAGGGTGGTCACGAGGCGATCCACTCGCAACTCGGCACTCGCGAGGACTTCCGTCGACTGGTCGCTGCCGCCGCCGATCACGGTCTGGAAATCGCCCTCGACTTCGCCATTCAGTGTTCCCAGGATCACCCGTGGCTCAAACAGCATCCGGGCTGGTTCAACTGGCGCCCTGACGGCACGATCAAATACGCGGAGAATCCGCCGAAGAAATATCAGGACATCGTCAACGTCGACTTCTATGCGCCGGACGCGATTCCGAGCCTGTGGGTCGAGTTGCGCGACATCGTCATTGGCTGGGTCGAAGAGGGCGTGAAGATCTTTCGCGTCGACAATCCGCACACCAAACCACTGCCGTTCTGGCAATGGCTGATCGCCGATGTTCGGACGCTATATCCGGAAGTGATCTTCCTCGCCGAAGCCTTCACCACGCCGGCAATGATGGCGCGGCTGGGCAAGGTCGGTTACACACAGAGCTACACCTATTTCACCTGGCGCAACAGCAAGGCTGAGCTGGCGACGTATTTCACTGAGCTGAATGAATCGCCGTGGCGCGAATGCTACCGGCCGAATTTCTTCGTTAATACGCCGGACATCAACCCGGCATTCCTGCACGAATCCGGGCGTCCGGGATTTCTGATTCGTGCGGCGCTGGCGACCATGGGTTCAGGCTTGTGGGGCATGTATTCGGGGTTCGAGCTGTGCGAGTCGGCGCCGGTGCCGGGCAAAGAGGAATACCTCGATTCGGAAAAGTACGAGATCCGCGTCCGCGACTTCACCGCGCCGGGCAACATCATTGCCGAGATCGCCCAGCTCAACCGCATCCGCCGGCAGAACCCGGCGCTGCACACGCATCTGGGCCTGAAGGTCTACAACGCCTGGAACGACAACATTCTGTATTTCGGCAAGCGCAGTGTCGACGGCAGCAACTTCATTCTGGTCGCGGTCAGCCTTGATCCGCACAACGTGCAGGAAGCGAATTTCGAACTGCCGCTGTGGGAAATGGGCCTGCCCGATGATGCGACGACCCATGGCGAAGACTTGATGAACGGGCATCGCTGGGACTGGCACGGCAAGTATCAGTCCATGCGCATCGACCCGGCGTACCAGCCATTCGGCATCTGGCGAATTACCGCTACGTAATGATCGTTCCCACGCTCTGCGTGGGAACGCATCCCGGGACGCTCCGCGTCCCAGAAACTGACGCAGAGCGTCCATGGCGGCATTCCCACGCGGAGCGGGGGAACGATCATCGTGGGGCGCTTTTAAAGCATTCAGCAGGAGTTTCACATGGCGAAGAAACCCAAGGCAGCCACCTTTATCAAAGACCCGCTCTGGTACAAGGACGCGGTGATCTACCAAGTTCACGTCAAATCGTTTTTCGACTCCAACAACGACGGGATCGGCGACTTTCCCGGCTTGATCGCCAAACTCGATTACATCGCCGACCTCGGCGTCAACACCATCTGGTTGTTGCCTTTCTATCCCTCGCCACGTCGTGACGATGGCTATGACATTGCCGAATACCGTGGCGTGCACAGCGATTACGGGACCATGGCCGACGCCAAGCGCTTTATCGCCGAGGCGCACAAGCGCGGCTTGCGGGTGATCACCGAACTGGTCATCAACCACACTTCCGACCAGCACCCGTGGTTCCAGCGTGCGCGCAAGGCCAAGCCCGGCTCGGCGGCGCGGGACTTTTACGTGTGGTCGGATGACGATCAAAAATACGACGGCACGCGAATCATTTTCCTCGACACGGAAAAATCCAACTGGACCTGGGACCCGGTCGCCGGACAGTACTTCTGGCACCGTTTCTATTCGCACCAACCGGATCTGAATTTCGACAATCCGCAAGTGATGAAAGCCGTGCTCTCGGTGATGCGCTACTGGCTGGACATGGGCATCGACGGCCTGCGCCTCGACGCGATTCCGTACCTGATCGAGCGTGATGGCACCAATAACGAAAACCTGCCGGAAACCCACGACGTCCTCAAGCAGATCCGCGCCGAGATCGACGCCAATTACCCCGATCGCATGCTGCTCGCGGAGGCCAACCAATGGCCGGAAGACACCCAGCTGTACTTCGGTGATACCGATGCGGCAGGCCTTAACGGTGATGAATGCCACATGGCGTTTCACTTCCCGCTGATGCCGCGCATGTACATGGCGCTGGCTCAGGAAGATCGTTTCCCGATCACCGACATTCTGCGCCAGACCCCGGAAATTCCCGCCAACTGCCAATGGGCGATTTTCCTGCGCAACCACGATGAGCTGACGCTGGAGATGGTCACCGACAAAGAACGTGACTATCTATGGAACTACTACGCGGCTGACCGTCGGGCGCGGATCAACCTCGGCATCCGCCGTCGTCTGGCGCCGTTGATGGAACGCGATCGCCGCCGCATCGAATTGCTCAACAGTCTGCTGCTGTCGATGCCGGGCACGCCGACCCTGTATTACGGCGACGAGATCGGCATGGGCGACAACATCTACCTTGGCGACCGCGATGGTGTGCGTACGCCGATGCAGTGGTCGATCGACCGCAACGGCGGCTTCTCCCGTGCCGATCCGGCCAGCCTGGTGCTACCGCCGATCATGGACCCGCAATACGGCTATCTGTCGGTCAACGTCGAAACCCAGTCCGGCGATCCGCATTCGCTGCTCAACTGGACCCGACGCTTGCTCGCTGTGCGCAAACAGTCCAAGGCGTTCGGCCGTGGCACGTTGAAAATGCTCTCGCCGAACAACCGTCGCGTGTTGGCCTACACCCGTGAATTCACCGATGCCGATGGCAAACACGAAATCATTCTCTGCGTGGCCAACGTCTCGCGCAGTGCGCAAGCGGTGGAGCTGGACCTGTCGGCCTACGTCGGCATGGTGCCGGTGGAGATGCTCGGCGGTAATGCCTTCCCGCCGATTGGCCAGTTGAATTTCCTCCTGACCCTGGCGCCTTACGGTTTCTACTGGTTTGCACTGGCGGCGGAAAACCAGATGCCGAGCTGGCACGTGGAGCCGGCGCAAAGCCTGCCGGACTTCACCACGCTGGTATTGAAAAAACGCATGGAAGAATTGCTCGAAGCGCCGTCGCGCACATCGCTGGAGCAAAACATTCTGCCGAGCTGGCTGCAGAATCGCCGCTGGTTCGCCGGCAAGGACGCGGCCATCGACAAGGTACATCTGGCGTACGGTGTGCGTTTCGGCGATGCGCAGCATCCGGTGCTGCTCAGCGAAATAGAAGTCACCAGTGGCGGGCAGACCAGTCGTTATCAGTTGCCGTTCGGCTTTATTTCCGAAGATCAGGTCGGCCCGGCGTTGCCGCAGCAATTGGCCTTGTCCCGTGTACGCCGAGTGCGACAGGTCGGCTTGATTACTGACGCGTTCAGCCTTGAAACGTTTATTCGTGCGGTGCTGCAAGGCATGCAGAACAACACCGTGCTGGAGTCGAGCGAAGGCGAAATCCGCTTCGCACCGACGCCGCATCTGGAAACGCTCGGCCTCGGTACCGAGTCGGAAGTGCGTTATCTGTCTGCCGAGCAATCGAACAGTTCGGTGGTGATCGGCAATAGTCTGGTGCTTAAGCTGATACGCAAAGTCGCTTCTGGCGTACACCCGGAACTGGAGATGAGCGCTTACCTGACCGAGGCCGGATTTGCCAATATCTCTCCGCTGCTCGGCTCGGTGATTCGCCGCGATGCCAAGGGCGAAGACAATCTGCTGATGATCGCCCAAGGCTATCTGAGCAATCAGGGCGACGCCTGGGAATGGACGCAGAACAACCTTGAACGGGCGCTGCGCGATGAGCTGGCCGATGCCATGTCCGAACAGGAACAGCATTACAACGCCCTCGGTGAGCTGAAGGATTTTGCTGGCATGCTCGGTCAGCGTCTGGGCGAGATGCACAAGGTGCTCGCCGCGCCCACCGACAATGCCGACTTCGCCCCACAGGTGTCGACGGCCAAGGACATGCAGGCCACCGGCAAGGATGTTGTGGCGCAGGTCGAGCACGCGCTGAAACTGCTCAAGCAGCATCAGGGCGAACTCAATGCGGCGGATCAGAAACTGGTCAAACGCCTGATCGACGAGAAGAAAACCATCCTCACGCACGTGCAGGATCTGGCGAAAAAGGCCGTCGGCGGTTTGCGCATTCGCGTCCACGGCGATCTGCATTTGGGCCAAGTGCTGGTGATCAAGGGCGATGCCTACCTGATCGACTTCGAGGGTGAACCGGCGCGGCCATTGGGCGAGCGTCGTGGCAAACACAGTCCGTACAAGGATGTCAGCGGCGTGCTGCGCTCCTTCGATTATGCGGCTGCAATGACCATCAACGTGCACAACGTTGACCACAGCGCCGAGTCTGAAACCGCGCGGCGCCTGGTCGCCGAGCGCTATCTGCGTGAGGCCCGCGAGGCATTTGTTCAGGCATATCGCCGCGCGGCAGCTAGTCTTGATCATGCCTGGCAAGATCCTGAAGGTGCCGACGCCGCGCTGGCGTTGTTCGGCCTGGAGAAGGCGGCCTATGAAGTGGCCTATGAAGCCGAAAATCGCCCCACGTGGCTGCCCGTGCCGTTGCACGGTTTGTATGGGTTATTGACGGGGCTTAAACCCTTTTCCGATCTTGGTGGAGAGTAGTCATGAGTTTCTCGAACAAGGAACAGGGTGCGCTTAAAGAAACATTGCTGCCCTCGGCGAAAGATATTGATGCCTTGGTCCGCGCTGAACATCACGACCCTTTTTCCATTCTCGGCCCGCACGGCGATGGCGCTGGCGGGCAGTTCATTCGTGCTTATCTGCCCGGAGCGCTGAGTGTCGTGGTGCTGGACAAGGACAGCGGTGAAGAACGCGGTCCGCTGGAGCAAACCGAAACGCCGGGGCTGTTTGTCGGCCATTTCGATCAGGCGCGGCCGTATCAGTTGCGCACGCGCTGGGCCGGCGGCGAACAGGTTGCCGAGGATCCTTATAGCTTTGGCCAGTTACTCGGTGAAATGGATTTGTATCTGTTCGCCGAAGGCAATCACCGTGACCTCAGCGCCTGTCTCGGCGCGCAATTGAAAACCGTTGATGGCGTCGACGGTGTGCGTTTTGCCGTGTGGGCGCCGAATGCCCGGCGCGTATCCGTAGTGGGGGATTTCAACGTCTGGGACGGCCGCCGCCATCCAATGCGCCTGCGGCATCCGTCCGGGGTCTGGGAATTGTTCATCCCGCGCCTGCAAGCGGGCGAGTTGTACAAATACGAGATTCTTGGCGCCCACGGCATTCTGCCGCTCAAGGCTGACCCGATGGCGCTGGCCACCAGCCTGCCGCCGGACACCGCTTCGAAAGTCGCTGAACCGCTGCAGATCGACTGGCAGGATCAGGAGTGGATGAGCAGCCGACGCGACCGGCAGAAACATTCGGCGCCGCTGTCGATCTACGAATTGCACGCCGGTTCGTGGCAGTGCGAACTGGATGATCTCGGCGAAGTCGCCCGCCAGTACACCTGGCCGGAACTCGCCGAACGCTTGATTCCCTACGTCAAGGAACTGGGTTTCACCCACATCGAACTGATGCCGATCATGGAGCACCCGTTTGGTGGGTCCTGGGGTTATCAATTGCTCTCGCAATTCGCCCCGAGTGCGCGGTACGGCTCGCCGGCGCAGTTCGCTGAGTTCGTCGACGCCTGCCACCGGGCCGAGATCGGTGTGATCCTCGACTGGGTGCCGGCGCATTTCCCTACCGATACTCACGGTCTCGCCCAGTTCGACGGCACCGCGCTGTACGAATACGGCAACCCGCTGGAAGGTTTTCATCAGGATTGGGACACGCTGATCTACAACCTCGGCCGCACCGAAGTACATGGCTACATGCTCGCTTCGGGGTTGCACTGGTTGAAGCATTTCCATGTCGACGGCTTGCGCGTCGATGCGGTGGCCTCGATGCTCTATCGCGACTATTCGCGCAAGGCTGGCGAATGGGTGCCAAACCGTCATGGCGGTCGGGAAAATCTGGAGGCCATCGACTTCTTGCGGCATTTGAACGATGTGGTCGAACTGGAAGCACCGGGTGCGCTGGTGATCGCCGAAGAATCCACGGCGTGGCCCGGTGTCAGCCAAAGTACGCAGCAGGGCGGTCTCGGTTTTGCTTACAAATGGAACATGGGCTGGATGCACGATTCGCTGCATTACATTCAGCAGGATCCGGTGTACCGCGCGCACCATCACAACGAGTTGAGTTTTGGTCTGGTCTACGCTTGGTCCGAGCGTTTCATCCTGCCGATCTCCCACGATGAAGTGGTGCATGGCAAGCATTCGTTGATCGACAAGATGCCCGGCGATCGCTGGCAAAAATTCGCCAACCTGCGCGCGTATCTGAGTTTTATGTGGACCCATCCGGGCAAGAAGCTGTTGTTCATGGGCTGCGAGTTTGGCCAGTGGCGCGAGTGGAATCACGATCAGCAACTGGATTGGTATCTGCTGCAGTACTCCGAGCACAAGGGCGTGCAGAAACTGGTCGGCGATCTCAACCGGCTGTATCGCGAAGAGCCGGCGCTGCACGATCAGGACGACGCGCCGCAGGGTTTCCAGTGGTTGATCGGCGACGATGCGATCAACAGCGTTTATGCCTGGTTGCGCTGGAGCAAGGAGGGTAAACCGGTGCTGGTGGTGGCCAACTTCACCCCGGTGCCGCGTCAGGCCTATCGCGTGGGTGTGCCGTTTGCCGGGCGCTGGACTGAATTGCTCAACAGCGATGCTGACACCTATGCTGGGTCCAACTATGGCAATGGTGGCGGGGCGTTTACCGAGGAAGTGCCGAGTCATGGCCAGTCGTTGTCGCTGGAGTTGAATCTGCCGCCGTTGGCGGTGTTGATCCTCAAGCCGGAGGGTTGATCCGGTACCGCAAAACCTGTGGGAGCGAGCTTGCTCGCGAAGGCGATATGTCAATCAACAATGATGTTGAACGTTACACCGCTTTCGCGAGCAAGCTCGCTCCCACAGGGGCCTTCGGTAGCCTGAAGATCACCAGCGCATCCGCACCCCAAGGCTGCCAATGATCCCGTTCAAATCATTGTCATCGACATCACTGCTGTAATCGGCACTGACATACAGACTCACCACAGGCGTCACCCGCGCCACCAGCCCCAGGCCCAACTCAACGGTCGATGACTTGCGGCTGCTGCTGATCTTGTCGACCTGATCCAGCGTCACCGTGCTGCCGGTATAAACGGTGTGCCACAGGTTGGTGCGCACATAAGGTTCGACCGGCAGACCATTCAAATCGTAACTGCCTTTCAAACGGGCACCGACGCGGCCGCTCCAGGCGGTCAGATCGGTGGAGGACGCATTGCCCGAGCCGGCGTAGGGCGTGTCGAGGGTGATGCGTTGATTGATCAATTGCGCCTGCGGTTCGACTACCCAGTTGTCGCTCAAGCCAATTGGATAACCGCCTTCTACCGACAAGGTCAGTGCACTGCCTTCGGTAGCCTGGCGTGCACCTTGTTCATTGCGACTGAAACCGCTGACCCGGCCACCGCTGGCCGATAAATCCACGTGCCAGCCCTGGGCGCCGATCAGGCTGTAATAAGCGCCGAGGCTTTGGCCTTGCAGGTTGAGAGTGTCGCTGTTCGGGTCGGCCAAGGCGCGGCTGGTGAGCAAGCCATTGCCATTGGCCCGGATCTGGTTGAAGCCGCCGATCAGGCCGAGGGTCTGGGTATGGTTGCCGCTTTGCACGGTGAGCACCGCCGGGCCTTTGAAGTCGCCGCTGCCGGGTGTTGCGAAGCCTGACGACAGCACATCGGTTTGCGCCTGGCGGGCGTTTCGACCGTACAACTCGTCCCAGGCCGACGGTGCGAGGTCTTCGGTAATCAAGCGCGTGCCCCGCAGATCGGGCCGTGGGCTGAAGCGTTGCGGGCCGGGGGTGATGACGGTGGTGGGCAACGTCATCACGGGCACATCCGCGCGGTACCACAGGGTGGTTTCATCCGCCGCAGGACCGGCCTGCGCCTCCATGGATGAGCACAGCAAGATAGAACTCGACACTGTGCAGAAAGTGATTTTGATCTCGTGTGGGGTGATTGAAGTTCTCATGGAGGTCTACCTTGCAGGCGCATGCGGCATCTCGATGTGGCGTCTCTCCTACCCCGAACGAGGGGCGACCGAATGGAGCGGGGCGAACCGTGGCCGCTCGATTTCGCGAGTGTCCGAAGGCTCGTCCCGGTAGTTATTCCGGGGGTAGTAAGGTAGAGATAAGAAGAGTCGCGCGCCGCCGTCAAGAAATTGAACGATGAGCGGTAGTGGCAAAACAGGCTTTGCAAGCGTTTGTTTTTCTGCACATAACTAAGTGATTGTTTGTATGGAACAACCCAGCCAAAGCCCCGGCTCAGAGCGTTTCAGTTACCGACAGAAGGTCTGCCGGCACTGAAAGGGCACAAGGGTTGTCAATCTGCCACATAGGGTATTGCTGTCATTAATGCGGTTACAGATGCACTTCAACCGCCAATGGCAGGTGATCGGACAGATGCGTCCACGGCTTGTTGCCGAGGATCTGCGGGTCATGACTGCTGGCGTTGCGCAGGTAGATCCGGTCCAGTCGCAGCAACGGAAAACGTGCCGGATACGTCTTGGCTGGGCGCCCGTGATGGCGCTCGAAGGCTTCGTGCAAGTAATCGCGACGGGCGAGGGCGGCGTTGCCCTGCAACTGCCAGTCGTTGAAGTCGCCGGCGATGATCACCGGGGCATCCTCGGGCAGCGATTCAAGCAACTGACAGAGCAGTTGCAGCTGCAATTGCCGATGGCTTTCGAGCAGACTGAGGTGTACGCAAATCGCGTGGACTTCGGTGTGACCCGGCACATCGAGCACACAGTGCAAAAGGCCTCGGCGTTCGGGGCCGGTGATCGACACATCGAGATTGCGGTATTCACGGATCGGGTATTTCGACAGCAGCGCATTACCGTGATGGCCGTCAGGGTAAACGGCGTTGCGCCCGTAGGCGAAATCGCTCCACATGCTGTCGGCGAGAAATTCGTACTGCGAGGTTTGCGGCCATTCGTTGTAACGGTTCGAATGCCGTTCGTGTTCACCCACCACTTCTTGCAGAAACACCAGATCGGCCGAGGTGCTGCGCACCGCTTCGCGCAGTTCCGGCAGGATGAATCGCCGATTGAGCGCGGTAAAACCCTTGTGGGTGTTGACCGTCAGCACCCTGAGGCGATGAATGACGGGCGCGTCGATAACATGACGCTTGGGATCGCTGGACACGTTCACTCCTCTGGATTGCGGGCCGCTTATTCATGCGACTGATGGCGAGGGGCGGCAGTTCCTTCTGGATAATTTCGATTGCACATCAAACCCTGTGGGAGCGAGCTTGCTCGCGAAGGCGTCGGTCCAGTCGATACGAGTATTGAATGTGACGGCCTCTTCGCGAGCAAGCTCGCTCCCACAGGGAATCAGATATCAGACGAAGACGATTTCGTAGGGCAGGCGCATTCTTTCGAGAATCACCGGCGGCAGCATCGGCGCAATACCAATCGCCGGCTCACCCTTGAGCTGACTGGCGTAAGCATGGGTGGCGTGGCTCTTGCGCGCCACCGTCCAGGTGTCGAGGCGCAGTTTGCGCGCGCGTTCCCAAGGGATCAGTTGCTGGTCGCGCTCGGGCCAGTGCCAGGCCCAGACCGGTACGTCGTGGAAGGTCGCCCCGGCTTGTTCCGCTGCCTGTGCGCTGGCCCGACCCACCGCTTCATGGTCGTCGTTGCCATCGCCGCGCCAGGTGCTGAACACCACATCGCCTGGGCGCAGGTAGCGGCTGATGAATTCGGTCACTTGCGCTTGCTGTTCGCACAGAGCGTTGTCGGTGAACCCGCCGCGCACCCATTTCAGACTGTGCATTGGCAAGCCGAGACGGCGCAGGGCCTCGACGCTTTCCTGCGGGCGGAACACGCTCAGGCGTTTTTCCGACCATTGCCGCGAACCCGGGTGGCTGGCGCTGCCATCGGTGATCGAGAGCAATTGCAACGGATGACCGAGGCTGGAGAGTAATTGCAGCAGACCGCCACAGGTGACCACTTCATCGCCCGGATGCGGCGCGATGACCACGGCGCGGGCGCCGGCGGGTACCAGACTTAAAGTATTGATGACCGGGATGTTGTCCAGTTGCGGGGCGCTGTTCCAGATTTGCGCCGACGAACTGCTGTCGCTGAGGGTTAACGGTTTCATGGTGTGACGTCCTTGTGTTGTTTCGCCCTCAGTCGTGCGTTTGGCGGTGATTGCCAGACGCCGCCGACCCGTGAAGGCTGGTTGATTGCCCAGCGACGCTCCGAACCCTGGATTGCCGCGCAGCAGAGTATTGCTCATGAAGCGAAGTTCGTCGCGTCACAGATCAATCTGATCCGCTTTTTTTTGCTCCATCTGTGCCAGGTGTCGCAGATAGTCACCAAAGCCACCGCGCGCACGGCTGTCGAAGCGCGCGCTGGTCAGCACTTGCGGGCGATGGCTCCAGGCGATGTTCGCGCCGTCCCGTTCCAGCTCCCGCACCAACTGCACATCTTCGTCGCAGGCCAACGGTTTAAAGCCTCCGGCCCAACGATAGGCGTCGGCGCTGATGCCCAGATTGGCACCGTGAATGTGCCGGTGACCATCGCAGGCCCGGTAATCCCGGTGATAGCGGATTTGCGCCGCTTCATCGAACGACTCGTGCCAGCGTTCGACCGTGACGGTACCGCATACCGCGTCCGCGCCCAACCCCAGTTGCGCCACCAGCCAGTCGTCGGCCACGCGGCTGTCGGCATCCGAGCAAGAGATCCAGCGCGCGCCGCGCTCCAGCAATAGCTGCGCGCCGGCCGCCCGGGCCTGACCGACGTTGCGCGCATCGATGTGCAGGCTCAGCACCGGATAGCGACTGACGATCTGCGCCGAGCGGTCGGTGCAACTGTCGAGCACCACCAACACCTCAACCTTTTCACCGGCCAGCAAACCGTGGCGGCTGGCGCGCACTGCGGCGCTCAGGCAGTCGTCGAGCAGGTCTTCCTCATTGTGCGCCGGGATCAGAATGCCGATCATCGCAAGCCCTCCAGTGCCGCCACCGAGCGCGGTTCGCGGCTCCACACCTCAAGGATGAAGTCCGCTTCCTGATGCAAGACCAGACGGGGCAGATGCAGTTTTTCGTGAATCAGGTCGTGAACCTGCCGCGCATTCAGCGGGCAGCCTTCAATGGGCGGACGCCAGTGACAGGCGAGGAACTGGCCGTCGGCAGTCAGGCAATCACTGGCCCGACGGATCACTTCTGTCAGATCCTGACTATCCAGGTAGTAGCCGATCTCGCTAAATACGATCAGGTCGAATTTTTCCTCCGGCCAGTCGCCGGGAAGACGCTTTTGCTGCACTTCGGCGTGGTCGAACAGGCTCAACCGCGTGCGCGCCAGAGTCACTGCCGCACTGGCCGTGTCACAGCACAACAACCGATCGCAACGCGCGGCCAGTTCGGCGCTCAACTCGCCGTTGGCGCAACCCGGTTCGAAGATTGCCCGGTAGTGCGGACGCGGCAGGGCGGCGAGGGTGATCGCGCGTTTGCGCTGCTCATACCAGCGCTCACGGAACGCCCATGGGTCATCGTTGCCGGCAAACAATCCGTCGAAATAGCGATCTTCGACACTCATAGAAACACCACTTCGAAAGGTTGCAGCAGGCGATCGAGCACATAGGGCGCCAGTACCGGACCGAGTCCGGCGTCAGGATCGCCTTCCAGTTGACTGGCGAAAGCGTGCACCGCGTGGCGTTTGCGCGCGACTTGCGCCGGCGTCAGAAGAATCTTGCGTGCGCGTTGCCACGGTACGAAGGCGTCTTCCGGAGTTGCCCAGTGCCAGGTCCACACCGGCAGTTCATGGCAAGTCGCACCGACGCGACGGGCAGCCTCGGCACTGGCGCGGCCGACGGCCTCGTGGTCGCAATGTCCGTCCTCGCTCCACGTGGTAAAGAGCACGTCGTCGGGGCGCAGATGACGCTCGATGAACTCGACCAACTGCGCTTCCTGCGCCGCGACCTGAGTGTCAGTGAAGCCACCGCGCAGCCACTTCACGCGGTGCATCGGCAGACCGAGACGACGCAGCGCTTCGGCGGATTCCTGTGGGCGCACCACGCTCAGACGTTCCACCGGCCAGCGACTGGAGCCGGGATGACTGGCGCTGCCGTCGGTGACCGACATCAGTTGCAAAGGCCGACCGGCCTCGGCAAGCAATTGCAGCAAACCGCCGCAACCGAGCACTTCGTCGTCCGGGTGCGGCGCGACAATCACCGCCCGCGCGCCCGGTGGCACGAGACTGAGGATGTCGATGCTATCCAGTTCCGCCAGATGCCGCGAAGCCTGCCATTGGTGCAGGCTCGTGCCCTGGCCGACAATCGGATTGGTTTTCATAAGGCCCATGCCTCCACGGATTGCCCGGCCACCAATTGCCCGAGCGCGGCCAGATCCCGTTCGGCATGGCTCTGGCGCAGAAACACCGGCAGATCAGCGCTGAGCCGGGCAAAGTGGCGATCTTTGCAAAACGGCCCGGCACCGAGGGCGCGGCCGACTTCACGCATGACCTGTTCAGCCGACTGCTCGACCACCGCGCGGGCACGCCGGGCGAGCAATTCGGCGTTGTCCTCGGGATGCGCATCGATGTGCAAGGCGCTGAAACGCAACACATCCGCCGCTGCCTGCAAGGCGCTATCGACCGCGCCGAGATGCGCCAACGCGTGCGGTTCCGGACGTTGCCCACACTGCGTGCGCAATACTTCGGCAATTTGCCGTGCGGCGCCGTACCAGCATGCAGCAATACCGATCCCGCCCTGCCAGAAACCGGGGCGTTGCAGATAGTCGCCCGGATTGCCAATGGCCTGCGCTTCGGCACCGTCGAACAGCACCTCGACGCTGCCAGTAGCCGCCATGCCCACCGCTTGCCAGCCTTGCTCGGTGACGGTGACGCCCGGTTGGTCGAGGGCGACGGCGACCAGTTGCTGCTGATCGTCGCCATCCCAGGCGGTGAGCAAGGCGTGGCTGAGCACCGCGGCGCCGGAGCACCATGCCTTGCGTCCATGCAGCGCGACCATGTGCCCGGCCGGGCTGGCTTTGACTCGTGCTTGCGGTGGCTCCGCTGCCCACATGCCCCAAGTGCTGCCCGGCGTAGGTGAGCCGCCGAGTTGTTCAATGATCGCCAGCGCGTCGGTGTGACCTTCGAACAGTTTGCACAGACCCAGGTCATGCCCGCCGACTTCCGCCAACTGCTGAAAGCGCTCCAGCGTGCGGCCGCTGCCCGGTAACGGCAGACGATCCAGCCCGGCCTCGACCAGCGCCCGCAGGCACCCGCCGAGGGCTGCGGTGTGCGGATAATCCGTTGGTCGTCGGCTCAGATAACGGTGCAGATCCATATCAGTCTTCTTCGTCACGTTGCAGTTCAAACAGCAGCAGCGAGCGCCCGGTGACCGAGTATTCGTGACCGAAATCGAAGCGTTCCTGACCACGGATCGACGGCTGATTGGTGTCGATCATGCAGGTCCAGAAACTGCCTTCCGGTACCTCCGGCAAGGTGAAATTGACGATGTCATGATGGGCGTTGACCACCAGCAGCAAGGTCGCATCCGCACCTTTGCGGCGAATCCCGGTTTCCTGCGCGCGCCCGTCGAGCAACATGCCCAGGCAGCGGTTGTGCGCATCGTGCCAATGTTCGGTGGTCATCTCGGTGGCATCCGGCGCCAGCCAGGTGATGTCCTTGACGCCGATGTCCTCGTTGTATTCGCCAACCAGGAAGCGGCCGCGACGCAGGATCGGATAGGCCAGGCGCAGCTTGATCAGGCGCTTGACGAATTTCAGCAATGCCTTGCCGTCCTCGCTCAGGTCCCAGTTGACCCAACCGATCTCGCTGTCCTGGCAATAGGCGTTGTTGTTGCCGTCCTGAGTGCGGGCGAACTCATCACCGGCGACGATCATCGGCGTGCCTTGGGCGAGCAGCAGGGTGGCGAAGAAATTGCGCATCTGCCGATGGCGCAGGGCATTGATTTCAGGATCGTCGGTCGGGCCTTCGACGCCATGGTTCCACGACAGGTTGTTGTTGCTGCCGTCCTGGTTGTTTTCGTCGTTGGCTTCGTTGTGCTTGTCGTTGTACGAGACCAGATCGTTGAGGGTGAAACCGTCGTGGGCGGTGATAAAGTTCACCGAGGAGTACGGACGCCGCCCGCGCTGGTTGAACATCTCGCCGGAAGCGGTCATGCGGCTGGCAAAGTCGGCAACCTGGCCGTCGTCGCCTTTCCAGAACGCGCGCACGGTGTCGCGGAATTTGTCATTCCACTCGACCCAACCCGGCGGGAAGTTGCCCACTTGATAGCCGCCGGGGCCGCAGTCCCACGGTTCTGCGATCATCTTCACCTGACGCAGCACCGGGTCCTGGCGACAGGCGACAAGGAAGCTGTGACGCTCGTCGAAACCATCGTGGTAGCGGCCGAGAATCGTCGCCAGGTCGAAGCGGAAACCGTCGACGTGCATCTCGCTGGCCCAGTAACGCAGCGAGTCGGTGACCATTTGCAGCACGCACGGGTGGCTCAGGTCGAGGGTGTTGCCGGTGCCGGAATCGTTGATGTAGTAGCGCTTGTCGTCGGGCATCAAGCGGTAATACGAGGCGTTGTCGATGCCGCGCATCGACAGGGTCGGGCCTTGCTCGTTGCCTTCTGCTGTGTGGTTGTAGACCACGTCGAGGATCACTTCGAGGTTGGCTTCATGCAGGTGCGCGACCATCTCCTTGAATTCGGCGATCTTGCCGCTGGCCAGGTAGCGCGGGTCCGGGGCGAAGAACGCGATGCTGTTGTAACCCCAGTAATTGGTCATGCCTTTGTGCAGCAGATGCTGGTCATTGACGAAGGCATGAATCGGCAGCAATTCGACGGTGGACACGCCGAGCTTGCGAATGTGTTCGAGCACGTCGTCGACCATCAGCCCGGCAAAGGTGCCGCGTACGTTCTCCGGTACCGACGGGTGACGCATGCTGATGCCGCGCACGTGGGTTTCATAAATGATGGTCTTGTCCCACGGCACGCTGACGCGATGATCATTGCCCCAGGTGTGCGCCGGGTCGATGACTTTGCACTTGGGTACAAATGGCGCGCTGTCGCGTTCATCGAAACTGAGGTCGGCGTCGGGGTGGCCGATGGTGTAGCCGAACAGCGCTTCCGACCATTTGAGTTGGCCGACCAACTGCTTGGCGTACGGGTCGATGAGCAATTTGTTGTGGTTGAAGCGGTGGCCGTTGGCCGGGTCATACGGGCCGTAGACGCGGTAGCCGTAGATCAGCCCCGGGTGCGCATCGGGCAGGTAGCCGTGGTAGATCTCATCGGTGTATTCCGGCAGTTCGATGCGTTCGAGTTCGACTTCGCCGGCATCGTCGAAGATGCACAGTTCGACCTTGGTGGCGTTGGCGGAAAACAGAGCAAAGTTCACCCCCAGACCATCCCAGGTCGCACCGAGCGGGAAGGGCAGGCCTTCACGGATTCTCGACGGCTCGGCTTGCGCGGTGGGCTCGGCATTCTTTGGACGGGTCATGATTGCTCCTGCAAAAATCGGGATGGTTCGGTTAACACCAATCCCCTGTGGGAGCGAGCTTGCTCGCGAAAGCGCAATGTCAGTCGACTTCAATGTTGAATGGCAGGTCGCATTCGCGAGCAAGCTCGCTCCCACAAGGGATTTGTGTATTTCTTCAGGGCGAGTAAGCCCTCGGTGGCGAGCGAACCCGCCACACGTTCATTCAGTTCAATAATCCGGTTAGAGCGTCAGATCGCCGAAGGCTTCTTCGGCGCCCGAGGCTTTTTCTCGGCAGGCTTTTCGCCTGGGGGAACCACTTTGGCGGCGCTGGCCGGCTTGGCTTTGGCCGGTGGTTTCGGCTTGGCGGCCGGGGCCTTGGCCTCGGCTGTCTTGCCAGCCGGTTTGCTGCCGGCGGCTTTCGGCGGTTTCTTCGGTGCCAGCGCTTCCGCTTCGGCGAGCTTGCGCGCCATTTCCCAGTGGCGTTCTTCATGCCCCTCGGGCTTACCTTCCGATTCCCAGATTTGATAGGCGAATTCGCGGATGCGTTTATCGTCGGTACTCATCGCAATGCTCCTGAACTGAACTCATGCTTACGTTAAGTGTTGGATAAAGAGATTGACCGGGACATCCCCCAGCGCGTCGCTGATATTCAGCTCCCTGTTTTTTGTGACTGCGCTGCTTGAAAAAAGTCCCTTCAGGTTTGTCGCAGAGGCGGCGAACGGTAAAACCACTCGCGTATCGCCCCAGCGCAGCGCATCGACCTGAGGTACAGCACCGTTTTCCAGCAGGGTCGCGCAACGGACCGGCACGATCACGATGGCCTGCTTGCCCGCGTGCTCACGGGCAAACGCGAGCACGTTGTGCGCCTGACTGCCGAGCACTTCCAGAGCCTGGTAGCTGCCCCGGCGGAACAGCTCGGCATGTTCGACGCGCAGCTTTAGCACTTGGGCGATCAAGGCTTGCTTGATGCGCCCGTCACGCCAATTCGCCAGCAACTCCACAGCTGGCAATGGCTCGTGCAAAGCGTGTTCGCGAGCGGCGTAATCCACCGGCCGGCGGTTGTCCGGATCGACCAGGCTGAAGTCCCAGAACTCATTGCCCTGATACAGATCCGGCACCCCCGGCGCAGTCATGCGCAGCAAGGTTTGCGCCAAGCCATTAAGCGCGCCGGCGGCGGCGATGCTGTTGACGGTCTTGCTCAGCGCGGCGCGCAGCAACTCACCTTCCTCACCGGTGAGGAGTTTTTCGGTGAACGCTTGCGCGGCGTTTTCATAGCTTTCGCTGGGCGCGCTCCAACTGCTTTGCAGCTTGGCTTCACGCAGGGCTTTCTGCTGCCATTGCCAGATGCGCTTGGCGTAGTCGGCGAAACCCGCCTGGTCGTCGTCACGCAGTTGCAGCGGCCAACTGCCCAGCAACGCTTGATAGAGAATCAGCTCATCGCCGCTCGATGGCATCTGATCATCCACCCGCACCGGGCGGGCGAGGGCGCGCCACAGCTCGATCTGCTCGGCGTACCAATGGCTGCGTTCACTGAGTACGGCCAGACGTGCGCGGGTGTCTTCACCACGTTTGTGATCGTGGGTCGCGGTGGCCAGCAAGTTGTCGGGGAATTCACTCAGCCGTTGTTGATTGACCGCATGAAAGTCGCTGAGCGGAGCGCTGAACTGTTCGGTGTTGTAGCCGACGTCATTGCGCGACAGCAGCACGGCGGAACGATACAGCGCGGTGTCTTCCACGGCTTTGGCCGCTGCCGGTGAGGTCAGTTGCTGAAAGCGTACGCAGGCATGCTTGAGAATCTTGCGCGAACGCCCGCGCGGTTTACGCCGCCATGGCGTACCGCCAAGCCAGGCGGCAACGCAGTCGAGCACCGGCCAGTCGCCTTCGCCGAGGCTCTGTCGCGCACCGTCCATGGCCTGCTGGAAGAACTTTTCATCCTGCGCGGAGCGGCCCATGGCGCTGATGTACGTGCGATACACCGGGAAGTGCACGATCAACGCTTGCAGCACTCGGCGGATCGCCCCGAGGGTCAGGTCGCGGGTCATCAGGTCATCGCGGGCGACTTGCAGCAGGGCCTGGGCGACGCTTTCGCAATCGCTGGCGAGCGAGCCGTTGAGGATCTGCTGACGCGCCAGTTGCGCTTCCTCGATGAACGCGGCCGGGCGTTCGCTACGCCGTTGCCAGAGGTCGCCGAGTATGTGTTCGCCATCCGGGTCGTGTTGCAGCAGCGACAGCTGATTCATGAATTCATAACCGGTGGTGCCGTCCACCGCCCAGTCGCGGTGCAGGGTTTCGCCGGCGCCGAGGATCTTCTCGACGTAGATCGGCAAATGTCTGCCCGGTGCCAGCAGATCAACCCGGCGGCGCAGTTTGCGGCAGTAACCGCGCGGGTCGGCGAGACCGTCGATGTGGTCGATGCGCAAACCATCGACCAGCCCTTCGGCAATCAACTGGAAGATCTTGCCGTGGGTGGCTTCGAACACTGCCGGGCGCTCAACGCGCAGCCCGCCGAGTTCGTTGATGTCGAAAAAGCGCCGCCAGTTGATGTCGTCAGCCGCCGTGCGCCAACTCGCCAGGCGATAGCTTTGACGTTCGAGCAACTCATGCAGTTTGTGGAAGCCTTCTTCGCTGGTCGAATCGTAATGCTTCAGGTTGTTTTCGATGGCCTCGGCGATTGACGGATCACTCGCCAGTTGGCGCAATTCTTCTTTGAGCGGAATCGCCAGTGAATGAGCATCGGTCTGATAGCTGAGGGCGCCGAAGCGATCGGCCAACGGCTTCAGCGCATCCGAGGATTTCAGCAGCTCAGGGTAATCATTCGGGCACACCGGGAAGTGATGGTCATAGTGCTCGACATGGAAACTGCCGGTCTGCGCATTGAAGTGCAGTTTCAGCGTGCCTTCCTGCAGGGCCACGCCGTAATCGCTGCCGAGGAACGGCAGCAGCAACTGGCCTTCCATCAGTGGATCCGGCGAATGCCATTGAATGTCGAAGAACTCGCCATAAGGACTCAGCCGTCCCCATTCCAGCAGATCAAGCCACCACGGGTTGTCGCTGCCACCGACTGCCATGTGGTTGGAAACGATGTCGAGGATCAGGCCCATGTTGTGTTCGCGCAATGTGCTGACCAAGCGCCGTAACGCCGGCTCGCCGCCAAGTTCCGGGTTGACCTGGGTCGGGTCGACCACGTCGTAGCCGTGCATCGAACCAGCCCGCGCTGCGAGCAGCGGCGAGGCATAAATATGGCTGATGCCGAGCCGGGCGAAGTACGGCACCAATGGCACCGCGTGTTCGAGGGTGAAACCTTTATGAAATTGCAGACGCAAGGTCGCGCGCAGGGGCTGGATGAGCGTTTGGTTCATTGGTCACGCTCGCCAGCCTGAAGCCTTGCGCAGGCGAGTAATTCCAGACGTCGCGCCGCATCCGCGCCATCGAGCAGCGCCTCACTGGTGCCGGGCAAGCGCCGTGACCAGTTCGGATGGGTGTCGATGGTGCCGGGCAGATTCGCCTGTTCATTGATGCCCAGCGCATCTTCCAGCGGCAACAGCACCAACGGCGCGCGGGTGTGGCCAAGGAAGCGTACGGCGGCATCGACCACTTGATCGGCCTCGTGGGATTCCTCGCGAAAGTTTTGCGGGTCCTGGCTCAACGCGTTGCGCAGGCCTTCGCGCTCACGCTGGCGGTGATGCCGCCATTCGATTTCACCGTTGGCATCGACAAAGCCCAAGCGCGCGTTCCAGTCGATATCACGACCATGCCACCAGCCGTTGAGCGTTGGCAGGTCGTGGGTGCTGGTGGTCGCCAAGGCGTTGTCCGGCCAGTCGAGAATCGGTTTGAAAAAGGTGTTGTCCTGCTCGAACAGCAGCACGCGCATGCCGAGCATGGAGCGGGCGATGAGCTTTTCACGCAGGCCATCGGGCACCGTGCCGAGGTCTTCACCGAGGACGATGGCCTGGTGACGATGGGATTCGAGGGTCAGCAATCGCAGCAAGTCATCGACCGGGTAATACAGGTACGCGCCATCGGCCGGCGCCGCGCCGTTGGGGATCACCCACAAGCGTTGCAGGCCCATGACATGGTCGATGCGCAAACCACCGGCGTGGGCGAAGTTAGCACGCAGCATGTCGATGAAGGCACGGAAACCATTGCGAATCAGGCCTTCCGGCGAGAATGCGGAAATGCCCCAGCCCTGGCCCGAGCGATTGAGAATATCCGGCGGCGCACCCACGGTCAGCGAGGCGAGCAATTCATCCTGGAAACTCCAGGCCTGGCTACCGGCGCCATCGGCACCCACCGCCAGATCGGCGATCAGGCCAATGCCCATGCCGGCGCTGCGTGCAGCGCTTTGCGCGCGTTCCAGGCAACGGTGGATCAGCCATTGGCAAAAAGCGAAGTAGCCGATGCGTTCGGCATATTCCTCGGCAAACGCTTCGAGCGCCGCGCCGCGTGGGTCGTGCCAGTGTTCCGGCCATTGCCGCCAGTCGAGGTTTTCACCACGGGCGGCGCGCATTTCCTGAATGGCTTCGAAGCGGCAATGGTTTTCCAGTGCTTCACCACCGGCATGGCGGAAACTGGCGAAGTCCGGGTGCAGCGGGTGGTCACCGGCGACGAAACCTTCATACAAGGCTTGCAGGAGTTTTTGCTTGGCGTCGGCGGCGCTTGGCCAGTCGATCAGGGTCAGGTCTTCCAGTTGCGCAAACTGCTCGGCGAGGCCGGTCGCGTCGATCGCATCGCGCAAAGCGCGCTCACCAAGAATCGCGCCGGGCGCGGCGTACAGGGGATTGAGGAACAGACGACTGGACGGCGAATAAGGGCTGTAGCGCCCGGTATCGGCGCTGAACATAGCGTGCAATGGGCTGATCGCCAGCGCATCGGCGCCGCGTTCACCCGCCACGCGCACCAGATCTTCCAACGCTTGGGTGTCACCGAAACCGCCATCGCCGGGGCGGCGCAGCGAATACAGTTGCGCACTCAGACCCCAAACGCGAGGAATCGGATTATCCACCGCATCGCCGACACTGAAGCAGCGCTCCGGGGCCACGGCCAAGGTGAAATATTGATCGCCGATGTGCACCTGTTGATAGCCGACCGGAATCAGTCCCGGCAGTACTGCTTCAGAATCGAGTTTCAGGTTCAGCCGTGAGCCGTCTTCAAGGTGGATTTCGCACGGGGTTTGCGGGGCGAAATACCGACCCAGATCGAGGCCGACGCCGACATCGCTAGTGAGTAGCGGCGGCAAGTGGCGGTCTTGTTGGGCAGCTTGCAGTTCCAGCAGGCTGGCGTCGATTTCCTGCGCGGTGCTGGCGGGGTGGCCGAGTCCGATCAGAACATTGCGCAGCACCGCCGGGGCGACTTTTTGCGGGCGGCCGTTGGCGTCGATCCAGTCGACGGCAAGGCCGGCGCGGCTTGCAAGTATTTCCAGTTGCGCATCGCTCATAGGCGCTCTCCATCCAGAGGTTGCAAAGGGGTTGCGGCCGTGAGGCTGACAAGCGCGCAATACGCGGGCAGTTCGCCCGATTCCGATAGATCGACGCTGGATGGCTGTTGAAACAACCACAGGGCCTCGGTCTGTGGAGGGTTGACCACTGGCGTGTCGCTGAGGTTCAGGTCAATTCGCAGCTCGCTGCCATTGCCCAGACGCCAGCGCGCACTGACCGCGCCATAACCGAGCATATGCGCGCCGAGCGCTTGCGTGCCGGACAGATGAGGAATGATGTATTGATGGCGAAATTGCAGCAGCTTCTGGTACAGCGCGAGGGTTTCCTGCTGTTTCACGCTGCCATTGCCGATCAGCCTGGGCTGTGAGGCGTGGAAGGTTTTTTCGGCATTCGGGTCGGGAATTTGTTCGCGTTTGTGCGGATCGGTGAAAGCGCTGAACGCGGCGAATTCATTGCGGCGGCCCTCACGCACCAACTTGGCCAGTTCACCGTGGTGACTGGTGAAAAACAGGAACGGTTGCTCAGCGGCGAACTCATCGCCCATGAACATCAGCGGAATCATCGGCGACAGCAGTAACAACACGGTCGCTGCCTGCACGGCACGCGGATCGGCCAGGTGATGCAGGCGCTCGCCGAACGCGCGGTTGCCGATCTGATCGTGGTTTTGCAGGAACAGCACGAACGCCGTGGAGGGCAGGTGTTCGCTGGGTTCGCCGCGTGGTTCGCCATGGCGGGTGATGTGGCCCTGGAAAACAAAGCCCTGACTGAGGCAGCGCACCAATTGTTCGGTGGGTTGTGCGGCGTAGTCGGCGTAATACGCATCGGTTTCGCCAGTGAGCAGGACGTGCAGGGCGTTATGGCCGTCATCGTTCCACTGCGCGTCGTAGTCGTATTCGAGCAGGCTCGACTGGTTGAGTTCGTTTTCCACGGTCAGCCAGACATGCCGACTGGGGTCGATCTGCGCGCGGATGCGTCGGGCCATTTCGCTGAGAAAATCCGGATCCTCAATGGCATGCACAGCGTCGAGGCGCAGGCCGTCGAAACGGTATTCGAGCAGCCACATCAGCGCGTTTTCGATGAAGAACTCGCGCACTTCGCTGCGACGAAAATCGATCGCCGCGCCCCACGGCGTGTGCTTGTCTTCGCGAAAGAAGCCTTTGGCGTAACGGTGCAGGTAATTGCCGTCCGGGCCGAAGTGGTTGTAGACCACGTCGAGAATTACCGCCAGACCGTGGCTGTGGGCGCTGTCGATCAGGTGTTTGAGTTGTTCCGGCGTGCCGTAGGAGGCTTGCGGAGCATAGGGCAAAACACCGTCGTAGCCCCAATTGCGTTCGCCAGGGAACTGCGCCAGCGGCATCAGTTCGATGGCGGTGATGCCCAGGCCTGCAAGGCGCGCCAGATGTTGTTCGACTTCCGCGAAACCACCGAGCGCACCGACGTGCAACTCGTAGATCACCGCTTCGCTCCATGGCCGACCGCGCCAGGCCGTGTGTCGCCATTGATAAGCCAGAGGATCGACCACCACGCTGTGGCGGTCGAGGTCGCCATCCTGGGCTCGGGAGGCCGGATCGGGCACCTCCAGTTCGCCGTCGATGTTGTAGCGGTAGCGGGTGCCCGCCGGACAGCGGGCCTTGATCACAAACCAGCCGTCTGCCTGAGGCAGCATCGGCAGCGACTGACCGTTTTCAAGTTCGACACTCACGTAAAACGCATCCGGCGCCCATAGCGCAAATTGCGTGTGTTCGGCGTCCAGCATGATCGCGCCGTGGGGCCAGGTTTCAGTAGACCGTAACGGCATCGTGGTGAACCTCCCTGGTTATTTGTGGTGAGCTTTACCCAGCGCCTTGGCGACCAGTTGTTCGTAGAGTTCGGCGTACGGTTCAACCGCTTTGCACCAGTTGAACGGCGCAGCCATTGCGCGGCAACGCATGGCGTTGAGCAGTTCGGGGAAGGCGAATACCTTGAACGCGCGGCTCAGGGCCTCTTGATAGCTTTCAGCGGTGGACTCATCGAAGAGGAAACCGGTGACGCCGTTTTCAATGGTGTCGGCCAGACCGCCGGTATTGCGCGCCACCGGCAGCGAGCCGAAACGCTGGGCGTACATCTGACTCAAACCGCAAGGCTCGTAACGCGAAGGCATCAGCAGGAAATCGCTGCCGGCGAACATGCGTCGGGCGTCGGTTTCATTGAAGCCGATGCGCACACCGATCTGCCCAGGAAAGCGCAGCGCCAGTTCGCGCATGGCTTGTTCTTCTTCCGGTTCGCCGCGACCGATGATTGCGATCTGGCCACCGTTCTGCACGATGTATTCGGATACCGCTATCGTCAGGTCCAGACCTTTCTGGTAGACCAGTCGCGACACCACAGCGAACAGCGGTCCGGTGGAATCGTTGAGGTCGAACAGCTCACGCACGTGCGCGGCGTTGATCGCCTTGCCTTCCCAGTCACCAATGGCAAACGGTGCAAACAGGTGCGGATCGGTCGCAGCGTCCCAGCTTTCATCAATTCCGTTGGGGATGCCGCTGAGCAAGCCTTGCTGAGTCTTGGCGGCGAGGAAACCGTCGAGGCCACAGCCGAAATCCGGGGTGGTGATTTCCTGCGCGTAAGTGGCGCTGACCGTGGTGATATGGCTCGAATACGCCATGCCGGCCTTGAGGAATGACATCTTGCCGTAGAACTCCATGCCTTCCTGTTGCAGGGCATGGGCTGGAATCCCCAGCTCCGGGCAGGAGCCGAGGCTGGTCACGCCTTGATAGGCGAGGTTGTGAATGGTGAACAGGGTGGGCGTACGCTGCCCGCGCCAGTGCATATAGGCAGGCGCGAGACCGGCCGGCCAGTCATGGGCGTGCACCAGATCCGGGCACCAGTGAATTTGCGCGAGGTTGGCGGCGATGTCGGCGGCGGCCAGACCGAGGCGGGCGAAGCGAATGTGGTTATCCGGCCAGTCGCGGCCGTTGTTGGCGCCGTAGGGCGAACCTTCGCGCTCATAGAGTTCGGGGCAGATCAGCACGTAGATGACCAGACCGTCCGGCATGTCCATGCGCCCGATCTTGCACGGCGGCAGCGCTGCGTGGCCGCCCAGTTCGCCGATGATGTGGATCGGGTTTTCGCTGTGCATCACCTGCGGGTAACCGGGGATCAACACGCGCACGTCGTGCAGATGGGCCATGGCCCGGGGCAGGGCAGCGGAGACGTCACCCAGACCGCCGGTCTTGACCAGATCGGCGATTTCCGAGGTGACGAACAAGACTTTTTTCTTGTTGGGGTTCTGGCTCGCTACCGGAGTCAGCGTTTTGGTGCCGGGAATGTTGATCTGTCGGCTGCCAGGAACACTGATGGTGCTCGATTCACCAACCGCCTGCTGAGCACGCTCTCCCTGAATTTCCAATGCCGCACTGATCATATGAATCTCCCGTCTCGTTGATCTGATTCTTGTCTTGAACAAGCGATGTCCATGGCCAAGTCCTGTGGCCGGGCGCAAACGCGCCACGCATCGGTGAGCAAACGCTACCCAACACGCGCAAGCAGAATGGGTGAACGGGCCGTTGCAAGGATTGCACCAGTCGCTATGGCCCTGTCTTTCAGATGACCAGCCGCCGCGCGCAAAAGTTTCGACTTTTTTTCCGCGATGTGACCGGTCGGTTTTACCCCGCGAAAGTCAGTCTAGGCCAGATCCTAGAGCGGGGCGGAGCAAATGGGTAAATTGTTCGACAATCGGTTGGCAAGCCACGCCGACCGTGCTTTTGAGGGGGAAACGCACCGACGAAGTGCAGGTTTTTCTGCGAGGGAGGGCGAAAACGGTGACTGATCGGTCACGATTCTGTGCTAGCGGGAAGTGCGGTTGCACTGTTGTGGTGCGGGCAGTTTGTTGATGGGGTGACAGTGAGTGCCCCTTCGCGAGCAGGCTCGCTCCCACAGGAGATCTTCAGTGGACAGAAAATGTGTTCCTGGCACAGATCCAATGTGGGAGCGAGCTTGCTCGCGAAGGCGGTGGTCGCTACACCAGCGTAATGATGGGAATTCTCAGTTCAACAGGCGAACCGGCTCCCCAGCCGCCCAAGCCTGAATATCCTCGATCATCTGCGAAAAGAACTGCTCATAGTTCTGCCGGCTGACATACCCGACATGCGGCGTCGCCAAGACATTGTCCAACGTTCGAAACGGATGCATCGCGGGCAGCGGTTCCTGTTCGAACACGTCCAGCGCCGCCCCGGCGATCTGCTGTTTCTGCAACGCCTTGATCAGCGCCGCCTCATCGACAATCGGCCCGCGGGCGGTGTTGACCAGCAGGGCCGTTGGCTTCATCCAGCCCAGTGCCTGCGCATCGACCAGCCCGCGACTGCGCTCGCTGAGCACCAGATGCACCGACAATACATCGGACTGTTCGAACAGTTCCTGCTTGCTCACGTACATCACGCCAGCCTGTTCAGCGCGTTCGGCGGTGAGGTTTTCGCTCCAGGCAATCACCCGCATGCCGAACACCTGACCAAACTGCGCCACGCGTTGGCCGATGCTGCCCAGACCGAGAATGCCGAGGGTCTTGCCGTGCAGGTCACCGCCCAGCCCTTGCTGCCAGTGACCGTCGCGCAGGGCATTGGCTTCGTTCACCAGATTGCGTGTCGCCGCCATGATCAGCGCCCAGGTCAATTCCGGCGCGGCATGCTTGTAACTGTCGGTGCCGCAAACCTTGATCCCCAGCCTGGCGGCCGCTTGCATATCCAGTGCTGCGTTGCGCATGCCGCCGGTGACCAGCAACTTCAGATGAGGCAAACGCTTGAGCAAATCCTCATCGAAGCGCGTGCGCTCGCGCATCACGCAGATCACCTGATAGCGGCCCAGTCGCTCGGCCAGTGTGGCATTGTCCGCCGGGTAATCGTGTTCGAACGTCACCTCACCGAGGCCATCGAGCACCGACCAGTCGACCACGTCGCGGGCCACGTCCTGCCAGTCATCGATTACTGCAATCTGCACCGCCATCAGCCTTACCTCATCAACGAACGGGATTGGTTGTATTCAGCCAGCCGAGCAAGGCCTTGTGGAACTGTGCCGGCTCTTCCATTTGTGGCGCGTGGCCCATGCCGGGAAACTCCACCAGCGTCGACTGCGGGATCAGCTTGGCCACTTGTTTGCCGAGCACGTCGTAATGGCCGATTTTCGCTTTCACCTCAGGCGGCGCGAGGTCCTTGCCGATGGCCGTAGTGTCGGAGGTGCCGATCAGCAGCAGGGTCGGCATCTTCAGGTCTTTGAACTCGTAATACACCGGCTGGGTGAAAATCATGTCGTAGATCAGCGCTGAGTTCCATGCGACCTGAGTCTTGCCCGGGCCTTTGCTCAGCCCGGCGAGCATGTCCACCCAACGGTCGAATTCCGGTTTCCAGCGGCCGTCGTAGTAAGTGGTGCGTTCATAATCACGGATGCCTTGGGCGCTGACTTTCAGCTCACGCTGATACCACTGATCCACGGTGCGATACGGCACGCCGAGGGCTTTCCAGTCTTCCAGGCCGATCGGGTTTACCAGCGCCAGTTGCTCGACCTGCTCGGGGAACAGCAAGGCATAACGCGTGGCGAGCATGCCGCCGGTGGAATGACCGAGCAGCGTGGCTTTTTGAATGCCCAGCGCTTTGAGCAACTGCTGAGTGTTGGTCGCCAGTTGCTGAAAGCTGTATTGATAGTTGTCGGGTTTACTGGAGGTGCAGAAGCCGATCTGGTCCGGTGCGATCACCCGGTAACCGGATTCGCTCAAGGCCTTGATCGAACTGTCCCAGGTGGCTGCGCAAAAATTCTTGCCGTGCATCAGCACCACAGTGCGGCCGTTGGCCTTGCCGTGAGCGGCGACGTCCATGTAACCCATCTGCAGGGATTTGCCCTGGGACTGAAAGGCAAAGTGTTTAAGGGTGTAGGGATAATCGAAGCCTTGCAGTTCCGGGCCATAGGCCGGGCCTTCCGGCGTCGCTTCGCTTGACGTCGCAGCCTGCGCCGACAGGGGCAGGGCGGCGCAAAGAAACAGGCCAGGCAGCCAACGGGAAAACATGACAGACATAAGGTCAAACTCCGTTTGAAATCGGCCGATGCTGGAACGAGCGGATTACGCCGACGTTAAACACAGGCAATGCCCGCGCCTGAACGTTCAACCCAGCCACCCCAGCGTCAGCAGGGCCAGCACGCCGTAACGTGCACCTTTGGCCAGGGTGACGATCAACAGAAAGCGCCCTAGCGGTTCGCGCATCACGCCGGCAATCAGCGTCAGGGGGTCGCCAATGATCGGCAACCAGCTCAGCAGCAACGACCAGTGACCGTAGCGCTCATAGTGTTTGCGCGCCCTCGACATGTGCGCGGCGCTGACCGGAAACCAGCGCCGATCCTGAAAGCGCTCGATCCCGCGCCCCAGCCACCAGTTGACCAGCGAGCCGAGTACGTTGCCCAGCGTCGCCACCGCCAGCAGCCCCCACAGCCAATAACGCTCGCTGACGATCAGGCCGACCAGCAACGCCTCGGATTGCAGCGGCAACAAGGTCGCCGCGCCGAAAGCGGCGAGAAACAGGCCGCCGTACGCCGTGATGATCAATGGGCCGGGTAATCCGCCACGACCACGTCAGCCCCGTCTTTCTTCAGGCCGATAACCTGATAAGCATCACTCATGCCGTCCATTTCCATGCCCGGCGAGCCCATTGGCATGCCCGGTGCGGCGACGCCGAGCAGATCGTCACGCTTGCTCAGGGCCAGAACCTGTTCCGCGGGCACATGGCCTTCGACGAATTTGCCGTTGATGATCGCGGTGTGGCACGAGGCCAGACGCGGCGGTACGCCATGTTGCTGCTTGAAGCTGCTCATGTCGCTTTCGACGTGATCTTCGACTTTGAAGCCATTGGCTTCAAGGTGGCTGATCCATTTCTTGCAGCAGCCGCAATTGGCATCGCGATGGACTTCGATCGGAATCAGGTCGGCAGCCTGGGCCATTGCGGAGATGAACAGGGCGCTCAGGGCGAGCAGACGCAGGTGGGTTCGCATAACGGATTCTCGGCTCGGGTGACAATCGGAAAGCACGCATTTTGACCGGTTTTTGCCGCTGGGCATCAACGCAATGTTTCCAGTTGTTGCAAAACGCAGCACCAACCTGTGGGAGCGAGCCTGCTCGCGAATGCGGTAGTTCAAACACTGAAGCGGGGACTGAAAGATCGCTTTCGCGAGCAGGCTCGCTCCCACAAGGGTTATCTGTTGGGCAGAAAACCCTTGTGGTACGAGGGATCAGCGCACTTTGAAACGGCCCATGATCGCGCTCACCCGGCTGTTGGCTTCGAGCAACTGGTGAGTGTTGAGTTCGCTGGCTTTGCCACTCTGCACCAGCTCATCGACCATGTGGCGGATCTGCACCATGCTGCGGTTGATCTCTTCGGTCACGGCGCTTTGCTGCTCGGCGGCGGTGGCGATCTGGGTGCTGAGGCTGTTGATGTGGCTGACCGAGCCGGCCATTTCGTCCAGACCGGAGTTGACCCGTGCGGTCGCGTCGGCGGCGGACTGGCAACTGGCCTGGGTGTTTTCCATGGCGCTGACCGACGAGCTCACGCCCTGAGTCAGACGCGTCAACATCTCGTTGATTTCCGAGGTGCTGGCCTGGGTGCGCGCGGCGAGGGCACGCACTTCATCGGCAACCACGGCAAAACCACGGCCCTGTTCACCGGCGCGTGCTGCTTCGATGGCCGCGTTGAGCGCCAACAGGTTGGTCTGCCCGGCAATCGCGCCGATCACCCCGAGAATTTCGGTGATGCGCTGGGCGTCCTGCTGCATGTTTTCAACTTTGTGTGTAGCGCTGGCCACTTCATCGATCAACGCGACCACGCTGTTGGTCGCTTCGCCCACCACCACCCGCGAACGGTCGGCATTTTCATTGGCGCGCTGGGTAAACGCGGCGGTTTCGGCGGCGTTCTGCGCAACGCTTTCTGCCGTCGAACTCATTTCGGTGATGGCGGTAACGGTCTGATCGGTTTCCGAAGCATGACGCAACAGAATCTGGCTGGTCTGCGCCGAGGTGCGTTGCAGGTTATCCAGGCTGGAGGCCATGGCGCCGGTGGCCTGGGTGACTTCGCCGATCATGTTTTGCAAGTAGGCAATAAAGGTGTTCACCGAGTGACCGATGGCGCCGAGTTCATCTTCGGCGCGAATGGTGATGCGCCGGGTCAGGTCGGCATCGCCGCTGGACAGCAAATCGATGTTGGCTTTCAAGGCTTTCATGCGTTGCACCAACTGACGAATCGCGTAGACCTGCAACAGCACCAGCAGGATCACCAGCGGAATCTGCAACAGGCTCAAGGTGCTGAGGACGTCATCACGCTGGGCGGTGAGCATTTTCGTCGGCAGCGCCGTGGCGAGGAACCACGGCGTGCCTTCGATAGGACGCATGAAGAAAGTGCTGGCTTCACCGTTGTTATCGAATTCGATGCGCTGCGCCTGATCGCGGTTCTGCAACCCGGCTTTGACCTGGCTGGCGAAGGTCGACGTGCCGGCCAGTTCGCTGATGTTCTTCAGCACGATCGGGCCACTGATGCGCGAGCTGTTACTGATGACCTTGCCGTCGGCTTCAACAATCAGCATCTCAGCGTTAAGGTCTTTTTCCTTGCGCGCCACCAGGTCGTTAAAGAAGCCAAGGGTGACGTCAATGGTCGACACGCCCCACGCATTGCCATTTTTCTGGATGGCCATGGCGCAGTTGGTGCGCGGCTCGGCGCTGGCGTCATCTTTATAGGCCGCCGCCCAGGCGCATTGACCGCGCGGAGTGGCCATGCCGCCCTTGTACCAGCTCTGGTCGTAGTAGTTGGGCGCCGCGTCGCTGTTCCAGAAGGTGTTGACGGCGAGTTTGCCCGAGGCGTCGCGGTGCCAGAACGTACTGAATTTGTTGCGCCCGGCTTCACGTTGCCCCGGCAGAGGCCAGATCCCGCCGCCGAATACTTTCAGCTCGCCGTATTGATCGACCAGACCTGGCAGCACCGCGTCGATGGCGGCGCTGTCGAGCAGCGGGATGGTCTGGGTGATGCTGCGCTGTTGCGCCTGCACTTTGTTCAACTCGCCCTGAATCTGCTCGGCGACTTCGGCGATGCGGTTGAGTACCACCTGTTCTTCGGTATGGCGCAGTTTCGGGGCGACCAGTTGGCTGATGCCAACCACGGTCAACACCGACAACAGCAGGATGAACAGAACCAGAAACAGCGTGTAGCGAGCCTGAATAGTGCGGAATGCGGGCATGGAGTCCGGTCCTTGAGCAGCGTTTCTTATTAGGGGCAGGGATAAAACAGTGCGGGTATCTCCAGCGTATCGTCGTGGTGCCCGGAAGCTTTAGGTACTCGCGTCCTAAAAAGCAGCAATACCGATGACCGGCCGGTATCGAGATCGATACACAGGTGTTGATCAGCGCGCGTCGATAAGCAAAAAAGTGATTTTCGTTACCTTGTCATGACAACTTTGGATCAGTGAACGCGGGCCATTGGGCTTTTGTATCGAGAATGTACAAGAATTGTAAAAAAGTGCAGAAATAGGTTGGTGCCATCAATTCGCCCGCCGATACTCGCGGCCATTATTGCCGTTCAACACGGATATTTTTTTGTTCATTTCACAGGGAGTCTTCTCATGACGATCGGTATTGTCGGCGGCTGGGAGAGCAAAGCAGGCGTTATGGTTCGTAACACCGGCGCGAAAAAACAAGTGGCCCAGAGCATCAAAGTGCAGCAGATGCTGACCAAGGTCGGTACCAATCCCACCGCGCTGAATACCGCTGAAATGGACAAGCAGGGCCTGCGCAAGGCCATCAAGGGCTTTGATCCTGCGAATGTTTCAGTAAAACAATTGGGAAATCTGAGCGAGATGCTGCGCAGCCGCGGCCTGATCTCCGAGATCACGTCGTTTACCTTGAAGAACGCCGGTGACAAGTTCGACCGTTTTGGCGTGACCAAAGATATCGATGCCAAATTCAACGCCCTGGAGTATTTCGCGACCCAGCTCGACGCCATTCAGAACAATGGCCTCAATGGCAACGCTTACGGCCAGAGTCTGATTCCAGAGTTCAAGAAAGCGATCTATGTCCTGCAGAACCTCAAGACCTACGGTGAAGGCAACGCCGCGAAACCGGTCGATGAAGGTGTCAAAGCCAAAGCTTGAGGCTGACCGTTTAGCCCGCTCAACGCTTGAACGGGCTGGTTGATGTGCAAGAACCCGGCAACGCCTCGCTTCAGCGTGCCGCGACGCGTTGTTGAGCCTGATCATGCAGTCGTTGCAGGTGTGGGCAGCGCAGCTCCAGCGATCGCGCGCGATAGCCCCGATGAAACAACGCCAACCATCCAGCGCCCCGTTCATTCGGGGCAATCCCGGTGAAGACGAAGCCCATTGCCGACAGGCTATCCACGGCATTGGCGAAGCCTGTTGCCAGTCTTAGCCTGATCGAGATCAACCAGTGTTCGGGCAGTCGTCGTAGCTGTTGAAGCAAGCCGGCGTCGAGTTTTTTCAGCACCACGTCATAACGCCCTGAGTATTGTTCAACCTGCATCGGCTCTCCCACCCAACGCGCTTCTTTGTCTTGTGTTCCGTATACGCCGCACAAATGCGCCATGAAATCGTGACAGCTTTGCGGCCAGGACAATGCCGGGAGCGGGCGGCGATAGCCTTCGACGGGGGTGTAGCCGATGACGATGGACTCCGGCAGTGGCTCGCCAAACGGTGAGGGGACGTAGTCGAGCAACAACCCGGTGCTGCAAAAACCGAGTCGGTCAGCCATGCGTTGGGTGTAGAGATGCTGCGTCACCTGTTTGATGGTCACGCCGTGGCAACCGAGTGCCTGGGCATGGATCAACAGCCGCATGCCCAACTGCGTCGCGATGTTCTGCCCGCGTGTTGACGGATGGACCACGCTCAACGCCAGTTCCGCCGTAGACGATCCCGCGTTTCTGCACAACGTGGCGTGGCCGAGGATTTTTTTCCCGAATTCCGCCACCAGTGAATGCCAGCGACCCTCGCCATGGTTCTGATTGATCATCAACGGCAAATACACGTGCGGCTGCACGTAGTGGTCACCATAGATTTCCCGAAACAGATGGCTGATGGCCCTGGCGTCGGATCGGCGATAACTGCGCAGCGTCAAGTTGTCCATGGACGTTGCTCCGGTCCGGGCGTGGCGTAGACACGCAGATCGACGACGCGTTGGCGCTTGCCGGAACGCGGATGGCGCGCGAGTTCATCGGGTATGCAATGGGTAATCTGCAACTCGATCAAGCGCTCAGCGCAGAGTTGCTTGATCAGCGGGTAGTGCTTGATCAGTGCACGCTGCAAGGTCGTGTTGGCGTCAGCGGTCTCGGCCGTCAGCGCGTTGGGTAGCCATTTCAGGCACACGATATCGACGTTGGCCGATTGGCTGATGACCAGTTGCCAGTCGTCGCTGGCGGTGATGCGTGCGACGATTGCGGCAATGTCTTCGATCAACAGAGTCAGGCTGCTCACGCGCACCCGCTGACTGCTGGTGCTGCGGCCCATCAAGGCGAACTTGCGCATCGACGCGGTAGCCGGCTCTCGCCAGCAAGCGAGATCACCCACGGGGTAGCGGATCAGCGGCATCAGTCGGCGGGTGAGGTTGGTGATCAGCAGTCGTCCGGTTCGGTCGCATTCTTCGATCACTTCACCGGTGTGTTCATCGACGATTTCCAGCACGCTGTGGCTGGCCAGCATCCGGTGCTCGCCGAGTGCGCAATCGCGGCTTGCGGCGCCGATGAAACCGGCATCGACACTGGCGTAACCGATCGAGGCAATCCGCGCGTTGGGAAACACCCGGTGCAACGCCTGCAATTGTCCGGTGAACAGGCTTTCGCCGCCGTAAAGGATTGTTTCCACTTCGGCCAGGGTTCGCGCCTGGCGCTCCAGCACGGCGGCGAACGCCAGCAATTGCGCGGGCACGCCGGCCAGCACATTGATCCGGTGTTGTCGGATCGAGTCGGCCAGCACCGCAGGGTCGACGTCGCCGGTAAACGGGTATTCGGTAACACCCGCCGGTTCGTGCGCCAGGGCGTCGTGGATAAAAATGAAACTGGCATACAGGTCGCCGACGAAAAACAGGTTCGCCACCCGGTCGCCGGGATTGAGTTGACCGGCGAGATGGCTGCCGAAGTCCCGCACAAGTGTCTGCCATTCTTCGCGGGTAAATACTGAAAGTTTACCGGCGCTGGTTGTTCCACCGGTCTTGAATACCAGGGCGCGTTCGACCGTTGAGGTCAGTACCGGCCATTGTTCCAGGTGCTCGCTACTTGCCCAGTATTGTTGTGGATCGATTACCGGAAGTTCATCCAGGGTATTTGTCTGCGGCGCGACGTTTTGCAAGTGTCTGGCGTAATACGCCGAATGTTCGCGGGCAAAAGCGAACAACTTGCCAAGTTCTGTTGTTGTATTCATGGTGTTCTCGTTAATTGTTTTGGCCATGGCTGACGATCGCTGTTAACGGCGCGAGTCGATTACGGGCGGAATCTTTCCGCTGTGTTTGTTTCTGTCGAAATGTTGCGGCTCGCAGGTTTGCGCCTGCACGGTGAGAAGCCCGGTGCGCACGAGTGTCGCCAGCGTCGCGTAGCCCTCGAGTCGGCAGAGAATGTCTGCGGGTTCGCCAGGGCTGTGAATCAGCAGGCGCTCAAGGCCATCGGGTGCGTGATCGAGGTGTAACTGAAACGGCGCCTGCAGGTGGCGGGCGAGTTCGTTCAGACAAATGAAGTCGCTGCCGATGCGCAGCAGTCGGCCGTGTCGTTGCAGCAATTCGAAACGTGGCGAACTCAGCCCGCACGGGCAGTCGCCGGCCAGCCAGCGGCCGGTGTCGCCGACTTCATAGCGCTGCACCTGTTGGCCTTCACGTGCTTTGGAGGTGAACAGCAAACGGCCGACTTCATCGCCAACGACCGGCTTGTCCTGCTCCAGTGCGACGATTTCCAGCTGCTGGATAGCGTCCATCAAATGGAACACACCGTCGCCAGTGGCGGCGCAGGCATGCCCGAATGGCCCCGCATCGACACTGCCGTACACAGCCGAACGGATACTGGCGACGCCGCAGCGATGCAGTAATTCGCGGCACTGATCGCTGATGTGCTCTCCGCCGAGGAAAACCTTTTCAATCACCCCATAACGACTCAGACGCGGCCCCTCGTTGAGGAACAATCGATGCAGGGTGCTGGGCATGCCGATCAACACAGTCACGCGCTGCTCGATGATCACTTGCGCAATATCGCGGTAATCATCGTCGGCCGGCGCGCCCATGGGCAGGTGCGTCGCACCGAGCAATTCCAGGACTTTGGCAAAACTGAAGAAGCCGCCGTACAAGCCGCCACTGAAGAACAGGTTCATCACCTTGTCGCGGCGCGGATCAAGGCCCGCCGCGAACAACCCATCGGCCGTCGCGCGCATTTGCCGTTGAAAATCGCGGTAACTGAAGCCCGACAGCGCCGGTGTGCCGCTGCTGCCGCCGGAGCGGAAAAACAGCTGCGCCGCCGCTGTCGTCGGTCGCGCGATAAACGCTGCTTTGTCGGTGATCGGCAGACCTGTCAATGTCAGTGCGCAAGGTGGCTGGTCGAGGTTCATGTGGGTGGGCAACTGCGTTGGCGCGAGGCTGACCGACACGCGTCGGCTCAGGCGTTGCAGTGCGTAAACGCCGTCGTGGGGCTCGCCGTCGTAGCCGTCGTGGATCGCGTTGATCGGCGTAATTCGGCTGACGCCCGCTGCAATCAATGTGCGTGCGAGCTCATTGATCTGCGCTTCACCGCAGACCAGCGCGCAACTCTGTAACACGTTGCGCCAAGGCAGCAGTGTTTGCGTCAGTCGCGCCCGTGGCAGTGGTTTGAGCAGCAACGTGCGAAACAGCGGCGAAGGCGCCAGCGACTGATCATGGCTCCAGATCACCCGCCAGCCCGGCGCGCGCCAGACCTGCCCGGTGTTACCGGAAAAGCTCTGGCCCAGACGCGCCATCAGGGTGTGGCTGGTGATCTCGCTGGCTTCCTGAACCGTCGGAGTCAGCGCCGGCCATTGCCCGACGCGACGCTCGAATGCCTCGGCCAGTGCGCTGCCGATGCCTTGCACAACGGCGGGATCGTCGCTGTCGACCAGCAACCATTGCGGGCTGGAGCAAGCTTGTTGGTCCAGTCGGCAGACTTCATCGACAATCGCGTCCAGCGCTGGCGGCGAGGCCGCGTCTGGCGTCAGGTAGGCGAAACTGATGCGGTGCCCCCAGTCGATCCAGCGGCATCCGGGTGGCAACTGTTGGCGGATGGCTTGCAGCGCGGTTTCGCCTCCCCACGCCGATACGCCATTGGCCATTTTGCACAAGCGGCCGATCTGCTCCGTCGCTACGGGTAACACCGCGACGTAATAGCGGAGTTGACCGCTGGGGTCGCATTGCACCAATGCGTGCAGCAGGCGTGCGGTCAGGCCTTGGTCGCTGCGGCTGGGGCGTAGCCAGTTGAGGTTGCCGGCCAACAGGCTTTCGAGCATGGCGCAGCAGGCCAGCAGCGGCGCGTTGGCCGGGGTGACGTGAACCACCAGGCCCAAGGGACTCCAGCGTTCAAAGCGCGATTGCTGATAATCAACGCGCCGCAGTGAATCGGCCTGATCACCCAGTTCGCGTTCAAGTTTGGTTTGCAGGGCGTGAGGCTGACAGAAGTCAATCAGCGCCTGGCGTTGTTCGTCATCCAGCGGCAGTTCGGCGCTGTGCAGATGCTGCGCAAAGTTGCCCGCGGCGGTCAGAACGACGGCGCTATCCAGCGGTGTGCTGAGGTGGTGCGGCAAGGTCTGATGCAGTTGCGCCAGTGCGTTGTCGAGGTCGATTTCGGCGCAAAGCTCTCCGTTGAGCAGGTACATGTCAGTGCCTCCCCAATAATTCGGAGGCGGCCATCGCGCAGCTCCTGCCGGCGGTGGTGCCCGCACGGCCATGCAGTTCGAACCAGTCGCTGGCGAGGCCGCAGCCGCAACTTGAGCCCGGGTGCAGCGTCGCCAGATCGCTCATCACCACCGCATGCGCCGGGCTGGACGAAATGTAGGGCGAGACGAATCCCAGCAAGCCTTGCTGGCCGTAGGGCTGGATGGAAAAATCCTGCGGATTGCGCACGTACGCCTTGGCGTAAACCGGCACATGAAAATGATGCCGGGCACATTCGATGTACGGCACCGCGTGCTCGACTGCACCGTAACCGTCGCGGCAACGTGCGGTTTCGATGCCCAGTTGCCGCGCGATGCATCCATACAATTGCTGTTTGGGGATTTCCTCGCTGGCCCGGGTTTTCCAGCCACCGCCAAAAAATGCCAGCGAACCTGCCGGCAGTTTCAGCTCGGGCACGCATGTGGCCTGCATGTGTTGCAGGGTCTGCCAAAGGAACGCCGGGAAACCGAAAATGCGCACGGGCAGGCCTTCTTCGGCGAACGATTGCAGGGCCGTGATGACGCCGAACACATCGAATTGATGGCCGTCGCCGTTACTGCGTAACGCGTAGGCGACGCGGTTGACGGGAGCAAAGCGGCACAGGAACTGATCGGTATACGACGTTCCCAAGGTGATCGCACCTTGCGGTTCGTAACTCAGCAGCAGGTAATTGCAAGGCGTATCTGGTGAGTGCCAGCCGTAATGGCTGAAGATCCGCTCGACCATGAACTGAGCGCTCGCGAGGCTGCGCGGGTCATAGCGCATACGGCTTTTCTGGCCGCTGGTGCCGGACGATGTCAGTTCCAGGGCGCGCGCTCCGGTCGGACTGAGCAGCAATTGCTGTTTGAAGAAGTTCGCCAGAATCGGCGGCAGACGGGCCCAGTCATCAAGACTGTCCAGGTCCTGTTCGTCGAGGCCGTTGGCGTTCAGCCAATGGGCGTAGCCGGGGGTGTGCCGGCAATGAAACCGACTGATCTCGGTCATGGCCTGATCGAACAGGCCCACCGGCACGGAATCCGGGCAATAGGGGTGTGGCAACGCGCAAAGCGCATCGCTGGCGGGGAAGTGATGCATTCAATATTCCTTTACTGAGCAGAGGCGGAGTCGGGAGGGGTGCGTTGCAACAAACCCTGCAACAGAGGGAGACACATCAAACCGCTGAAAGCGGCGCAAAGCGCGAAAAGCTCGAGCCTTGCGCCACCGCCGATTGCAGCAATCAGCAAGCCGCCGAGGCCCATCACGGCAATCGAAATCATCCCGACCAATGCCGATACCAGACCTTTACTGTCATCACTGGCAAACAGCGCCAATCGATACAGCGCGGCATTGCTCATGCCCAATCCGACTGCGTACAACGCCAGACTGGCGACCACCGGCCCGAGTCCGGCGCCAGCCAGTGCGCAGACGATCAGGGCCAGAAGCCCCAGGCAAAACGGCCAGAGCGCCAAGCGGATCAGTTGCGGCAAGGCGTGCGTGATCAGCAACCGGTCAAGGATCAGATTGCCGACAATCACCGCAGAGAAAATCGGGATTTGCCAGACGCCATATTCAAGCGGCGTCAGCCCGAGCAACTCGATCAGCAGCAACGGCGCCAGGCCGATCCAGGCGATCAGCGGCAGGCTCATCAGCCCCAGCGCCAGGCTGGCGGCGAGGAATCGGCAATTACCCAACAGGGCGCGGTAACGTCGGCAGGTTTGCTCCCAGGAAAAGCGCACGGCAGGTTGCATCTGTCCGTCTCGACGGGCGACGCCAACCGTTTCCGGCATCCATGCGAATAGCCCCAGCCAGACCATAGACGCGGCAAGGCCCAGGCCCAGAAACACTTCGCGCCACGACAGCCATTGCAACAGCAGAATGCCCAGCAGCGGCCCCATCAAGGGGGAAAGCAGGGCGATATTGCCGAGCAGCGCCATCAAACGCACCGCATCCGCTTCACAGAACACTTCCTGGAGGGCCGGATAACTGACCGCCACAACAAAACCCAGGCCCATGCCCTGCAGCAGTCGCAGTAGATTGAAGGCTTCAATGCTTTCGGTGCTGTAGGCCCCCGCGCAGGCGGCCGCAAATAACGCGCAGCCGATCAACAATACCCGCCTTCGACCCCATTGATCGGACAGCGGGCCAATCAGCCATTGCAGGCAGACACCGCCAAGCAGATAGAGATTGAAAGCGTTCGGTACATGCCGCACATCGGCATCAAGTTCGGTGGTAACGCTTAACATCGCAGGCATGATCAAGTCGCTGGCCATATACGTCAGAAGTTCAAACGCGCTGATCACCAAACAAAATCCGAGCGCTTTTCGCGGCGGGATCTGTATAAGAGTTCTCTGCATAAACGTTCCTGTTAGTGAGTGAAAGGAAGTTGCCAGAGACTAGTTGCAGAGGTGCGCCCGGCCTATTGTTTTGCTGCGACATTAGATTTCAAATGCTTGCAACTTATTTAGTGATCGGGTTTTGCGCAGCGCACGAGTTAGAGCGATTTATAGAAGCATTTGGCAAAAACAGAAAAGCCCGCAACGGGGCGGGCTTTGTTTGAAGTTGATCGGACTTGTTGATTTCCTGCCACGGTCTGTTCATTGGCAAGCGGGCAGGGCGAACAATCCTGTTCTAGCGATGTTGGTAATAACCAGGCCCACCCTGGTAGTAACGGTGGTGATCGTCATGCCAGCCGCCGTGGGGGAAGATGATGCAGCCACTCAGGGTCAGCAGGGCAAGAACGGGAATCAGCCAGGTGATTCGACGCAGCATTTTGAAAATTCCTCATGGTTACGCCGTCATGAAGCCAAAACTCTTCATCGGCTGTAACATGAGACCCCGATTGCAGCGGCGCATCCCCGTAGAACGGTAAGTGCATGGCATGCAAACGGATACAAACCGGATACATTTCAAAGTTTCAGGAAGCCGCAATGACCCACAAGCAACGCTTGATTTATTCGATTCTGATCGCCGTGTCGGTCCTGGCCATCATGCTCGGCCTGTCCTGGCTGCAAAATGCCGGCATGATTTCGGAGAAGACGTTTCAGTTCGTCGCCATCGGTGTGGCGGTGATCGTGGTGGTGATCAACGGCGTGATGCGCCGCAAGGTCAAGCCTTGACGGCGATGGCTGCACGCTTCAATCGTGGTTGAGGACAGCTGCAGCCTGTGGATGCAGGCTGTAGCTCTTGTCGTCATTGAAGGTGATCACACCTTCGGCGCACAGGCGCTTGAGCACCTCACGCACACTGAGGAAGGACAGCGGAATATCGAGGTCGAGCAATTGGCTGTGGACACCGCGAACGCCCAGGCGCCGTTCGCTTTGTGCGGCGACCAGTAAGGCGTCGATGACTTTCAGACGAATCAGGCTGGTGCGCAGCCCGAAACTTTTCAGCAGCAAGCGGATGCGTTCGTTACCGTGACGCTCGACGCGTTGCCCGAAATCGCTCGCGTGAGGGCTCATGGAAACTCCTTTGGGTGCCTGGCTACCGTCCGTTGGTAGTTGCGAGTTGTACATGCGATTACTCCTTTTCAGAGTCTGATCGGGGTGGTTTTTTTGCGCTCTCTAGAACAAGACGTATCAGCACGACAAATCATGAAAGAAAAAATGTAGAAATTTTGTCGGGGATTTGTCTTTTCCTTGTGATTGGGGGGTGGCCTTGGCGGCCTTTGGGCCGACCAGGTTCTTTGGGTTTTGGGTGTATATCCGTTTTTTTGGGGGTTGCGGCTGGCGGTTTCGCTCTTACAGCGACTCACTTTTCCAGACGCCGAAAAGTAAGCAAAAGGCTGGGCCCCGGCGTTCGGCCCGCTCGCTGGGGCTCGGGGTTCCTTCGCTCCGGGATCGATCCGGGCGCAGCGCCTACGGTTTGCTTCGCTGCACCTCCTCTCGCTGTGTTTGGCTTCGCCAAACGGTCGCTGCGCTCCCACCCCCGGATCAATCCCTCCACTCAGCCTGCCGAAGGGGCCAGCACGGCAAGATCAAGAGCTGCAGCCGAGCTAACGCTCATCCTGTGGAGTGGTGAGGGGCGGGGGGGGGTGGGTTTGGTCACCTCGATCAGTTCCCTCTCCTTCCGGGAGAGGGCCAGTGAGGGGTTTTTGATCTGCTTCTGGATTTGCGTTCGGCTTGGTATTACACGTCGGCGTAGCTCTGGCAATCACCTCGGTCAGTTCCCTCTCCCTCCGGGAGAGGGCCAGGGTGAGGGGCTTTTGATCTGCTTCTGAATTTGCGTTCGGCTCCGCATTACACGTCGGCGTAGCTCTGGCAGTCACCTCGGTCAGTTCCTTCTCCCACCGGGAGAGGGCTAGGGTGAGGGGCTTTTGATCTGCTTCTGGATTTGCGTTCGGCTCGGTATTTCACGTCGGCGTAACTCTGGCAATCACCTCGGTCAGTTCCTTCTCCCTCCGGGAGAGGGCTAGGGTGAGGGGCTTTTGATCTGCGTCTGAATTTCAGTTCAGCTCGGTATTTCACGTCGGCGTAGCTCTGGCAGTCACCTCGGTCAGTTCCTTCTCCCTCCGGGAGAGGGCCAGGTTGAGGGGCTTTTGATCTGCTTTTGGATTTGAGTTCAGCTCGGTATTTCACGTCGGCGTAGCTCTGGCAGTCACCTCGGTCAGTTCCCTCTCCCTCCGGGAGAGGGCTAGGGTGAGGGGCTTTTGATTCTGCTTCGGGGATTGCGTGGAGAGCCTAAATTTTTTCCTCTGACTTCGTTTCTTGGACAGGCTCATTGCGCGTGGACGCGTGGGTGTTTCCAGAGCGGATCCGTGCCAGCGCCGGGTTCGCTCTTTGGCATGTCGATCAGGAGCGAGCGTGATAATTTCCAGACAGTTAACGGGACTGACCTTGGCCGGCGTGGCTTTCGGGCTGAGTTGTTCGGCCTATGCGTTCAGTCCGACCACGGATGTCAGCGCCGATATTCGCCGTACCGCTTTTGGTGTGCCGCATATTCGTGCGCAGGACGAGCGCGGGCTTGGTTTCGGCATCGGGTATGCCTATGCGCAGGACAACCTCTGTCTGCTGGCCAATGAGATCGTGACGGTCAATGGTCAACGTTCACGCTACTTCGGCCCGGACCAGTTCACCGTCGAGCAGCGTGAAAACCGTGTCAGCGATGTGTTCTTTACCTGGCTCAACACGCCGGAAGCGGTCAAGGCGTTCTGGCAGGCGCAACCTGCGCAGGTGCGTGATCTGGTCGAAGGCTATGCCGCGGGCTATAACCGCTATCTGGGCGAGCGCCGTCAGCAAGGCTTGTCGCCACAGTGTCAGGGCGAGTGGGTGCGTGAAATTGCACCGCAAGATCTGGTGAAGCTGACCCGCCGTCTGCTGGTCGAGGGTGGCGTCGGGCAGTTCGCCGAGGCGCTGGCCGGGGCTACGCCGCCGCAGGCGAGCGCGGTGATCGAACACGATGTGCAGGCCTATCAGTTGGCCGATGCGCGTCAGCAACGCTTCGCTCTGGACCGTGGCAGTAACGCTGTCGCGGTGGGTAGCGAGCGCTCGTTCAACGGGCGTGGGATGCTGCTCGCCAACCCGCATTTCCCGTGGGTCGGTGGCATGCGCTTCTATCAAATGCATCTGACCATCCCCGGCAAGCTCGACGTCATGGGCGCTGCCTTGCCAGGCTTGCCGATGATCAATATCGGCTTCAATCAGCATCTGGCGTGGACGCACACGGTCGATTCGTCGAAACACTTCACTTTGTATCGTCTGCAACTCGATCCAAAGGATTCCACACGCTATATGCTCGATGGCCAATCCTTGCCGCTGAACAAGCAGACCGTGACCGTGCAGGTCAAACAGGCCGACGGCCAGGTGGTGCCGGTTTCGCGTGATGTCTACAGTTCGCAGTTTGGCCCAATCGTGCAGTGGCCGGGCAAGCTCGACTGGGACAATCAGTTCGCCTACAGCCTGCGCGATGCCAATATCGACAATGATCGCGTGCTGAACCAGTGGTACGCGATGAATCAGGCGTCCACGCTTCAGGAACTGCAGAATTCGGTGCACAAGATTCAGGGCATTCCGTGGGTCAACACCCTGGCCGTGGATGACAAAGGCCAGACGCTGTACATGAACCTGTCGGTGGTGCCGAACGTCAATGCCGAGAAACTGGCCAAGTGCAGTGATCCGCGTATCGGCACGCAGATGATCGTGCTGGATGGCTCCAACAGCGCGTGCACATGGGACATTGATCCGCAAGCGGCGCAGCAGGGTATTTATGCTTCCAGCCAATTGCCGCAACTGCTGCGCAAGGACTTCGTTCAGCACTCCAACGACTCGGCGTGGCTGGTCAACCCGGCGCAACCGCTGACCGGTTTCTCGCCGCTGATCAGTCAGGACGGCCAACCACTGGGCTTGCGCTCCCGGTTTGCTCTGGATCGCTTAAGCACGCTGAGTAAAAAAGGCCCGTTGGCAGTGAAGGATCTGCAGCAAATGGTGATGGACGATCAAGTGTACCTGGCGACTCAGGTGGTGCCGGATCTGTTGAAGTTCTGTGCTTCTGACCTCGGTGTCGATGCGCCAGCGCTGAAGCCGGTTTGCACCAGCCTCAAGGCATGGGATGGCCGCGCCAATCTTGATTCGGGTATGGGCCTGATGCATTTCCACAACATCATGCAGGCCTTGCAGGCTTCGCCGGATGTCTGGCGTGTCGCGTTCGATCCCAAAGATGCGCAACACACGCCGCGCGGTCTGGCGATCGAGCAGTCAACCGTGGCCAAGGCACTGCGTGAGGCCATGTTGGCATCGGTCGAGTCGAGCACAAAAATGGGCCTCAAGCCGCAGACCCGCTGGGGGGATATCCAGGTCGTCAGCAGCGGCGGGCAACAGACGCCAATTCACGGTGGGCCGGGCACGCTGGGCATCTACAACGCTATCCAGAGCGTGCCGCGTGAAGACGGCAAACTCGAAGTGGTCAGCGGCACCAGCTACCTGCAAGTCGTGACCTTCGACGAAAAGGGCCCGCACGCCCAAGGGCTGCTGGCGTTCTCGCTGTCGAGCGATCCGGCGTCGAAGTATTCGCGGGATCAGACCGAGGCGTTCTCGAAGAAACAGTGGAGTGTCCTGCCGTTTACCGAACAGCAGATTCAGGCTGACCCGCAGTATCAGGTGCAGACTGTGCGCCAGACTCTGGACAAAGCGGGGAAGGTCGCCGCTCAGTAATCCCGAGCGTCAATTGCGTTGAGCCAGAGGGCCGCATCCTGCAAGGGGTGCGGCCTTCAGCTTTTCGGCGGTTGTTGCGGTATCGAGTTGATCACCGGGTTACCTTCCTTGTTACGGGTGAGGTAGACCGGCAGCGCCTTGGGCAGGCTGTTCGCGAGATTGTTCAGCTCTTTGATGTTGTAGATGCCACCCACGCGAATCGTACCGGTGCTGTTGTCCGCCAGCTCCAATGGATTGCTCAGATAGCGGTTGATCAGTGGCAGCGCTTCGCTCAACGCGAGGTTATCCAGCACCAGTTTGCCATTGCGCCAGGCCAGCGAGGTGTCACCAGGGTAAGTCTGGCTGATCTGGGGCATGTAATCGCCCTGTTTGTAGCGCGCCTGCATCGACGGGCCGAGGCGCAAACCATCGCCCGGCAACGAGCGATTGCTGGTGACCAGCACCGAACCTTCGATCAGGTTCACACGCACTTGGTCCTGATACATCCAGACATTGAAACGCGTCCCGGTGACGCGAATCTTGCCTTCGCCTGCGCGGACGACAAACGGGTGGGCCATGTCGTGGCTGACCGTAAAGAACGCTTCACCTTTTTTCAGGGTGACGCGGCGTTCGTCCTTGTAATTGCTGAAGGTCAGATCAGTGTTCAGGTTCAGTTCGAGTTGGCTGCCGTCACTCAGCGTGACCTGGCGGACAGTATCGGTAGCGGCGAAATGCTGATAGCTGTTGGGCAGCCAGCCCAGATTCCAGCCGGTGTACGCCGCCAGCGGCAGGGCGAGCGCACAGACGCCGGCCGCTACGACGAGTTGACGCCACGAGCGCGGTGCCTGACGGGCCGGCATGACCGGAACGGATTGTGGGCGTGGCAAATGTTCGGCCACCTCCCAGACTTCCAGCATGGCCTCGTACTCGAATGCATGCAGGGGATGAGCGTCGTGCCATTGCTTGAATGCGCGACGTTCTTCGTCCGTGCAGTCATCGGCGTGCACCCGCATGCACCAATGCGCGGCGGCATCGGTGATCGCATCGTATTCGGCTTCCGAGAGAGTGTCTTGGGTCATTGACTCGTCCTGATTTCGCCCATTCTAACCTTGTCGGGAAGTGACCGAGAACAACCGTCATGGCATTTACCCATCAAAGTGGAACTTATTTTTCCCTCAGACACCCAAAAAGCAGGACGACCAAGACCACTATCCACAAATGGAGAAAACAAATGATCAAGAAGACATTCGCAGCGTTGATCGCCACGGCCGGTTTGCTCAGTGCTGGCGCAGCGTTGGCCGATCGCCCCGGCGCTGGCTGGGTCACCATCGAAAAAGCCATCGAGATCGTCAAGACCAAGGCCGGTTACGTCGAAGTCTATGAGATCGAAGCCGACAACGACGGCTACTGGAAAGGTGAAGGACGCAAGGCTGACGGCGTGGTTTACGAGTTCCGCATCGACGGCGCATCGGGCAATATTTTGCGCGACCAGAAGGATTGATCACGCGGTAAATACTCAGTGTGTTCCTGAAAAATGCGCCGGCCTCAGACCGGCGCATTTTTTTGTCCCGTGGTCACGGTGACGCTTGCACGGAATCCGCCTGGCTTGAAGTTGGCGCCGGCAACGGTATCGGCGCCGTTGGCGGATCCAGTTGTCTGCCCATTTCGCTGATGAGTAAGGCGATCGAGTCGGCGTTGGCCATCAGCACTTCGATGCGTGCTTCATCAGCGAGCGGATTGCGAAAGGCTTTACGTGCCTCTGCAAGGTTTCTGGTTTTGGTCAGACTGAGGACTTTTTTGTAGACATCGGCCTGCTCCGGCAACTTATCCAGATCTACCCACAGCCCTTGCTCATTCCTGGTCGCGAATAAGTGTTCGGGCGCAGCGGAGCGTGACAAGGATTTACGATAACGTTCCAGACCCGTTTTGAGCTGTTGCCCGTCCGCGGTGGTGGTATCGATAAGGTCGGGGTATGGACTCATCGCCTCTACGGAGACGAAATCTTCGCTATCGGTGATCAGGTGCGACAGTTCGTGCAGCAGCGTGATCGCGCGAGCATGGGAATCAACATTGAACCTGGGCGGCAAAAAAGCGGTGTAGACATCCAGTTTCGGATTGAAAAAATGCTCGGTGAAGTGCACGACTTTTCGCCGGTCTTCCTTGAAGACAAAGGCAACCGTGTCATCGTCGTAGCGCGCATTGAGGCCAGCGAAAAAGCGCTCTGTGTAGAGCAAGTCATCCTTTGGGTCCGTCAGTTCGCGGCAAATCGGCAGGATCACCTTCTCGATTTTCTTCAGCAGCATCGGTGTGATCTGTCGCACGTCGAAAAAATCCCTGAGGACCGTTTCCACACGAGTGCCCCCGAGGTTGTCGCGATGTTCGACGAAGTTATACAGGCAATACAACGCGTAGTTTCTTGCCCGGGTAACCGCTTGCTGAATCACGAAGGCTCTGGCGGGGTATCGGCGGTTGATCTCTGCCATCCCACGCGCCTGGATCAGCATCAGAATTGAACAGTGCTGCTCCACTTTGGTTTGCAGAGCCAGGGGCCTCCTCGATCGACAGCGATGCACGGCCTGACTGGCGCGGGCAAGCACCAGTCGTGAGTTTTTCTGTTCAAGCGCCGGCCCACGGCTCCCGTCTTTTTTGCGCAAGTACCAGGCTTTTTCGGCCTGGACCACCGGATATACCTTGCCGGCAATTGCTGCATATTTGTGCGTGCTGGATGAATCCCCGTACACCAGCTTATTGCTATCAAGTGTGAGGCTGTCGAGTGCGGTGGTCGTTTCATAAGACTGCAAGTTCGCGCGCGAGGTGCTAACCGGTGGGACTTTTGACCAGCGAGCGGCGGTTTTTTCCGTAGTGTTCGCGCCGGTTTCGGCAACCTTTGCTCCAGTGGCCTGCGCCTCGGAGGCAAATTCAGCTGTTTGCGCCTCTGCCTCTGTTTCCCAGGACAGCCGACCCAGACTAAACAGGGATAACGCCCCGGCGATAAAGCCTTTCAGAGCGTTGGCCCAATGATGATCCTGAAGGTCTTCGGCGGACTCCTTGAACTCGTTGTAGCTTTTCCAGAGAAAAAACAACGAGGCGATTTTCCCCGACAAGAGATGGGGAACCAGGCGCACACCGTGACTGAACAGAGACTTCGCGGTTTCCCAATCGGCTTGTGCGTTGATCTGCGGCTGGCACGCGAGCAGTTGCGGTAGAAGGCTGAGCGTGTCCTTGTGCAAATGCTCCAGCAGATTGCCGGTGATGGGCGTGCGGTGAAGTTTGATTTCACTGGTCTTGCCAATCGTCGTGTTCAGCAGATTCTTGAAGACGGCTTGTTGCCCGGAAGGCAGGCGCCGGATGATCAGATCCTGAAAATGCCCCGGTGTATTCAAGGCCTCGATCAATTGCGCTTCGTCCTCGAATTCACGAAATACGAACCGCGAGTAGGGTGCGTAGAGCACGCGTGGCCCTGTATGTCCCGCCCCGGGGCCAATGACATAAAGTCCGAGGGCGTCGACGAAATCGCTACCGGGGGTCTTGATCAATGACAGCGGGCAAGCACTGGCGTGAGCGCCCTCTACTGTGGCGCGCGCTACCCCGTCGGGCATGTCCAGAACCTGGCAAACGTAGTCGAAACCGCTTTGCGACAACTGTTGTTGCAACTTCAAGGCGTGCGCGTGCTGCATCAACTGCCAGGGCAACTGACGAAGGAACCGTGCTTTGCTGGTGCGTGCCGGCTCAGTGTCGGATGAGAGCGCCGCGGTGACTTTCCGGGTGTAGGCGGTGGTGATGTCGAGGGATTGCAGCAGTTGCTGAACCGCAGACTGATTGAGCGTTGCTGGCAAAGCGCTGGCGATGGTCGAGGCGACCTTGAACCCGGTGTCTTGCACGATGTTGTAGTGATGCAAGGCAAAATCGAGCAGGTTGCAGGGCGGGCCTGCCAGCGTGAGATTCGGGGTGATCTGGATCTGCTTTGGTTTGAGATCGGTGCCAGGGAATCGGGCGTCGAGCAGTGTTTTCAGCGTCTGCTCCACATGGCTGGCTAACGCGGGGACGTCGTGGAGAAAATCCTTGCCATCGATAACGCTGCGCCGCACTTCATCCAGCAGTGCCAGTTGTGTGCGTTGTTCTGTGACCGGCGCTATGCGTAACCAGTCAGGGAAATCCTGCTGGCGGACGAAAGCCCGGGCCAGGTCGATGGCCCGGCGCAAGTTGGTATCGATGGCGGTGTTTGTTATTCGAGTAAGGAAACTGGCGAGTACATCCTTGTCCGTGATGCAAACGCGTAACGCCCCACAATGGGCCAGGAAGTGTTCAATGGCCGATTGCACGCGATCGTTCAACACGTTGCCTTCGATCAACTGGAACGGGCCCAGTGTGTATTGTTGATCCAGCTGATAGTGCGCCGTTGACAGATTTTCCAGCAGTGTCTGAGACTGGTTATTGTCGTCCAGGCGCTGCTGCAGTTGCTTCTGCGCGATGGCGATGTCGTCGAACGATTCCAGACCCATGGCCGGCGTCCACAGGATCGCACGCCCGGAATGCTCGACGTCCATGCCTCCGCGCTCGGTCAACAGTACGCAATGCGCAAGCGACAGTGCATCGGCTTTGCCTGCGCAGGTAACGCTGAGCGACCAGGCATCCGGCCGGAAGCCATTGAGCGACTGACGATCCCTGCGTTTGGCGTGTTTTGCATCGAACACGGCGTCGACAATCTTTCGTTCGGCCGTCAGCCAGGAACCGCTGAGATTCCTTATGTGTGCCTCAGCGCGCACGCCATCCTCAAAGGCCTGTGCCAGTTTCCATCGAATACCTTCGAGAAACACGCGTTGTTCGGCGTTGCTGGTGGTCGGCTGATCCTTGAAGTGACTGCCAAGATTCTCCTCGGCGCGTTCAAGCTGTATCGCCAGTTGCCTGGCCTTGTCGGTCTGCACCCGTGACGACAGCGGTGCACTGGAAAACAACGGTCGGGTACTCCAGCGCTCGTTGACGTCGAGCTTGAGCAGACGCTCATGAATCATCGAACGGATATCCAGCGCTTTGTCGAAAAGCGCATGGATGTCGGTTGTGCGTTCACTCTGGCGGAAGAGCTGCAAGACGAATTCAATGTTTTGCCGTTGTTTGGTGAGGATCGCTTCAAACAGCGTGCTGATGATGTCGCCGCCGATGTTTTCCCCGGACACTTGCGCGTGGACAAATCCCAGATAGCGATTGCGCTCTTCCAGGTTCATCAGTCCGTACAGCTCGTCTTCATGGCCGGCGGCATTGAGTTTGGCGGTCAGCGTCTGTTTGAGATCGGCGTAGTTGGTGAGGACTTGCAAGCCTTGGGTAGGGGTGTAGAGATAAGCCTTGTCATGGTTGATCATCAGCGACCCGGCCAGTTCGATGTAGGCGGTGTCCTCGCGCAAACAGACGGTTTCGAAGTTGGGCCGCCGGGACGCTACATTCGGTTCGCGGATCACGCTGTGCAAGGCGTCGAATTCAGTGGCAGACAGGATTTCCGCTTCGCGCTTGAGCATCAGATCTGCACGCATTTGATCCTTTAACGCCTGGCTGAAGTACGTGCGCCTGGGCGAGCCCTCGAATGCAGCGGCATTCCAGTAGGCCTCCAGCTGTCGAAACAGCAGCATGGTCAGTCGTCCCGATGCGGACTTGATCGCATCGGCCCAGGCGGTCTGGTCAGCCGCCTGGCTTGCGCGGGCCGGGTGGGAGAATTCCACGGTGTGGCCGCGCGGCCAGCCCTGACGGCGAAAGTGCAGCAGCAGCGCTTCACTCAATGACAGCGAACTGACCCATTGCCTCATTTCCGCGTGCAACGGGGCGCTGTCGAGGTAAAAACCGACGCGGGTGCGCGACTGCGGCAAATCGGCAAAATGCGGCTCGAGCAGTTCGTCGAGAATGTTCTCCAGCAAGGTGGCGAGCGACGGCAGACGTTTCAGCTCATCCAGCACATCGCGGGCGCAGGTGTCCTGAGACTGGCTGATCGCCGCTTTTTGATCGTCAAACACATCACCTTCGATGGTTTCGCGGGTGAGGGTGATGCCGCGTTTCTCTACCAGTTCCTTGCGCAGCAAGACACTGAGAAAGGCCAACAGATCATCGGTTTCTTCAGCGTTATCGAGGCGTGTTTGCAGCGCGTCCATCAGCGTCTGGTAATCGCTGTATTTTTTCAGACCGTCGTAAGGTGTGTACAAAAACACGCCATGGTCATCCGGCCCGGTGCCGAGAATAAAACTGCCGGGCAGGGGGATGGCGAGTTGCTTGTCGGCGTTTAGCAGAATGCGTTCGGCCAGCATGGGTGGGGTTTGTTCGCTGCGCAGGGCGTGGGTCGCCAGTTGCACATGCGCGAGCCAGCTGAAATCTTTGCTGTTGAGGCCGTGGGTCCGACCCAGGCTGGCATGCCGGCCCGGGGATTTGAGTATCTCGGGGAATAGCAGGAGGCTGGACATCATTGAAACTCTGAACGGGGCGCCTTGGGCGGGGAGTTCAAGAGTAGGTACGCAGGTCGCTGTGCAGGCGGTACATAGTTACCGCACACGTCGAGTTGAAATGTGCCATGAGCCAATGCCCGTCATCGCCAATACAAGGGTTGACAGCCGACAGCTGTGGCATGGTTAATCGGCGGGCAAGTCGTCCTTACGCTGTTGTTCCCTCCAATAATCATTCTGGAGCTTCAGATGTCTGCGCCACACGATCATGTGTCCTCTGCTGCCTCGTCCTCGTTGTCTCTTGAAGCGCTGACGCAACTGCTTGAAACGATTTTTCTGCGCCACGGCACTTCCGCCGAAGTCGCCCGAGTGCTGGCCGCCAACTGCGCCGGCGCCGAGCGCGATGGTGCCCACAGCCATGGCGTGTTCCGCATACCCGGGTATGTCTCGACCCTGAACAGCGGCTGGGTCAACGGCCACGCGGTGCCGCAAGTCGAAGATGTCGCTTCCGGTTTTGTGCGTGTCGATGCCGGCAACGGTTTCGCCCAACCGGCACTGGCCGCCGCCCGGTCGTTGCTGGTGGAGAAGGCGCGTAGCGCCGGGATTGCCGTGTTGGCGATTCGCAACTCGCATCACTTCGCCGCGCTGTGGCCGGACGTCGAGCCATTTGCCGACGAGGGGCTGGTGGCGCTGAGCGTGGTCAACAGCATGACCTGCGTGGTGCCGCACGGCGCCGACCGGCCGCTGTTCGGCACCAATCCGATTGCGTTCGCCGCGCCACGGGCCGGCGCCGCGCCAATTGTCTTCGACCTGGCCACCAGCGCAATCGCCCATGGCGACGTGCAGATCGCTGCGCGCAAAGGCGAGCGGTTGCCCGCCGGAATGGGCGTGGACAGCCTTGGTCAGCCGACTCAGGATCCCAAGGCGATTCTCGAGGGCGGGGCGTTGCTGCCGTTCGGTGGACATAAAGGTTCGGCGCTGTCGATGATGGTTGAGCTGCTGGCGGCCGCATTAACGGGAGGGAATTTTTCTTTCGAGTTCGATTGGGCTAATCATCCCGGGGCGAAAACGCCGTGGACCGGGCAATTGTTGATCGTCATCGACCCGAGCAAAGCCGCCGGGCAGAGTTTTGCCGAGCGTAGTGGTGAGCTGGTGCGGCAGATGCACAGTGTCGGCCTCAAGCGGTTGCCGGGCGATCGCAGGCATTGGCAGCGCAGCAAGTCGCTGGCTGAGGGCATCGTGATGGATGCACAGACGCTGGCGCAGTTGCGTGAGCTGGCGGGGGCGTGATCAAAGATCAAAAGCCCCTCACCCTAGCCCTCTCCCCGAGGGAGAGGGGACTGACCGCGGTGAATGGGGGATGTGCGCCGACGTGAAAGATCGAGTTGAGCTCAGGTTCTGAAAGCCCGAAACTGGTTCAAAGCCGGTAAAAACACGCAGGCATAAAAAAGGCGAACCCAGTGGGTTCGCCTTTTTTATGTGCCTTGACTCAGCGACGGCCGAGCAGCAAGCCAACCACCAGACCGAAACCGGCGGAGATCGCCACGGTCTGCCACGGATGACCGCCGATGTAGCTTTCGGTGGCATCAACCGCCGGTTTGGTGCGATCACGTACGCTCGACACCGAATCCAGCGCCTGTTGCAGTTTCAGGGCGATTTGTCCGCGCAGCGTTTCCGCTTCCTCGCCGACCAGTGAGGCGCTGCTCTTGAGCAGTTTGTCAGACTCTTGGATCAGAGCCTGAAGTTCGCTGAAGGCCTGATCCTTGATTTGATCTTCGGCGGCTTGCACGGCGGATTTGCGGGCCATTGGGTGACTCCTTGCAGTTGAATGGACAGTGATCAATGGAGTGTGGTGCTTGCTGAAAAGTTGCACTGAATTTAGGTCAGAAATAAAAACCTGCGCGGGAGATTTCCGTCGAGCGTGTAAGATGTCGCCATTTTACGCAGCAGGATAATTCCCCATGAGTTTCAATCTGGCCGACAAATCACTCGCAGAGCGCGCTGCGCTGGAAGACGAGAAATCCCGTCTGTTCGAACTCTGGCAAAACAATCTGGGCAAATCCAAAGGCGAAGCCGCGCGTTTGTTCGGCGAGCGCGGCAAGCGCAAAGGCAAATGGGCCGAGTGGGTCCGCGCAGAACTGGACGGCATGTCGCCGCCGGAGTTCGCCAACATGGTGCGCAGTGAAGTCAATCGCTTGATGGCCGCGAACAAGTAACGCTTCAGGTGAACGTCGCGGCAATCGCTTCGCGGACTTTGACTACCACCGGATCGATCTGCGTGGTGGTACGCCAGCCCAGTTCGATCGGATAACGCGGCAGTTTCAGCGGGCAGGGCAGCAGCGCCAGGCCGCTAAGCTCAGCAATACTTTCGGCGGCATGCGTCGGAATTGTCGCCACCGCCCGACTGCCCTTGAGCAAATACGGCAGCGCGGCGAAATGCGTGGTCGACGCGCACACCCGTCGAGTCAGGCCCAGCGTCGCCAAGCCCTCATCGGTGATCCCGATAAAGCCGCCGGACGACACCAGGATGTGCTCGCGTTCGACAAACTCCTCAAGATCGATCTGCTGCTGACCGGGCGCAAGGCTCGCCGGATCGACCAGACATGCATAACCGCCTTCGCCCAACACCTGACGGCTGAGCAAGCGCTCGGCAAAGCCTCCGGCGGTAATCGCCAGATCGATGCTGCGCTCCATCAGCGCGCGGGCGACGATCTGGCTATGGGTCTGACGAAAGATCAGGCGCAACTTCGGAGCGCTGCGGGCAATTTCCTCGATCAGGCGGCGACCGTAGGCAATTTCGAAATCATCCGACAGTCCTACGGTGACCGAGCGGCCGTCGTACTGGTTAGCCGCCGGGTCGACCATCGCCAGGCTTTGCCGGCACTTGTTCAGCGCTTCGCTGACCACCGGTTTCAATTGATTGGCCTTGAGCGTTGGCGCCAGGCCGCGCCCGGTACGCACGAACAATTGATCGCCGTAGACCTCGCGCAAGCGGCGCAGCGCCGCACTGACCGCCGATTGTGTCACCCCCAGTCGCAATGCTGCGCGGCTGGCGCTGGACTCTTCATGCAGGGCTTCCAAGACTTTCAGCAGGTTGAGGTCGACCGTGGCGATATTCATTTGGCTCATATCATTCAGCAGTGAATGGGGCTTTATTCATGATCGCGTGGCGCCGCAGAATCGGCAACCACTGAACCTCATGGAGTTATCGCGATGGCCAAATCAATTGTTGCTGCGCTGCAAATCGGCGCTTTGCCCGAAGGCAAAAGCGCGACCCTGGAGCAGATTCTGAGTTGGGAGGGCGCGATCATTGAGGCGGGCGCGGCACTGGTGGTGATGCCGGAAGCGCTGTTGGGTGGTTATCCGAAAGGCGAGGGCTTCGGCACGCAATTGGGTTATCGCCTGCCCGAGGGGCGCGAAGCCTATGCCCGATATTTTGCCAATGCGATCGATGTGCCGGGTGCCGAAACGCAAGCGCTCGCCGGTCTGTCGGCGCGCACCGGGGCCAACCTGGTGATCGGCGTGATTGAACGGGCTGGCAGCACGTTGTATTGCACGGCGCTGTATTTCGATCCGCAGGCCGGGCTTGTCGGCAAACACCGCAAACTGATGCCCACCGGCACCGAACGGCTGATCTGGGGCAAGGGCGACGGCTCGACCTTGCCCGTGTTCGACAGTCAGGTTGGCAAGCTCGGCGCGGTGGTGTGCTGGGAAAACATGATGCCTCTGCTGCGCACGGCGATGTACGCCAAAGGCATCGAAGTCTGGTGCGCGCCGACCGTCGACGAACGCGAGATGTGGCAGGTCAGCATGCGCCACATCGCTCATGAAGGCCGTTGCTTTGTGGTCAGCGCCTGTCAGGTGCAGGCGTCACCGAATGAACTGGGCGTGGAGATTGCCAACTGGCCGGCAGATCGCCCGTTGATTGCCGGGGGGAGCGTGATTGTCGGGCCGATGGGCGACGTGCTGGCCGGGCCGTTGCGGGGCGAGGCGGGGTTGCTCACGGCGCAAATTGACACCGATGAACTGGTGCGGGCGCGGTATGACTACGATGTGGTCGGGCACTACGCGCGGCCGGATGTGTTTGAGTTGAGTGTGGATGAGCGCGCCAAACCGGGCGTGCGTTTCAACACTTAGGGTACTGCCTGACACCGAACCCTGTAGGAGTGAGCCTGCTCGCGATAGCGGTGTGTCATTAACAGAGATGCCGGCTGATCCGCCGCTATCGCGAGCAGGCTCACTCCTACAATGGATCGGTGGTGTGTCTGGAAATCAGTGGCGTTGCAGCCATTCTTCCCGGGAAATTTCCCAGATTTCTCGTGGAAAACGCCCACCGACGAAATCATCTTCATCGGTCCGGATCAAGCGCATCCCGGCGCGCTCCGAGAGTTTGCGCGAGCCGGTATTCGGCGCCGCTTTCGGCACGCGCATCAGCGGGCGTTGAAGTACGTTGAACCAGTAATCGGTCACCGCTGCGCTCGCTTCGGTCATAAAGCCCTGACCTTGCCACGCCGGTGTCAGCCAGAATCCACGGTGGTTGTCAGTTTGATCCATCAGGCTGATGTTGCCGATCAACTGTTCGGGCGCGGACTTGCGGCGAATCGACCAGTGCCATTCGTTGCCCGCCGCCACGGCCGGCAAGGCAACATCGCGCAAATAGGTGAGGGCGCCGTCTTCGGGATACGGCCATGGCACCGCCGCGTTCAGATAACGCACCACATCCCAGTGGGGAAACAGTTGCTGCACGGCGTCGGCATCGGCCAGTTGCAACGGGTGCAGGATCAGTCGTTCGGTGTACAGCGTCGGTGTGTCTTCCATAAACCTGCAGCCTCCCTGAATGTCTTTGGGGAAAGAAGCAGGCTAACGCATTTTTACCAGGTCGCGGCAGTGGCCTTGGGCAGGCTGAGCTTGCCGCTGTCGACAAAACGCATGGTGCCAAACAGGCCGCCGGCAAGCTTGCCGCGCAGCACATAGGGCAGATTGTCGAGGGTTTGCGTCTGGCTCAGGCCCAAGGTCTGGCGCAGTACCGAGAACGCCGAGATGCTGACCGGCACGCTGACAATGGTTTCGGAGAAGCGTGGGATCGAACCGCTCTGATCGCTGACACCCGAGGCCAGTGAATGACCGTTGACCTCCAGATCCAGCGCGATGCCGTTGTAGTCGATGGCCGTCTCATTGGGGTTCTGTACGCGAATCTTGATGGCGAAGCGCACTTCCAGATCCTGGCTCGGCAACGGTTCGAGGCCGACTACGTTGATGTTCACCGGATCACGGTTGGGGAATAGCGCACAGGCGCTGAGGGACAGCAGAAGCAGTGACAGAATGACGGCTTGAAAACGGCGCATAAACGGTCTCTCAACAAAAAAGGGCTGAACCGTCGCCGGCTCAGCCCTTTCTATTGAAGGCCAGACGTTAGCGGTTCAACTGTGCGACAGCCGCCGCTGGGGCAGGTTCACCTTTGGCCGGCATATCCGGATTTTCCATGACCTGAAGAATAGAAGCTTCCGGGTCGAAATCGTCTTCTTCCAGCTCAATGAATTCTTCCGGCAGGAAGATGTTCAGCACGATAGCGCACAACGCGCCGACAGTGATCGGTGATTCGAAGATGTTGCGCAGCGCTTGCGGCAGTTCGCGCAACACTTCCGGCACCGCCGCGATACCCAGGCCCATGCCCAGCGAAATCGCCACGATCAGCATGTTGCGTCGATGCAGACCGGCTTCGGCGAGGATCTTGATCCCGGCCACCGCCACAGTGCCAAACATCACCAGTTCGGCGCCGCCGAGTACCGGTTTCGGCATCAGTTGCAACACCGCGCCGATCATCGGGAACAGTCCCAGCAGCACCAGCAAACCGGCAATGAAGAAGGCCACGTAACGGCTGGCCACGCCGGTGAGCTGAATCACGCCGTTGTTCTGCGCGAAGGTCACCATTGGCATGCTGTTGAACACGGCGGCCATGGCCGAGTTGAGGCCGTCGGCGAGCAGTCCGGACTTGATCCGCCGGATGTACAGCGGGCCTTTGACCGGTTGCCGGGAAATCATCGAGTTGGCGGTCAGGTCACCCGCAGCCTCCAGCGGCGACACAAGGAAAATCACCGCCACTGGCACGAACGCCACCCAGTCGAAGTTGAAACCGTACTTGAACGGCACTGGCACGCTGACCAGCGGCACCTCTGGCATCGAGGCGAAATCCACGGTGCCCATCAGCCATGCGACTACGTAGCCGAGGGTCAGGCCGATGACAATCGCGCCCAGGCGCAGAAACGGCACATCAACGCGGTTCAACACAACGATGGTGCCGATCACCAGCGCCGCCAGAAACACATGGCTGGCTGCGCCCAGATCCGGCGCGCCGAAACCGCCGGCGATGTCGGTCATCGCCACTTTGATCAACGACAGCCCCATCAGCGTGATGATGGTGCCGGTGACCACCGGGGTGATCAACATGCGCAGTTTGCCGATGAACTGGCTCAGCACTACCTCAATGAACGCGGCAAAAAAGCACACGCCGAAGATCGTCGAGAGGATTTCATCGGTGCCGCCACCGCGCGCCTTGACCATGAACCCGGCGCTGAGAATCACGCTGATAAAGGAAAAACTGGTGCCTTGCAGACACAACAACCCCGAACCGACCGGGCCGAAACGCTTGGCTTGCACAAAGGTGCCAAGCCCGGAAACGAACAGCGCCATGCTGATCAGGTAGGGAATTTCACTTTGCAGACCGAGGGCGCCGCCCATGATCAGGGTCGGGGTGATGATGCCGACGAAGCTGGCCAGCACGTGTTGCAGCGCGGCAAACACTGTGGCGGTCAGGTGCGGACGATCGTTGAGGCCGTAAATCAGGTCGTTGTTGCGCGGGGCTTTTTCAGAGGCGGTCATGGTGTTTTGCGCGCCGCGAGGCGGGGCCGGGTCAGAAAATGGAGGCGCAGAATGCCGGAAGAGGGCGGTAAGGGCAACGAGCAATAACTGCCTGAAAGGTCAGGTTTTATGGGTCGCTACGGCAAACGCCCGTGTAGGAGCTGTCGAGTGAAACGAGGCTGCGATCTTTTAAGATCAAAGGATCGTCCGATCGCGGCCCGAGCCTGCGGCAGCTCCTACACGAGATTGAATGCGCCCAGTAAATCCTCTTCAAAAGCTTTTTGCGCATCCCCCGGCACCTGCGCCCGATGCCGGGCCAGATGAAAGGCGACTTCGAAACTCAACTCGCCCTCACGGATCGGCTTCAGTAGGCCCTTCGCTTGCCAGCTCCGCGCATAGTGATCCGGCAGATACCCCACGTGTTTACCCGACAAAATGAAGGTCAGCGTGCCTTCAACCTGCTCCGAGCGCGCCGAGCAGACCTTGCCCTGAAACGGCTCGTCACTGCGAAAAAACCGATAGGGGTGATCGACCCGGTCGCAGGCCTGCAACGCGGCATCGCTGGGTGCGTCATCAGTGAACAATGGATGGCCGGCAGCGCAGTACAAATGCTGGGTTTCGCTGAACAACTGGCGATAGTCGAAGGCACTTTGCACCTGCGAAAAATAGCCGATCGCCAAGTCCAACCGCTGTTGCAACAGCAGCCGCTCCATCTCGCCAGGCATGGCGCTGATCAGTTCGATGCGCACCGACTCATCACGCTCGCGAAAACGCCGGATCGCCGCCGCCACCCGTTGCAGCACCGATTGATCCACCGACTCGGAAATCCCCAGGCGCACTTCACCGATCAAGCGCCCGGCGACGCCGTTGGATTGATGGCGGAACGTTTCAATCGATTCAAACAGCGTGCGCACCGCGATCAGCAACTGCTCGCCCTTGGGCGTGACACTGAAACCGCCCTTGCCACGGCTGCACAGACGATAGCCGAGGCGAGTTTCGAGTTTAGCCATTTGCTGGCTGATGCTCGACTGGCTCAGGCCCAGATCACCCTGGGCTGCGCTGAAGCCACCGCACTCGACCACCCGCACAAACAGGCGCAACAGTTGCAAGTCCACGTCGTGGAGTTGACCCAACATCACATTACTCCTGGATAAAGTCAGGATAATTATTAGACAATTTTTCTAATGTATCCGACGGCGCATCCTGCAACCACTTCCTCTGGTCAGGTGTTCGTCATGGCTCCCGTGTTCAAGCTGTGTTTCCCCGCGCTTTTGTTGTCGGTGGCTGTTCAGGCTCAGGCCGAGGACAAGACACTCAATCTCTACAGCTGGGCCGATTACGTGCCACCGCAAACCCTGCAACGGTTTGAGCAGGAGACTGGCATTCATGTGCGTTACGACACCTTCGATACTTCCGAGGTGCTGGAAACCAAGTTGCTCACCGGCGGCAGTGGTTACGACGTGGTGGTGCCGTCGTCCAGCGTTCTGGCGCGGGGACTCGCGGCCGGCGCGTTGAAGGAAATCCCTCATGAGGGCCTCAAGGGCTACGCCAATCTTGATCCGGATTTGCTGGAGAAAATGGCCGCTGTCGACCCCGGCAATCGCTATGGCGTGCCGTACACCTGGGGCACGCTGGGTCTGGGCATGAACGTCGAGGCCGTGAAGCAGCGGCTGCCTGATGTGCCGCTGAACAGCCTCGATCTGCTGTTCAAACCGGAGAACGCCAGCAAGCTCAAGGACTGCGGTATCGCGATCCTCGATTCGCCGCAGGAGGTCATCGGTCTGGCCCTGCATTACTTGGGCAAGGATCCCTACAGCACCGACAAAAACGACCTGGCCGCCGCCGAGGCGTTGTTGCAGAAACTCCAGCCGTCGGTGCTCTATGTCGCCAGCGGCCGGCAGATCAATGACCTGGCCAGCGGTAACGTGTGTCTCGCGCTGACCTACAACGGCGACGCGAGCATGGCCGCTGATCAGGCGCACAAGGCCAATAAACCGTACGAAGTGGCCTACCGCATTCCCAAGGAAGGCACGCTGGTGTGGCAGGACAATCTGGCCATTCCCAAAGACGCGCCGCACCCCGAAGCCGCGCGGGCGTTCATCGAGTTCATGCTGCGCCCCGATTCCGTGGCCGAACTGACCAACACACTGTTTTTTGCCACCGCCAACCAGGCCGCCACGCCGTTGGTGGATGAGGCCGTGCGTAACAATCCCGACATCTATCCGCCGAGCGAAGTTCGCGCGCGGCTGTATGCCGATCGCAGCATGAGCCTCAAAGACATGCGTCAGCGCACGCGTCTGTGGACCACTTTCCGTAGTCATCAATAACAACAGGAGCCCCACGATGGATGTGCCCATGCAAAACGATCAGGCCATGACCCGCGACAGCCTCTATGGCACCGCCGCCGAAAGTACTTACGCCGGCATTACCAGTTTCATGCGTCGGCGCTACAGCCGTGACTTGCGCGGCGTCGATGTCGCGGTCAGCGGCGTGCCGTTCGACACCGCCACCAGTAACCGTCCCGGCGCCCGCTTCGGACCACGCGGGATCCGCGCTGCCTCCACCGGAATTGCCTGGGAACGCCACTGGCCGTGGACGTTTGACCCGTTCGATCATCTGGCGGTCATCGATTATGGCGACTGCGATTTCGATTTCGGCGCGCCACACAGCATTCCGCAAAGCATCGAAGCTCACGCCGAACGCATTCTCAACGCTGGCAGCGCGATGCTGACGTTTGGCGGTGACCACTTCATCAGCTACCCGCTGCTCAAGGCCCATGCGCGCAAACATGGGACGTTGTCGCTGATTCACTTCGATGCGCACAGCGACACCTGGCCGGACGAAGAGGGCAAGCGGGTCGATCATGGCACCATGTTCTGGCACGCCGCTCGGGAAGGGCTGGTGAATCCGGCAAGCTCGGTGCAGATCGGCTTGCGCACGACCAATGACGATCACATGGGGTTTCAGGTACTCGATGCGCGGCAGGTGCATCGGCGTGGTTGCGACGCCATTGTTGAAGCGATCCGCGCGCGGGTTGGCGATAACCCGGTGTACCTGACGTTCGATATTGATTGCCTCGATCCGGCGTTTGCACCGGGCACCGGCACGCCGGTCTGCGGCGGCTTGAGCACCGCGCAAGCGCTGGAGATTCTTGGCGGTTTACGCGGCATCAATCTGGTCGGGATGGACGTGGTGGAAGTCGCCCCGGCTTACGATCACGCCGACGTCACCTCACTGGCCGCTGCCACACTGGCGATGGAAATGCTCTGCCTCTACGCCGCCCGCCACAAGGTTGATATTTAACCCGCACACCATAACCCCTGTGGGAGCGAGCCTGCTCGCGAAGGCGTCAGCTCAACCAACATCTTTGTTGACTGACCCGCCGCTTTCGCGAGCAGGCTCGCTCCCACATTTTCAGCCAAGGCTCCTGCCAGTTTCTGACACCAGCCTCTGCTAAGCTCGAACATCTTTGCCCTCCAGAGCCTGCCCAACGTGTCGCGTACCACTCGTCTTTTGACTTTGCTGCAAGTGCTGCGCGGCAAGAAGCGCCCGGTGACGGCGGCGACCCTGGCTGCCGAGCTGGAAGTGTCCGAGCGCACGCTTTATCGCGATATCGCGGAACTGACCGCCCTCGGCGCGCCGATCCATGGCGAAGCGGGGATCGGTTATGTGTTGCGCAGCGGCTTGTTTCTGCCGCCGCTGATGCTCAATGCCGACGAAACCGAAGCCATCGTCCTCGGTTTGCGTTACGTCGATCAGCGCGGTGACGAAGTCCTCGGCAAAGCCGCAGCGGATGCGCTGGCGAAAATTGCTGCCGTGCTCGATCCGCAGGCCCAGGAAGCGCTGCGCAATCCCACCGTGATGGCGGGCCCGCCGGGTTATGGTTTTCCGCAAAACGCCGTGCCGTTGAACGTGTTTCGCCATGCCATCCGCGACCAGGCCAAACTGCACATCGATTACGCCGACGCGCAACAGGTGGCCAGCCAGCGGTTGATCTGGCCCTTGGCGCTGGGCTTCCTCAATGAGGTGCGAATCATCGTTGCGTGGTGCGAATTGCGCAGCGCCTATCGTACGTTTCGCACCGACCGCATCAGCGCAGCCAGCCGCCAGGGCGAGGGTTATCCGGGACGGCGCAGTGATCTGTTGCGCAAGTGGCGCGAGCAGATGCAACTGGATGAAAGCGGACGTTTCACTCCTGACAAAAACTGACGCAACGCTGTTTTAGGATGGGCGCAGAACCAAACAAAAAGGAGCTGCAACCATGTCTCATCCCGTCTCTGCACTGGCCCCGGCGATTGCTGCGTATATCGATGCGGCCAACGCACGCGATACTTCCAGGGTCGCCAGTTTTTTTGCCGAGGATGCCAACGTGTTCGACGAGGGCCAACATCAGGTCGGCCCGCAAGCCATCGCGCAATGGATGCACGACACCGGGCAGCGCTATCAGCCACGGGTCGAAGTGCTGGACGTGCAGCAGCGCACCGGCAAAGTGCTGGTAAACGGGCTGATTTCCGGAACTTTCCCCGGCAGCCCGACGCAGCTGCGCTACACGTTTCGCTTGAACGAGCAGGGGAAAATCGCCCGACTGGATATTTCCCTGTAACCATCGTGGCATACTGCCGCGCATGACTTTCGACTCTCCTCTCAGCGCCTGGCAACACGCCGTTCAACACAAGGGTTTCATCCAGGATGAAGCCCAGGAACACGCGGTCTGGGCGTTGCAAAAATGCCATGAAGCGCTGCACGCCGGGGCCGCTTCGGTCAGCGGCGTTTATTTGTGGGGGCCGGTCGGGCGCGGCAAGACCTGGCTGATGGATCAGTTCTATCAGAGCCTGCGGGTGCCGGCGCGACGCCAACACTTTCATCACTTCATGGGCTGGGTCCATCAGCGTTCATTCCAGTTGACCGGGATTGCCGATCCGTTGCGTGCGCTGGCCAGGGAGCTGGCGGTCGAGGTGCGGGTGCTGTGTTTCGATGAGTTGTTCGTCAACGACATCGGTGACGCGATCATTCTTGGTCGGTTGTTTCAGGTGATGTTCGACGAAGGCGTGGTGATCGTCTGTACGTCCAATCTGCCGCCGGATGATCTTTACGCCGATGGCTTCAATCGCGACCGGTTTGTGCCGGCGATTGCCGCGATCAAGGCGCATATGCAGGTGGTTGCAGTGAATGGCGCCGAGGATCATCGCTTGCATCCGGGGGCAGGTCTGCAACGCTACTTTGTCGCCACGTCTGCGGTGAGTGCGCTAGAGGAAGTCTTTCAGGCATTGACCGCCGGCCAAGCAGCCAGCGCCGAACCGGTGGCGGTCGGTCATCGCCAGTTGAACGTGGTGCAGGCCGGTGAGACGGTGTTGTGGTGCCGCTACGCCGATCTCTGCGAGCAACCGTTCGCCGCCATGGATTTCATCGCGCTGTGCGACCGCTACACGGCTATTCTGTTGAGCGAAGTACCCAATCTCAGCGCACATAAACGCGAAGGGCGCATTGCGCGCGGCACCGAAGACGCCGCGCAGCGGGTAGTTGCGGGCGACCGTGAGTTGCCGCAATTGTCGGTTCACGACGACGGCGTGCGGCGTTTCATTGCGCTGGTCGACGAGTGCTACGACCGCAAGGTGCCGCTGTATATCGAAGCGCAAGTACCCATGGATGCGCTGTACACCGAGGGTTATCTGGAATTTCCGTTCCGCCGCACCCTCAGTCGCTTGCAGGAGATGCAGCTGCAGCGTTTTGCCGAAGCTTGAATGGAAGAGGGCGCCGACATGAGCCAAGCGTTATCCCATCATTTGCTGACCATGGCCTACCAGAATGCCTGGGCCAATCATCGCCTGGCCAAGGCCTGGACGCAGCTGAGTGCGACGGATCTGGCGGCGCCTCGGGTGAGTTTTTTTCCGAGCATTCGTCTGACCCTCAATCACATCCTCACCTGCGACTGGTTCTACGTCGATGCACTGGAGCGCGAGCTGCGCGGAGCTGAACCGCACCCCGATTGCTACGTGTTTTTCAACGTGGACGAGCCGTTTACCGACGCCACGCATTTGCGCGAAGAGCAGGCTCATGTTGATCGGCGGCTGATCGCCTATTGCGAACAATTGCGCGATGCCGATCTGCCCCGGATCGTCACTATCGCCCGTGATACGCCGCAGCACGACAGCCGCTTGCGCATGCTTTCGCACCTGTTCGAGCATCAGCTTCATCACCGGGGGCAGGTGCATGCGATGCTCAGCGATACCGTGGTGAAACCGCCGCAACTGGATGAGTTTTTCTGCGTCGGCGAGAGCAGTCTACGCGCCGAGGACTTTGCCGAACTGGGCTGGACCGAAGAGTTGATCTGGGGGCACTGACGGGTAAACAGCAAAAGTCTTTTGCATTTGTCGGTTGCCCGCCCGATCACCCCCGCGCTAATGTCAGGCAGCCTTTCAGTACGCACTTTGCGCGCCGGGGCTTTTGTGTTCGGGGATGGAAATGGATTCCGCAGAAATTCTTGTACTTCAGGCCAGCTACAGCAATCCAACGCACGCCGAGGCCATCGGTATCGTGCTCAACCACTATGCAGAAGACCCAATGGGCGGCGGTCATTCGCTCGACCCTGAGCTGCTGCGTCGCCTGCCCGAAGAACTGGCCCGGCGCCCGCATGCGTTCAGTGTGCTGGCCTTTGTCGGTGGTGAACCGGCGGGGCTGGTGAACTGCTTTGAAGGGTTTTCCACGTTTGCCTGCAAGCCGCTGGTCAATGTCCATGACGTGGCGGTGGTGGGCCGCTTTCGCGGTCTCGGCCTGAGCCAGAAGATGCTGCAGAAAGTCGAGGAAATTTCTCGCCAGCGCGGTTGCTGCAAAATCACCCTCGAAGTGCTGGAAGGCAACGCCGTGGCGCAGAATGCCTACAGCAAGTTCGGCTTTGCGCCGGGCATGTTCGACCCGGACCACGGGCGCATGCTGTTCTGGATCAAGAATCTGCAGGCCTGAAAGCCTGAAAAGCCCCTCACCCTAACCCTCCCGAAACGTCGGACCGCCCAAGGGGAGAAGGGACTGACCGAGGTGTTTGGGCAACGTACGCCGACCTGAAACATCGAGCCGAACTCAGGTTTTGAACAGTCCACAAAACTGCTCCCTCTCCCTCGGGAGAGGGCTGGGGTGAGGGGCGAATTCACCACAAATCAAAAGCCGGACATCCAATCCTGACTAATCGACTGAATGAACCCCAAAAAAAAGGCGCCCCATTCAGGGCGCCAAACTGTCTTCTTCCAGGCCAGAGCGGAGCCACGGAAGGTCCATCGGTTGCTCGGTCAATCTCAGTCGCGATACGACTCGGTCACTTGCGCCGTCTGATCGGCGGGAACGCGAATTTCCTTCGCGTTGGCGTCGCTCTTCTGCTCGCTCTGGGCTTGGTGAACCGGGAAGTTGTCGTAGTAATAACGCATACGCTCAGCGCCGCCCTCGGCAAAAACGCTGGCAGAACCCAGGGCAAATAGCCCGGCAAGGATTGCGGTAGTGATTTTCATGGTGCCTCCTACTGAACAAGTGGGAGCCGTTCGTCCATGAAGCAGATCTCGAAAGAGAGTCTGGGAGGCCTGAATTAACGCGGGGTTAACGCCCGTTCAGTGGAGTTTTTGCAGCATGTTGCAGAACATTTGATAGTCGGGAACGGGGGGCACCTATCAGAGCTGACCGTGGCGACGCATTGGATGGGGCAGAGGTAACAAGCGAAATTCGAGGCCGGCTGGATGAGTTTTCTGCGGACATGAAAAAGGGGCCGGTTTCGGCCCCTTCTGGTGTTACTTCTGCGCGACATCCGCCGGCGCGGCGTCGGGTTTCTTCGGCTTCATCAAGCTGAAGTCGATCAGCGCACGCTGCTCGGTCTGGTACGGGTCGCCGATCAGCAGGGGGCGAGCCTTGAAGCTGTCGCTGACCAGGCTCTTGCTGTGGTCGAGTTCATCGAAGCTCAAACCGGCCAGGTCAGCCCAGGTGTGGATCAGATGCGAGCTGCTGTACGGACGATCGAGGTCGGCGGCGAAGTTCCAGTCGTGATTGGCCTTCCACTTCGGCGACGCCCAGGCCATGAACGGGATGGTGTACATCGGCGCGGTCGGTTTGTTTTCGTTGCGGCCCAGAGTCTTGTGGCCCACTGAGTCGAAAACGTCTTCACCGTGGTCCGAGAGGTACAGCAGGAAGCCGTTCGGATCGGATTTGGCGTAATCCTTGATCAGGCTCGACACCACGAAGTCGTTGTACAGCACGGCATTGTCGTAGCTGTTGTAGGTCGGGACCTGGTCGTCACGCACGCCGGTTGGTACGCCGGTGCGGTCCTGGAACTTGTCGAACGTCGGCGGATAGCGGTACTGATAGCTCATGTGCGTGCCGAGCAAATGCACAACGATCAGCTTGCGTGGCGCGGCGTCAGCCAACGCCTTGTTGAACGGCTCGATCACATCACCATCGTACTGCGCGGCGTTCTGATTGCGGTTGTTGTTCAGGTACACCTGCTCGTCGGCCTGTTCGGAGAACGTGGTGAGCATGGTGTTGCGCTTGGTCATGGTCTGCTGGTTGGTGATCCAGAAGGTCTTGTAGCCGGCCTGTTTCATCATGCTGACCAGCGACGGCGTCGACAGGTACAGATCCGGATGCTCTTCGTCAGCGAAGGTCAGCACTTGCTGCAACGCTTCGATGGTATACGGACGCGGGGTGACGACGTTATCGAAGATCGCCAGTTGATCCTTGAGCTTGTCCAGTTCCGGCGTGGTGTTGCGCTGATAGCCATAAAGGCTCATGCGTTGACGGTTGGTCGATTCACCGATCACCAGCACCAGGGTCTTCGGCTGGTCGGCCGAGGCATCCTTGAGGTTTTTCAGCGGCGGGATCTTGCTCACGTTATGCAACATGCCCTGCATGTCGGCAAGGGTATCCAGATAACGGTGGTAGGCCACGGCCATCTGCCATGGCACCGCCGGTTCGATACGGGTTTCGAATTTCTCGAAGCCTTGGGCGAAGGTGCCCATGCGCAGGGTTTGCTTGACCAGTGGGTAGCCGACCACCGCGATCACGATCGCCGTCGCCGCTACCAGCGCACGGCCACGGGGCATGTACACCGGGCGCAGGCGGGTCCACAGGAAATACGCGAACGCGGTATGGGCAAGGAATGCCACCACCATCCACCAGGCAAAGTACTGGGTCATGTACTCGCCGGCTTCAGAGATGTTCGACTCGAACATGATGAAGATGACGCTTTGCGAGAATTCCTGCTGATAAATGAAGAAATAGCCAAGACTGGCCATCGAGCAGGCCCACAACACCACGCCGATCACGGCAGCGAGCAGTTTGGTGCGTTTGGGGAAGAGCAGCATGGGCGCCAGCCACAGCGCGCTCATGAAGAACGCCTGACGGAATCCGCTGAAGCCGGAGGTGCCGGTCAGCTGGATCAGCAGTTGGGTGATACCCGAGAAGTACCAGAAGAATACAAACAGCCAGATAAAACCGGCCCAGTCGAAACCTGTCGCAGTCGTTTTGCTGCGTTTGAACAATGCCATTCGGCGCTCCAGCTCACTCGTTACAACCACCGCCGGAACATCCATGAAGCCGACGAACGGAGGCCGTACGCGCAGGTACGGCCAGAATGGGGCGGAGTATTACGAAGAGAATGTGAAAAGTTTGTGAGTTGCCGCTTTGCTCTATAGAGAGGCGGGCAGCGATGGATCATGTCGGGAACAGCGGTGGCCGTTCCCGAAACAGGCGGGGATCAGGCGTGGGGGTGACGCTGAACGACCGGCAAAGGTTGCGGCTGCACACCTTGGGTCAACAGGCGCAGCTGCGCCAGCTCCTGTTTCAACTGGTCGCGTTCGTCTTTCAACTGGCGCAATTCATCGCGACGGATTGTCACGTACAGGGTTTGTGGCGGCATTGCTGTGTGTACTGTGCCCATTGCTCACCTCGCAAATGGCGTGCATCAACTGTAGGTCGTCCCCGCTTTGGGGTACTGACTTACTATCGGCGCCGATTTTGATTTCTTTTGCCTGTGAATGGAACTTTTTTATTTTTCATGGTCGGTGTGTCTTCGGCAGGATTCGGGGCGTTATCAGTCTGGATCGGGCACAATGCCCGGAAACTTCATCGCAACGCTCTGGACTAACCTCCATCAGTCGCGTTGGGCTATAACCAATGACACACATTTATTTGTAGTAAGGAGCATCAGCACATGCAACTCGGGATTATTGGACTGGGCCGCATGGGCGGCAATATTGCGCGACGTCTGATGCTCAACGGTCACACCACCGTTGTTTACGACCGCAATACCGCTTTCATCGAGAACCTGGTCGCCGAGGGCTCCACCGGCGTCGCCGACTTGCCGGCAATGGTTGCCGGCCTGGCCAAACCGCGTGCGGTCTGGGTCATGTTGCCGGCCGGCGCGCCGACCGAAGACACCATCAACACCCTGAGCACTTTGCTCGAAGCCGGCGATACCATCATCGACGGCGGCAACACCAACTATAAGGATGACATCCGCCGGGCCAAAACTCTGGCCGAGAAAGGCCTGCACTACATCGACGTCGGTACCTCCGGCGGCGTCTGGGGCCTGGAGCGTGGCTATTGCATGATGATCGGCGGTGACGCCGAAACCGTGCAGCGCCTCGACCCGCTGTTCGCTGCTCTGGCGCCGGGCATGGGTGATATCCCGCGCACCAAGGATCGCCAGTCCGACGACCACCGCGCCGAACACGGCTACATCCACGCCGGTCCCGCCGGTGCCGGGCACTTCGTGAAGATGATTCACAACGGTATCGAGTACGGCATGATGGCCGCGTTCGCCGAGGGCTTCGACATCCTCAAGACCAAGTCCAGTGAGCGCCTGCCGGAAGATCAGCGTTTCGACCTCAACGTGGCCGACATCGCTGAAGTGTGGCGCCGTGGCAGCGTGGTGTCGTCGTGGTTGCTCGACCTGACTGCCGATGCACTGGCCAGCGATCCGAAGCTCGACGGCTTCTCCGGTTCGGTTGCCGACAGCGGTGAAGGTCAATGGACCATCGAAGCGGCCATGGAACAAGCGGTGCCGGTACCGGTGCTGTCGAACTCGCTGTTCTCGCGCTACCGCTCGCGCGGTCAGGGCACCTTTGGCGACAAGATTCTTTCGGCCCAGCGCTTCGGCTTCGGCGGCCACGTGGAGACACCGAAGAAATGACCCATACGATCCGCAGAAAATCCAAGGCAGAACCCGCACCACCGACCACGCTGTTTTTGTTCGGTGCCCACGGCGACCTGGTCAAGCGCTTGCTGATGCCGGCGCTGTACAACCTCAGTCGCGACGGCTTGCTTGACGACAATCTGCGGATCGTCGGCGTTGACCACAACGCCATTACCGATGAAGCCTTCGCGCAGAAGCTCGAAGATTTCATCCGCACCGAAGTGGCGGCGAAGGTCGGCAAGGGCGATCAGATGCTTGATCCGGCCTTGTGGGCCAAGCTCGCCAAAGGTATCAGCTACGTCCAGGGCGACTTCCTGGACGACAGCACTTATTCCGCGCTGGCGGCGAAAATCGCCGACAGCGGCACTGGCAATGCGGTGTTCTACCTGGCCACCGCGCCGCGTTTCTTCAGTGAAGTGGTGCGCCGACTGGGCGCTGCCAAATTGCTGGAGGAAACTCCCGAAGCGTTCAGAAGGGTGGTGATCGAGAAGCCGTTCGGCTCCGATCTGCAAACTGCCGAAGCGTTGAACGCCTGTTTGCTCAAGGTGATGTCCGAGAAGCAGATCTATCGGATCGACCATTATCTGGGCAAGGAAACCGTGCAGAACATTCTGGTCAGCCGGTTCTCCAACAGCCTGTTCGAAGCCTTCTGGAACAATCACTACATCGACCACGTGCAGATCACCGCCGCTGAAACCGTCGGCGTCGAAACCCGTGGCAGTTTTTACGAACACACCGGCGCCCTGCGTGACATGGTGCCCAATCACCTGTTCCAGTTGCTGGCCATGGTCGCCATGGAACCGCCGGCCGCGTTTGGCGCCGACGCGGTGCGCGGCGAGAAGGCCAAGGTTGTGGGGGCAATTCGTCCGTGGACCACTGAAGAGGCGCGGGCCAACTCGGTGCGCGGTCAGTACAGCGCCGGTGAGGTCGACGGCAAGCCGCTGAGCGGTTATCGCCAGGAGCCCAACGTCTCGCCTGACAGCAACACCGAAACCTACGTGGCGCTGAAGGTGATGATCGACAACTGGCGCTGGGTCGGCGTGCCGTTCTACCTGCGCACCGGCAAGCGCATGAGCGTGCGCGACACCGAGATCGTCATCTGCTTCAAACCGGCGCCGTACGCGCAGTTCCGTGACACCGAAGTCGACGAATTACAGCCGACTTACCTGCGCATCCAGATCCAGCCCAACGAAGGCATGTGGTTCGACCTGCTGGCCAAACGGCCGGGGCCGGCGTTGAACATGGCTAACATCGAGCTGGGTTTTGCGTACAAAGACTTTTTCGAGATGCAGCCGTCGACCGGGTACGAAACCCTGATCTATGACTGCCTGACCGGCGATCAGACGTTATTCCAGCGCGCCGACAACATTGAAAACGGCTGGCGTGCCGTGCAGCCGTTCCTCGACGCCTGGCAGCAGGATGCGAGCGTGCAGACTTATGCCGCTGGTGAGGACGGCCCGCAGGCTGCTGAAGACCTGCTGACTCGCGATGGTCGCGTCTGGCATGGCCTCGGATGAGTGACTTTCCGCAACAACCTGTCCGTTTTCTGCTCAGTGACATGGACGGCACGCTGCTGCTGCCCGACCACACGCTGAGCCAGCGCACCATCGATGCGGTGCGTTCGTTGCGTGAGGCCGGCGTGTTGTTCAGTCTCGCCACCGGTCGACCGCCGAAAGCCATGTTGCAGCAGATCGAAGCCTTGGGTGTCGATTTGCCGACGGCGGCGTTCAACGGCGGCACTATCGTCAATCCTGACGGCAGTCTTTTGGTCGCGCATTACCTGCCGGCCAGCACCGCGCTGATTGCGCTGGCCACGTTTGCTGATCAGCCGGAAGTCGAGATCTGGGTGTTCAGCGGCGGCGACTGGCTGCTCAAGGATCCGCACGGGCCAATGGTGCCGCGCGAGCAGCATGGCCTCGGTTATCCGCCGGTGGTGGTGGAGAGTTTCGAGCCGTATCTTGAGCGCATCGACAAGATCGTCGCGACCAGTAACAACACTGAGCTGTTGATCGAACTGGAGGCGCGCCTGTTGCCCAAGGTCAATGGCATGGCACAAGTGTCGCGTTCGCAACCGGTGTATCTCGACGTCACGGCGCTGGAAGCCAACAAAGGCACCGCGCTGGCGACGCTGGCCGAACATCTCGGTATTCCATTGGCGCAGACAGCGGCCATCGGCGATGGCGGCAACGACCCGGCGATGTTCCATTGTGCAGGCTTTTCGATAGCCATGGCCCAGGCGGAGGACGCCGTAAAGCGCCAAGCCGACGTGGTCACTGCGCCGAACACTGAAGACGGCGTGGCGCAAGCGATCGAGAAATACATCCTCCCTCGCTGACCCCACCCCAAAACCAATGTGGGAGCGAGCTTGCTCGCGAAAGCGGTGTGTCATTCAACGAATCCGTTGTCTGACACTCCCTCTTCGCGAGCAGGCTCGCTCCCACAGGTTTATTCGGTGTTGATCAGAGCCAATAGCTCACGGCATACCAACCCAGCAGTCCCATCACAAAGGTGTACGGCAACGCCATCCACACCATCCGCCCGTACGACAGGCGCACCAGCGGTGCAATCGCCGAGGTCAACAGGAACAGGAATGCGGCTTGGCCATTCGGTGTCGCCACGCTTGGCAGGTTGGTGCCGGTGTTGATCGCGATCGCCAGCGTCTCGAAATGCTCGCGGCTCATGTGGCCGGCGAGGAACGCCTGTTTCACTTCGGTGATGTAGATCGTGGCGACAAACACGTTGTCACTGATCGCCGACAGCAGGCCGTTGGCAATGAACAGCATGCCCGGTTGTTGCTCGACCGGCAGGGCCAGCACCCACTCGATCAACGGCGCAAACAGCTGTTGATCGTGAATCACCGCGACCACCGCAAAAAACACCACCAGCAACGCCGTGAACGGCATGGCGTCCTTGAATGCGCTGCCCAGACGATGTTCGTCGGTGATGCCGGTAAACGCGGTGATCAACACAATCACCATCAAGCCGATCAATCCGACTTCGGCGATGTGAAAGGCCAGGCAGCCGATCAGGATCAGTGCCGCCGCGCCTTGCACCAGCAGGGCTGCGCGTTGGCGCGCTGTGCGCTCGGCATTGTCTTCGGCGGCGTAGTTGGCCAGCACGGCGCGAACATTGTCCGGCAGCAGTGTGCCGTAGCCGAACCAGCGCAGCTTCTCCAGCAACACGCAGGTGACCAGACCCGCTGCCAGCACCGGTATCGACACCGGCGCGACTTTCAGGAAGAACTCGGCGAAGTGCCAACCCATTTCGTGGCCGATCAGCAGGTTTTGTGGTTCGCCCACCAGTGTGCAGACACCGCCCAGCGCCGTACCGACCGCGCCGTGCATCAACAGACTGCGCAGGAACGCACGGAATTGTTCCAGATCGTCATGGTGAAGTTTCGGCAGGTTCCGGTCGTCAGCAAACTCACTGTCCTGGCGCGGGTCGTTGCCCGACGCGACACGGTGATAAACGGAATAGAACCCGACCGCCGCACTGATGATTACCGCGGTCACCGTCAATGCATCGAGAAATGCCGACAGGAACGCGGAAAGAAAGCAGAACAGCAAGGCCAGTATCGCTTTTGAACGCACGCCCAATAGCAGGCGCGAGAATAGAAACAGCAACAGATCTTTCATGAAGTAGATACCGGCCACCATGAACATCAGCAGCAGGATCACCGGGAAGTTGTGCACCAGCTCATCGTAAAGCGCTTGGGGGGTGGTCATCTTCAGCAGCAGTGCTTCGATCAACAACAAACCGCCGGGCATCAGCGGATAGCACTTGAGCGCCATCGCCAGGGTGAAGATGAATTCGATCACCAGCAACCAGCCGGCCGCGACCGGGCCGACGCTGAACAGCACGACGGCGTTGAGGATGAGGAAACCGACGATGGTCGCCTTGTACCAACGTGGCGAGTGCCCGAGAAAATTTTGCGCGAACGCCTGGGCCATTGAACCGGACATCGGCTGCTCCTTGTCTTTAGAAGCGCGCAAGTTGCCGGATGCGTTGCGGAAGATCAAGTACAGTGCGTGTTTTTCAATGGTTCAGGTAACGCGCCACCATGGCCCGGTAGTTGCCATCCAATGAATAACCGCCGACGAGGATGGCATTGTCCGCTTGCACGGCCAGCGAGTTGGCGGTGTCGAGACTGCGCCCCAGACGCGTGCGCAGCCAGCCTTTGCCGTCACCGAAGCTGTGATCCAGGCCGCCGTCCCTCTGGTAACGGGCAACAATAAAATCCGCTTCGAATCCGCCAATGGTTGCACCGACCGCGATGATGCGGCCGTCCGCCATGCGCTGGGCGGCACTCCATTGGCAGCCGCTCGGGCCGATTTCCAGCAGTTGTGGCTGGCCACCATGGTTGTGCAGGTTCGGTCGGCCATTGGTATGCAGGCTGTACGCCATGCACCGAATCGGGTCGCGACTGCTGCCGAAACAATGCAGTGCATCGGCCGATTCCAGGACCTGACTGACCTGGGCGCTTTGCCCGTGAGCCTTGAACGCCATGAAGCCGTCCACGGCAAAACGTTCGTCGAGGCGACCGTCGGGCAGGTAGCGCGCCAACAAACCTTCCTGCGGAAAGTCGATGGAGCCGGCCACTACAATTCGTCCATCCTTTTGCAACAGCAGGCTGCTGAGCCAGGTGTTGAGCAGTAAGTGGCGAATCATCACGAAGCCGCGGCCGTTGAAGGTTTCATCGAGGCTGCCGTCGGGCTTGAGGCGGATCAGCATGCCGGCATGGTCGGCGAGTTCGAAATGGTGATTGGCGATCAGCAGAATATGGCCGTCGTCCTGGACTACAAAGTCGCATGCTTCAGCACCCGGGACGCCCGGCGGTAGCCAGGCATCACGGCTGCCCATGGACAAGTCGCCGGGCAGGCGCACCACCTGACGACCGTTGTCACCGAAGCGCAGGTCCGGCTTGCCCTGTGCGTCAAACATGGCCAGAGCCGGCAAGGTGCGATGAGCGTTTTCATAATGCAGGCCGGCGAGCAGGATGCGTCCATCGGGGAGTACCCGGACTTTGCCGGCCGTGGCTTCAAAGCCCGGGGCAAAGGTTTCGATCACGCTGCCTTGATCGCCAAAGGTCAGATCGGCCGAGCCATCGGCAAGCATCCGTGCCAGGCCGAATCGGCTACCGGTGGCGACGCCGACCTTAGCTGCGACCAGCACCCGCCCGTGCGCATCGAGGGCGATGTCCTCGGTCAGGCTGGACACACTGCCAGCGAAATACACTTGAGCAACGCCGTTAGCGGCAAATGTTCTGTCGAGTTGACCGGCTCGGCTCAATAAAGAAGTCGATACCACCGGCAGCGCGAAAGTGTTCAGAGTGGACATGCACGCATCTCCTTGCGAGTTGACCTGGTACCGGGAACCGGGCGGGTAACTGCATGAGCGAAACATTCAATCCCTGAACCGGGAGAAGTACAACTGTAAGAACTAACAGGTGGACGGTCGCACTGTGCCAGAACAGTGTCTTTTTGAACCAATAGCAAGCCGGCCAAGCAGTTACGCCTGAATAAGTTGCAAATGGTTGTGCAAAAGTACGGAAAGTTAAAAAGACTGGAACTAACAGAGTAGGGCGGATGACCTGAGCGTCATCCGCATCGCCCGGCGGTTAGTGTGGCATCGACCAGGATTGCAGGCTGTAACCTTCTTCGCTGAGTTCAGCGCGAGCCTGCTCCAACAGTTGCTCGAGTTGCGCCGGATCGGAGTAGGCGCTGCTCGGGATCTGTTTGCTACCGATGCGCGAGTTGGTCCGGTCGATCACGGTCAGGCTGAGCTCGCCATTGCCGTCTTGTGGCGCCCAGGCCACGCACTGGAACGGTTTGAACGCGTGGTTGGCAATCAAAAGAGCTTCGTTGATACGGAGCGGGGCGGTCATGGGGTTTTCTCTCTGTCGTGCCCAATCAAATGATGTGCCGTCGGTTGGGCTTACCGTTCGGCTGGTACTTGTACTGATGCACCGAACCGGTAGGCAGGTCACACATGAAACAAAGAAATTTCAACTTTCTTTCAGGGGGTTGCTTTGTTGGCAGGTTTTGAAAGCTCACTGAAAGGTTGAAACAGCAATTTAGTCGATAGCTAACTAACAACCTGGTTTCTTATAACGCGTTTGCTTGTACACCTATAAGCAATCGATACAAGGCGCTGTCAAAATCTTGCTAATGTTACAGTCGGGTCTGCCAAATGACTGTTTTTACAATCATTTCTAATAATTTGGCGCCAAGGAACAGTCATGAGCGAAGCGCCAGCGTTACGACGTTTATTGGTGGTCGATCCGTGCGACGACTGCCACCGCTTATTGCCCGGATTACGCGCCGTAGGTTGGGATGTTGACAGTTGCACCCTGGAAAATGCCGCCGACCGCAGTTGTGATGTCGGCTTGTTGCGATTACAGCCGTTTCATCTTGAACGCCCCGAGGCGGTCAAGGAGCTGATCAGCCGCAGCGGCACTGAATGGATCGCCGTGCTCAATCAGGAAGTCCTGCGTTTACAGAACGTCGGTGACTTCGTCTGTGAATGGTTTTTCGATTTCCACACCTTGCCGTTCGACGTGTCGCGGGTGCAGGTGACCCTTGGCCGGGCATTCGGCATGGCGCGCTTGCGCGGGCAGGGCACGATTCACGTCGATCAGCCCGAACATGAACTGCTCGGTGACAGCAAGCCGATCCGCGAATTGCGCAAGTTACTCAGCAAACTGGCACCGACCGAATCGCCGGTGCTGATCCGCGGTGAAAGCGGTACCGGCAAAGAACTGGTCGCGCGCACGCTGCATCGGCAATCCCAGCGTCACAGCAAACCGTTTGTGGCGATCAACTGCGGGGCGATTCCCGAACATTTGATTCAGTCCGAGCTGTTCGGCCACGAGAAAGGCGCGTTTACCGGTGCGCATCAGCGCAAGGTCGGGCGCATTGAGGCAGCCAATGGCGGTACGCTGTTTCTCGATGAGATCGGTGATCTGCCACTGGAACTGCAGGCCAATCTGCTGCGCTTTTTGCAGGAAAAACACATCGAACGCGTCGGCGGCAGCCAGCCGATCCCGGTGGATGTGCGTGTGCTGGCGGCGACTCACGTCGACCTTGAGGCGGCCATCGAGAAGAAACGTTTTCGCGAAGACCTGTATTACCGGCTCAACGTGCTGCAAGTGGTCACCGCGCCGTTGCGTGAACGCCATGGTGATCTCTCGATGCTGGCCAACCACTTTTCCCACTTCTACAGCCATGAAACCGGTCGCCGCCCGCGTAGCTTCAGCGAAGACGCGCTGATTGCCATGGGCAAACATGACTGGCCGGGTAACGTTCGTGAACTGGCCAACCGTGTGCGACGAGGTTTGGTGTTGGCTGAAGGGCGGCAGATCGAGGCCCGGGATCTGGGCTTGATCAGTCAGCACTCGATCGCCACACCGATGGGCACGCTGGAAGATTACAAGACCCGCGCCGAACGCCAGGCGTTGTGTGATGTGTTGAACCGGCACAGCGATAATCTCAGTGTGGCGGCCAAAGTGCTCGGGGTGTCTCGGCCGACGTTTTATCGCCTGCTGCATAAACACCAGATTCGCTAGATACCTGAAGATCAAAAGATCGCAGCCTGCGGCAGTTCCTACATTGGGTTTGTGTAATCCCTGTAGGAGCTGCCGCAGGCTGCGATCTTTTGCTTTTTCCTAGAAGTAGTAAGGGAATTTCAGGCTGAAGGAAAAGTCCGGTGCATCGTCGGTCAAACCGATCGACAAGTTCGGAACAATGGTCAGGTTGTCGGTGGCCGCAATGGTCATGCCGACGTTGAAATAACCGGCGTTGGCGTCACTGGATACCACCGATTGCCAATCGCCGCCATCCTGCTTCAGCTTGCTTTTACGCTGCACCAGGTCAGACATCGAGAACGACATACTCATCTTCTCGTTCAGCGCAAACGCAATACCGGCGCCGATCTGGAAGCTGTCGCCGATCTTGACCTTGCCCGGGTTTTTCTGGTTGACCGTCGAGCTGATGTCGTCAAACGACTCCTCCAGGTTGTGGGTGTAGGACAAGCTGCCGAACAGCACCGCCGGGTCGAACGTTTTGACCAGCGAGATCCCCGGCGTGACCGACCAGACGCCGTTGCCGGTGGGCAGGGTGTCAGGCACGAACAGGTTGGAGTTGGCGTCGGTCTGGCGCAGCTTGATCCCGAACGGATCCTTGCCGGTTGGCGCCTTGACGCGCAAGGTGACGACCGCATCCGGCGTGTTGGCTGACTCATCGAGGAACTTGTAGGCAATGCCGAAGTTGACGTCGCCAATGGTTGGATCGCGTGTCACGTCCTGCTCGGTCGTGACGTTGGACGCTCCGCCGTTACCGCCGCCGGATTGATAAGTCGAATCGCGGTAGACCACGGGCACGTTCAGGTCGAACTGCCAGCGATTGTCGAAGTTGTAGCGGCCCGTGAGGTCAAGGGTCCAGGTGTCGGCCTTGATCCGGTCGAGGTTGATGTTGCCGAGAAAGATCGAGTCGAGGGCCAGAAAGCCGTTGAGGATCAACTGGCGGGTGTCATAGCGCGAGTAGGTGATACCGGTTTCGAAGCTGAATTTGCCACCGCCGAAGAAGCCACTGGCCTCGTCATACAGGTTGGACACACTCTGTGCCGGTTGCGAATCATCTGCCAGCGATTGCCCGTAAGAAGCCCCACTGCCTCCGGCTGCGCCCCCCGACGCTGCTGCGGCCCCGGTACCGGTGGCCACTTTTGGATTGCCTTTCATATCCGACGGCGACTTGGCCAACCTTTTGGGTGGTGGCGCCGCCGGTTGATCTTCGACCTGGCGAACCCGTTGTTCGAGTACCGCCAGGGCCTTTTGTTGTACTTCGTAACGTTGTTTCAGCTCCAGAAGCTCTTGTTTCAGGACTTCTACGTCGGCGTCCGGTGCCGCTTGCAGCATCGCTGCAGGTAGAAGGGTGCTCAAGCAAACAGCGGCACGCAGTGATACTGATCGATACATGAATAAGCCGTCCCTTTAAGCCCAATGATCGAGACTCAGCGTAGTTCAATATCCAATATTTCGTAGTGCCCTGAGCTGAGTCAGGTTGCAATCCAGTGCGCCGGCACTCATGCCGTTATTGTTCAGGACGACGTTGAGTTGAGTCATGTTATTGACCACGTTGGCACTGCCGAGCAAACGGGTGTTCTGCAGCAAGCCGCCTTGGGCGACCTGTTGCAGGGCCGTACCTTGATTGCCGGAGGCCTGAATGGCCATTTGTACGCCGCCACCGTTGGCCGAAACCGCCACGCTGCCTGCGGCATTGCTGCCGCCGATGGTTTGCCCGGCCATCAGCGCCTGCCCTTGGGTGGGCACCAGTGCTGGCGCCTGACTGGCTTCTTTAACGTTGATGGCAACGTTGTTATAGGCGGTATTGCTGTCACCCGCAGCGCGTACGCTCTGTGTTACGCCCTGGCTGCTGTCGAGGCCGGCGCCACCGGTGATTGTGCCGGTACCCGTAGAAAGGGTGCTGCCGTTGCCGTGTTCCTTGATGGTTTGAACATAGAATTCAGGTTTTACCGTTGCTGCCTGAAGTTGCATCGAGGTCGAAGCCCCGATCAAATCGCCACTGGCGTTGCGCCAGGTACTGCTCATGACAATGCCGAAGCTGATAATCCGCCCCGGCATGACATAACGACCACGTAGTTCGGACAACTCCTTGTCTTGTATTTCTATAGGTTTGAATCCTGCATTGGCATAGCCTGACGCACTCGCTGCCAGGCAGGCGGCGGCCAGCCAGTATGAGGTTTTCATTTGCTGCTCCCGGGACATCCAGCCCCATTCTTTATAATCGGCGATTAAAAGAAGTCGCTCTGTATGAACCCGAAGTCCATCAATTCAGCATCTCTGACAGGGTTGAAGTTATCCAGCTTGTTCTTCGCCGTCAGCGGTGTCGGCGGGCTGCGCAATGCATTGGTTTTGTCATAACCGGGGCCGACGATGGCGAAGACAATGCCGTTCCAACCTTTGACAAAGTCATCATGTTTGTAGCGCTTGTGGCCTAAAACCGGGTCTCCGATGTAAACCCAATCCTTGTCCGAACGCTGCAGAACCACGAAATGCTTGTAGCCGCGAATTTCCATCAGTACCACCACCGGGATGGTTACAGCATCGAGTTTTTCCGGCGGAATCTTGTAACCCCTGGCGCGCATGCCGATGCTTTCTATGTAGCGCTTCATGTCCAGCATGGAAAACCCTTGAGTACGAACAAGGTCCTGGTCAGCGTTGACCAGCATGCCTTTGATGATGTGCTCCTCATCGACGTCGAGCCAATAGGCCTGGCGTAACACCGTAGCCAGTGCAGCAGCGCCGCAGCTGAAATCGGTTTTCTGTTCGACAATGTCGGAAAACTTGCGCTCACGAATGCTTTGCACGTTCTTGTAGACGAGTACGCCGCCTGGGAGGGCAGCGACTGGCATCTGGGCAGCCTGGGTCAGGCCGGACAGGCAAAGCAGAGCGAAAAGGGCAGTCTTACGCATGATCGATACGCCTTTGCGGACTGAGGAAAAGCCCCGTTTCCGGGGCTTTCGTTTCGATCGCGATTACAGGCAGGCTTTGCAACCTGCAGCGATGGACAGCGAGTTGCTTTGTTGGTTACCAACACCAGCGGCGTTGTTGTAACCAGCGTTGCCGGAGAAGTTGTTGCCAACGTTGGAGATGCTTGCGTTGTTGGTCACAGGGTTTTTCCAGCCATCAGGGGTCAGCACTTGTTGCGTGGTTACACCGGCGAGACCGAAGATGCCGACAGCTTCAAAGGTCGCTTTCTGATCTTTGCTGCCGCCGTTGCCGCCATGACCACGGTCGTTGTCGCCATAACCGCCACCACCATGGCCTTTGTCGCCTTCGATGGTCGCTTTGCCAGCTGCCACGAATGCGCCGGCAGCGGTGAAGGTGCCTCTCAGAGTATCGGTTTTGTAGGTTTGAGTGCCGTTGTTGGACACAGTCAACCCAGTGGAGCTTTGGTTGGCAGCGGCAGCGGCGTTAGCTACACGACCACCGGATACAGCAATGGCCAGGTTGTTTTTCTGTTGGTTGAAGTTGCCGGCACTGTTGTTCACACCGATGTTGCCGGAACCGCCGTTACCCACGTTGTTGAGGTTGGCGTTGTTGGTTGTCGAGTAGTTGGCAACCGCGTTGTTGTTGTTGACCTGAGTCGCGCTGGAAACGGACACGGCACTGCCGAAGATGAAGCTTTCGTCGGCAGTTGCCAGTGCAGCGGCGTTGTCTTGTTGGTTGCCATCCCCGGCGGTGTTGTTCATGCCGACGTTGCCGTTGGTGCCATTGGCGGAGTCGCGAACGGAGGCATCATTTTTGGTGCCTTGGTTGCCCACCAGGTTGCCATCGCTGTTCTGCGTGTCGAGTACGGCAGCACCAGCGCCGGCGCCGATTTGCAGAAGTTGTTCCAGGGTAGGGCCTTTTGGTTCATGGTTGCCATGACCATTGCCGTGCCCGTTACCATGATCGTCATCACGACCGCCTGCCTGTGCTGCGATTGCCATCACTGCTGCAAGTGCGAAAACCAGTGGTTTGAGAGCCATTGTAGGTTTCATGGTGTTTCTCCATCGTGCTTATTAGTTGGTTAAGTGTTGGTACTTTCTAATTGCACTGCTTTTGTTGTTTGGGTCAGTCAGCGACCCGGATGCTCAGGGTGTTAGCCATACGGTTCCCCACCCCAGCACTCTGGTTCACCTGGATTACCCCGCGGCTGCCGGTGAAGGCCTGATCACTTGTCGTGACCTGGCGACTGCCGGGTGAGGTACCAGTTGCTCCTGAGCTCGGTAAAAGCGCCACGTTCTGTTGCGAAAGGGCACTGTCGTCAACGCTCTGCGGGGCAGCACTGATGCTGACGCGCGTGACGTTGGCCATCTGGTTGTTGGCACCGGCGCCCTGATTCACACCGAGGATCCCGTTGCCATTACTGAAAGAGTTGCCGCCAATGGTCGCGCTGGCATTCGTCGACGGGTTACCGGGTGTGTCGATGTGCTGGCGGACGATTGTGGTGGCGCTGGCCGAGGTGCCGATGGCAATGGCCTTGGTGTTGGTCTGTTGCATCTGGTCGCCGGCGGCCTGGTTGATGTTGTAGTTGCCGCGGTACTGGATGCCGGTGTCCTGAATGTTCGCGTTGTTCACTGAGCTGGGGTCGGCGGCCATGGCGTTGGCGCAACCGAAGAGGGCGAGCAGGAGCAGGGTGCGATTCATCTTATTGGCCTCCAGCCATGCGGGTCAGCGGCGCAAGGCCTGCGCCCATTGCGCGGTTGACGGTGTTGGAGATGGAACCGCCGGCGCCGCCGCCGTGGCCGCTGCTCATACCGGGCAGGCCGTTGGTATTGGTCAAGGTGTTCATGCCGGGCAGATTCGCCGTCGGTGTGCTGATGTTGCCGCGGATCGAGGAGCCACTGGCTACGCTGGCAAACTCACCGTCATTGAGCTCAGTGCTGCTCATCGCCTGATTGATGCGGGCTGAGGGGTTAGCATTGACTGTGGTTGGATAGGGGTCTTTACCGCCGCTGCGACCGATAGGAATAGGCTGAACATCGCGGTTGAGGACAATCACGCCATTGCCTTCTGCCTGCACGTTGAAGCTGATGAACGTACTGGCTGCTGATCCGATCAGCAGAAGGCAGGTCAAACCTTTTTTGATATTCCCCACGGCTGCAATTCCTTCTTCAGTGGGCTGGCCCTAGTCAGCGTTGTGAAGGAGAGAGCGAAAGCTGTGCCGCTTTTGAAATATCTTTCAATTTCAATTGCTTGGGGAATAGATGCGCCGGCCTGATACACCGCCTGTTTCATGGCTGATACACGCAGGGTGGCGTTGACCTGTCTATTGGCTGAATAAAGCTCTGGCACAAGGGTTTGCGCCAAGGTGTTTCAGCCACGTAACAACCGGCATGACAAAGCTGTGAACCGTGCTGAAACGGGCACTTTGCACGCGGGCGAGTGTTTCAGGATTGGACACTTTGTCCCCAAAACAGGGGAAATCGCGTGGGAAAGGGACCCTTTGACCGGGTCATTCAGCCAGCAGTTGCTCGACGGCGGCAAATGCCTGCGACTGGCGCTCGGCCCAATCGCCCTCGATGACCTGAAAGCGTTGATGGTGGTTTTCCAGCCAGTTCTGCGTGGCCTGGTAAAACGCCAGACGCTCGTCCAGATCCGGCTGGCAGCGCTGACCGTCATCGGTCCAGTCAATCTGCTCTGGCGAGAGTAAAAGGTGCAGGTCGTAATGCCGCGCCAACAATTCGGATTCCAGCCAGGCCGGGCAATCGCCGAACAGCGTCTGGCTCCAGAGCATATTGCTCAGCAAGTGCGTGTCGAGGATCAGCAATGACGGCTGTTGCGCCCGCGCTTCATCTTCCCAGTGCAACTGGCCCCGAGCGATTTCCGGGATATCAGCCAGACAAGTGTCGCGGGGATTGAGTTCGATAAACCGACGCACGTATTCATCCACCCGCAAGCCGCCAAAGCGTTGTTGCAGGCCCGCCGCCAGCCAGCTCTTGCCGGTGGATTCGGGGCCGGTCAGGACCACAACCTTCATATGCGCAACGCCGGGTCAGCACGCCATTCACGAAAGCCCTGGATCGCCAGCAGAGTGAACAGCCCGTACAGCGCAGCGGTCAGGTACAGCCCCTTATAGATGAACAAGCCGACAAAGATCACATCCAGCACAAACCACAGTGCCCAGCATTGCAGGCGTTTCTGCGCCATCCACAGTTGCGCGACCAGGCTGAAACCGGTCAGCGCGGCATCGAGCCACGGTTGCGCGGCGTCGGTCCAGTGAGCCATGGCCGCACCGAGCAACAGGCTGCCGACCGCGCCAACGCCCAAGCCGATCAGGACCGAGCGTTGATCGAGGCGCGTGACCTCACGACCGTCATGCATCGTCCCGGCGCGGGTCCATTGCCACCAGCCATAGACTTGCAGCGCGGCGTAGATCACTTGCAGCAACATGTCCGAATACAGCTTCACTTCAAAGAAGATCCAGCTATAGAGCAGCACCATGACCAGACCGATCGGCCAGCACCACGGATTCTGTTTGACCGTCAGCCACACGGCGATCACCCCGAGGGCGGCGGCAAACAGTTCAAGCCCGGACATGGGGGTTCCTTGGGGGAAATTGAGGAGGGGGCGGATTGTACTGCATTCGCCCAGACACTGAAGAACCCTGTGGGAGCGAGCTTGCTCGCGAAGGGGCCTGTGCAGTCGAAATCTTCTTTGACTGACCTGACGCTTTCGCGAGCAAGCTCGCTCCCACAGGTTTTGGGTCAGACGCGGAACTGGCGCAGGAGGGTGTTGAGTTGTTCGCTCAACTGGCCAAGTTTCAGGCTGGCCGCACTCGATTGTTCGGCAGCGATCGCCGTGCTGTGCGAGAGGCCGGCCGCCTGAGTGACGTTCTGATTAATGTCCTCGACCACATGCGCCTGCTGCAACGTGGCGCTGGCAATCGAAGCGTTCAGGCCATTGAGATTACGCAGTGCCTGGCCAATCGCATTCAGACTCGCACCGGCCAACCCGGCTTGTTCGATGGTCAGTTGCGACGCCTTGCTGCTGTCGCCGATCACTTTCACAGCGGCTTCGGAATGGTTCTGCAGACGCTCGATCATCGACTGGATTTCCGCCGTCGACTTCTGCGTACGTTGCGCCAACAAGCGTACTTCATCCGCCACCACGGCAAATCCGCGACCTTGCTCACCGGCCCGCGCCGCTTCAATCGCGGCATTAAGCGCGAGCAGGTTGGTCTGTTCGGCAATCGAGCGAATCACTTCCAGCACGCTGCCGATCTGCGTACTTTCGGCGGCGAGGGTGCGGATCACTTCCACCGCTTGATCGATAGTGCCGGACAGTTTGTCGATCTGCTGCAAGCTGCCATCGATGTTGATCTGGCCCTGTTGCGCCTGCGCTTCGGCATCGCGCATTTCGGCGGCGGCGTGCTCGGCGTTCTTCGCCACGTCCTGCACGCCATAGGTCACCTCGTTGATCGCGGTGGCCACCAGTTCCATCTGCTGCGATTGCTGCTGGCTGCGCTGCTGGGCCTGCGTGGCGTCGTTGCCCAGTTCGCTGGACGACTGACCCAGTGCACTGGCCGACACCTGCAAATCGCCGATCACCCGCCGCAGTTTGGCGGTGAAGGCGTTGAAGTGATGCGCCAGTTCAGTGACTTCATCTTTGCCATGGGTATCGAGGCTGCGGGTCAGGTCGCTTTCACCGCTGGCAATGTTGGCCATGGCGTTCACGGTTTCCTGCAGCGGACGGACGATGCTGCGCGCGATGAGGATCACCAGCAGCGCCATGATCACGGCAATCGCCAGGCCGATGACCGTAGCCTTGATCACTTGGCCCTGGAATTCCGCCTGCACGTCGTCGACGTAAACTCCGGAGCCGAGCACCCAGCCCCACGGCTCGAACAGTTTGACGTAGGAGGTCTTGGCCACCGGCTCACTGGCCCCGGGTTTCGGCCAACGGTAGTCGACCATGCCGGCGCCTTTGGACCTAGCGATGGCGACCATTTCGTTGAACACCGCAAAACCGTCCGGATCGCGGATCGCCGAGAGGTTCTGGCCTTCGAGTTTCGGGTTGGTCGGGTGCATGACCATCACGGGCGTGAGGTCGTTGATCCAGAAATAATCGCTCTGGTCGTAGCGCAGGCCACGAATCGCCGTCAGCGCCTGTTTCTGCGCCGCCTCTTTGCTCAGGGTGCCGGCGGTTTCGAGGTCGTGGTAGTAGGTCAGCAGGCCGCTGGCGGTCTGTACTACGTGCTGGGTTTTCTGGGCCTTGGCGTGGTAGAGATCGTCGTGGATCTGCTTGAGCATCAACACGCCCAAGGTCAGCAACATGACCACCGCCACAATCAAGATGAGCCACAAGCGTCGGCTGATCGACACACTGCGCAAGCTGTTCATAACGCTGTCACTCCGGATTCTTTTTCTTGTAATAAACGACCGCCAGCATCCAACCACGATTTCGTGAGCGGGCATACGCGACCCAAGTCGTATAACGCGGCAGCGCTAATAAGGCTTGTCTGTTAGGATTTCGGCCCCGCGCGTGAAAACCTGAATCCAAATTGATATTTCACGGAATTTTGACCGTTTCGTGTGGATCCTGTGCGTGCGGAATCGGTACAGCCATAAACAGCTACGCTGATCGCAGTGAACGCTAGAAAAATACTATCGGGGCATGCCGGCGCGCATCGCTCTTTGGGGGATTGATGGATCTTTGGACGGCCTTGCAGGCACTGATACTAGGAGTTGTAGAAGGGCTGGCGGAGTTTTTGCCCATTTCCAGTACCGGACACCAGATCATTGTTGCCGACTTGCTGAATTTCGGCGGCGAACGGGCCATGGCGTTCAATATCATCATCCAGCTCGGCGCGATCCTCGCGGTGGTCTGGGAGTTTCGCCGCAAGATTTTCGATGTGGTCATCGGTTTGCCGACGCAGCCCAGTGCCCGTCGTTTCACCGCTAACCTGCTGATCGCGTTTCTGCCCGCCGTGGTGCTGGGCGTGATCTTTGCCGACCTGATTCACCAGTACCTGTTCAACCCGATTACCGTCGCGACCGCGTTGGTGGTGGGCGGCATCATCATGTTGTGGGCGGAAAAGCGTCAGCATGCAGTGCACGCCGAAACAGTCGACGAGATCACCTGGAAAGATGCCTTGAAGGTTGGTTTCGCTCAGTGCCTGGCGATGATTCCCGGTACTTCGCGTTCCGGCTCGACGATCATTGGCGGGTTGCTCTTCGGCCTGTCGCGCAAGACTGCCACCGAGTTTTCCTTCTTCCTCGCGATGCCGACCATGGTCGGAGCGGCGGTCTACTCGGGCTACAAGTACCGCCATCTGTTTGTGCCGGCGGACTTCCCGGTGTTTGCCATCGGCTTTGTCACCGCGTTCATCTTCGCCATGATCGCCGTGCGCGGCTTGCTCAAGTTCATCGCCAGCCATAGCTATGCGGCATTTGCCTGGTATCGGATCGTTTTTGGTCTGGTCATTCTGGCGACGTGGCAGTTTGGCTGGATCGATTGGGCGGCGGCCAAGCCATGAGTGATTCCCGCGCACGCCGGCCCGAAGGGCGACCTTCGGGCGGCAACAACATCCAGCATCTGAAGCTGAAACTGCTGGTTCTGTTGATCGTCTGCGCGCTGCCGCTGTTCGGCTCGGTGTCGATGTGGTTGCGCGGGATTTCGTTGGTGCCGCTGACGGCTTACGGTGTTGTGAGTGTGTTGGCGTTCTTCATGTACTGGGCAGACAAGCGCAAGGCGCGCGCCGACGCCTGGCGCACTCCGGAGAACATTCTTCATGCCGTGGAACTGGCGGGCGGCTGGCCGGGTGCATTAATCGCCCAGCAGGTGTTCCGGCACAAGACGCGCAAGGTGTCGTTTCAGATTCTGTTCTGGGTGATTGTCGTGTTGCATCAGTTGTTCTGGATCGACCAGCTGTTTCTTGGCTCGAACCTGCTGGCGCTGTTCTGAATACACCGCAATTCCCTATGTAGGAGTGAGCCTGCTCGCGATAGCGGAGTGTCAGCCAAAGAAATTCCAACTGACACTCCGCTATCGCGAGCAGGCTCACTCCTACTGGGATCGGGTTTACAGCAACAAACCGATTTGGGTCTTTTTCGGCAACTTGCTCACCACCAGCTGATGCGAACGTTGCAACAACCCGCGCAATTCCTCGGCGCCCAACGGGTAGGGCGGATGCATGATGATCCACTGCGCCCGGGCCAGATAGGGCGCCGGGTGAATCCCCGGACGGTCGCAATGACCGAGAAACAGATCTTTATCAACCTTGAACGCCAGCGAATCCCCACGCAGCCCCTGCAAGGCAAACATCTTGTTGCCGGCAATCGAAAACACTCGCACGCCGCCCCATTTGTAATCTTCCCGAGCGCCCGGCAATGCCAGGCAGAACGCCGCAACGTCGGCTTCGTTCATCTTTCCCTTGCTCATAACAACCGCTCCCCACAGGCATTGAACGACTCGACCAGATGATCGATCCACGCGCGCACCGCTGGCATCACCCCGCGCCGATGCGGATACACTGCTTGCAGCCAGCCGCCGGGCAGTGACCACTCCGGCAACATCTGCACCAGCGTGCCGTTTTCCAGCTCGGCCTCGCAATACATCATCGGCAACAGGGTAAACCCCTGACCGGCAAGGACGCAGGCCTTGCGTACGACAAAATCATCGATGCCCAGGCGAGCCTCCATGTTCAGTTCGAAACTGTGGCCCTGCTGATCGAGCAGGCGCACATGCACCATACGATCGGCCTCCAGCGCACCCAGTACGGGCAGATGCTTCAGGTCTTGCGGATGGTTGATCGTCTTGCCCTGTAAAAACGCCGGGCTGGCCACCACGACCATCTGCGCCTGACGCAGGCGCCGGGTCACCAGCAGCGGATCCTCGTCACCGTGCTCACGCACGCGCAACGCGACATCAAAGCCCTCACCGACCAGATCAACACGGCGATTGAGCAGTACGACTTCCAGTTGCACCTGGGGGAATTTGCCAAGGAAATCGCTGATCACCCACGGCAACATTTCCCGGGCCAGACCTGTAGGGCAGGACACGCGCAGTCGCCCGCGCGGCTCGCTGGACATGCTCGCCACCGCTTCATCGGCCATTTCTGCTTCGAGGAGCATCGCCTGACAGTGGCGCAAGTAACGTTCGCCAACTGCAGTGAGATTGAGTTGCCGGGTGGTGCGTTGCAGTAAACGCGCGCCAAGGCGTTCTTCAAGTTCGGCAATGCGCCGCGACAGCCGTGATTTGGGAATCCCGAGCAAGCGCCCGGCCGCAGCAAAACCGCCGGCTTCGACGACTTTGGCGAAATAGTAGAGATCGTTGAGGTCTTGCATCAGGGATATCCGACTGTTCTATCAGTGGGACAAACTATCGCATTTCAGGCGGCTAATCATCCATTGGTTTCTTGCGTAGGATTGTCTCCATTCCGTCGCCACCGGCGATTCCTTCCAGGAGATTCCACATGAAACTGCTGCATATCGATTCGAGCATTCTGGGCGACAACTCGGCTTCCCGTCAGTTGAGCAGCGAAGTCGTCAAAGCCTGGCAAGTTGCCGAGCCAAGCGCCGTGGTGACCTACCGCGACCTGGCCGCCGACGCCATCAGCCACTTCTCGTCGACCACCCTGGTCGCCGCTGGCACCACCGCTGAGCTGCGTAACGCTGCTCAACAGCATGAAGCCGAACTGAGCGCTTCGACCCTGGCCGAATTCATCGCTGCGGACGCCGTGGTGATCGCGGCTCCGATGTACAACTTCACCGTGCCGACCCAACTCAAGGCGTGGATCGACCGCGTTGCAGTCGCCGGTCAAACCTTCCGTTACACCGAAGCCGGCCCTGAAGGCCTGTGCGGCGGCAAGAAAGTGGTGATCGTATCGACTTCCGGCGGCATTCATGCCGGTCAGGCCAGCGGCATCGCTCACGAAGAGTACCTGAAGCTGGTACTGGGCTTCCTCGGCATCACCGACATCGAAATCGTCCGCGCTGAAGGCCTGGCGTATGGCGAAGAAGTGCGCAACAACGCGATGACCGCTGCACAAGCGAAGATCAGCGAGCAACTGTTCGCCGCCGCGTAAGGCTTGCGTAAAGAACAGCTGATGTTCAGGTAATACCCAAAAAACTCTGTATTCTGGTTCCGCAAGGGGCGAATACGGAGTTTTTTGTTTCTGGCTGTTACATAATCTGGCCCGGGTTATGCAGTCACACAATCAGCGTCTGAGTGCATTGTCGTACCGGAACACCGAATCCCCGGGGTTTCAGGCCCGCAACGCAACGGAACTTTCGATTGAGTAACAACAGGGTGGGGCATCCCATGATGCGTCTTTGTGCAACGTTACTGATTTGCCTGCTCGGCAGCCTTAACACAGTGCATGCCGCGCCTGGGCGACACCCGGTCTGGAGCGTCGGTTATCACGAGATGACCTTCCTCGATCCGCTGGACCTGCAACCGATGCGCGCCATCGCCTTCTATCCTTCCAGCGATCGCGAACACCTGAGCCTGCTCGAGGGCTATTCGGTCGAGGCCGGCGAAGACACCAAAGTCGCCATCGGCCGTTTCCCGATGCTGATGCTCTCCCATGGCAACACCGGCACGCCGCTCGCACTGCACGACCTGGCGACTTCGCTGGCGCGCAAAGGCTTTGTCGTGGTGGCGGTGATTCACCCCGGCGACAATTCCAAAGACCACAGCCGACTCGGCACCCTGAGCAATCTCTACGGGCGACCGATCCAGATTTCCGAAGCCATCACCGCAACCTTGGGCGATCGCATGCTTGCGCCGTACGTCAATGCGGATCAAGTCGGGGTGATTGGTTATTCGGCGGGCGGCGAGACGGCATTGATCCTGTCCGGGGCGCAACCGGATCTCGATCGCCTGCGTCGGTATTGCCAAGAGCGCCCGGACGATCGTGATGCTTGTAACACCCAGGGTGAGTTGATCGTTGATCGGGATGATCTGCAACCGGTGGCCGATCCGCGCGTTCATGCGCTGCTGCTGATGGCGCCGCTGAGCCTGAAGTTCGGTCGTCACACCTTGGCTGACGTGCATGTGCCGGTGCTGCTCTACAGCGGTGATGGTGACAAACTGGTGGCCTTCGACAAGAACGCCGCCGCGCTGGCGCGCAAACTGCCGACGGCACCGGACTTCAAATTACTCGCCGGGGCAGGGCACTTCGTGTTTATGGCGCCGTGCAACGAAGAACAGATTCGCGCCATGCCGGCGTTGTGCACCGATGCTGATGGGGTGGATCGCGAGGATATTCACCGCAACCTGATCTCTGAGGCGGGACGGTTCTTCTCCCATACACTGGGCAGACCAACCCGGGCCGGGATGCAAACCGCGGATCAATAATCCGATCCCCGCAGCACCGCAGCAACTGTGGGAGCGAGCTTGCTCGCGAAGGCGTCATACCATTCAACATATTAGGTGACTGACACACCGCTATCGCGAGCAGGCTCACTCCTACAGGGGATCGCGGCGAACTTCAGGAAATCGCCCGGCGCTGGAGCAGCAAGGTCAGCCCCAATCCGATCACCGACAACAGCGCCGCGCTGAAGAATATCCACGAATACCCCAGGTTCAACGCCACCGTGCCCATCAACGGCCCGGCAATCGCCAGCGCCAGATCGAAGAACACTGCATAAGCGCCCAACCCGGATCCTCGGCTGGAACTGGGCACCTGCTTGATCGCCTCGACACCCAGCGCCGGGTACACCAGCGACAAACCAAACCCTGCCAGTCCGGCACCGATCAAGGCGAATGCGGTCGACGGCGCCAGCCACAACATCACCAAGCCCAAGGTTTCGATGGTCATGCAGGCGATAGCGGACCTGAACCCGCCAAACCGACTGATCGCCGAGATAAACATCAGCCGCGACAGGATGAAGCACACGCCAAACACCGTCAGGCAGTACGCCGCGCCGGTCCAGCCTCGGTTGAGGTAATAGAGGGTGATGAAAGTGGTCAGGGTGCCGTAACCGATCGAGGCCAGGGTCAGACTGGCGCCATACGGGGCGATCCGCCCGAACACCGCCCAAAACGGCAGGCGTTCGCCACGGATCACCGGCACCGACGGTTTGTTGCGGATCAGCAGCAGTGCACCGGCCGCCAGCACGGCTAGCGCGATGCCGAGGCTGGTGAAACCGTAATCAGCAACCATCACCACGCCTAAGGGCGCACCAATGGCAATCGCGCCATAGGAAGCGATGCCGTTCCAGCCGATGGATTTTGCCGTGTGTTCGACGCCGACCTGGCCCATGCACCAACTGATCGTACCGACACCGATCAAGCCCTGCGCGATGCCGAGCAGCAAGCGGCCGATGATCAGAATGACCAGGCTTGTCAGCGGCCAAGTCTGCAACAGGGTGGAGAGCAGCGTCAGCAAGCCACTGAGGACAATCCCCCACAAGCCATAAATGATCGCCCGTTTGGTGCCGACCGTGTCCGACATGCGCCCGGCCATTGGCCGGCTGAGCAGGGTGGCCAGGTATTGCGAGCCAATCACCAGCCCGGCGATGACCGCGCTGAAACCCAGCTGCTCATGCACATAACCGGGCAACACCGCGATCGGCAGGCCGATGCAGAGGAACGCAATAAAGGTGTAGAACACGATAGAAACGATCTGCAGGGTGATCGCCATGGAGCTTTGCGGTGGCAGTTGCTGCGCAGACATGAGGACTCGTTCGCGGGCGGCGGTGGGAGAGTTCGCATCATGGCTTGGGTGTCAGATAAAAGAAAGCAGGCTAACTACTTTCCCAAAAGATTGATGTCGCAGCTACTGGCGTCTTCGCGAGCAAGCTCGCTCCCACAGGGGAATGTATTTCAAATGTGGGAGCGAGCTTGCTCGCGAAGGTCGCCGCACCAGCAAATTCCTCACCCTGAAATGCAAAAAGCCCCGTCACATGGACAGGGCTTTTCAGGTTGCAGCAGCGTTTTAGAACACCACACCCTGACTACGCAGGTAGTCATCGTAAGTGCCGCTGAAGTCAGTCACGCCATCCGGGCTCAGCTCGATGATGCGTGTGGCCAGGGACGATACGAACTCACGGTCGTGGCTGACGAAGATCAGCGTGCCCGGGTAGTTTTCCAGCGCCAGGTTCAGCGCCTCGATCGATTCCATGTCCAAGTGGTTGGTCGGTTCGTCCATGATCAGCACGTTCGGCTTTTGCAGGATCAGCTTGCCGAACAGCATGCGACCTTGCTCACCACCGGAAATCACTTTGACCGACTTGAGGATTTCGTCGTTGGAGAACAGCATGCGCCCCAAAGTGCCGCGAATCATCTGTTCGCCCTGAGTCCACTGACCCATCCAGTCGAACAGGGTGACGTCGTCTTCGAAGTCGTGCGCGTGATCCTGGGCGTAGTAGCCCAGTTCGGCAGCGTCGGTCCACTTGATGCTGCCGGCGTCCGGGGTCAGTTCGTTGACCAGGGTGCGCAGCAGGGTGGTTTTGCCGATACCGTTCGGGCCGATGATCGCCACGCGCTCGCCGGCTTCAACCTGGAAGCTGAAGTCTTTGAACAGTGGTTTGCCGTCGAAGCCTTTGGCCATTTTTTCGACGATGACCGCCTGGCGGTGCAGCTTCTTGTTCTGATCGAAGCGAATGAACGGGCTCACGCGACTCGAAGGCTTGACCTCGGCCAGCTGGATCTTGTCGATCGCCTTGGCGCGGGAAGTAGCCTGCTTGGCTTTCGAGGCGTTGGCCGAGAAGCGGCTGACGAACGATTGCAGCTCGGAAATCTGCGCTTTCTTCTTGGCGTTGTCCGACAGCAGTTGCTCGCGGGACTGGGTCGCCACGGTCATGTACTCGTCGTAGTTGCCCGGGAACAGACGCAGCTCGCCGTAATCCAGGTCAGCCATGTGCGTGCACACGCTGTTCAGGAAGTGACGGTCGTGGGAGATGATGATCATCAGGCTGTTACGCTGGGTCAGCACGTTCTCCAGCCAGCGAATGGTGTTGATGTCCAAGTGGTTGGTCGGTTCGTCGAGCAACAGCACTTCCGGATCGGAGAACAGCGCCTGCGCCAGCAATACGCGCAGTTTCCAGCCTGGCGAAACTTCGCTCATCGGGCCGAAGTGTTGCTCGATGCCGATACCCAGGCCCAGCAACAGTTCGCCGGCACGGGATTCGGCAGTGTAGCCGTCCATCTCGGCGAATTCGGTTTCCAGCTCGGCCACGGCCATGCCGTCTTCTTCGCTCATTTCCGGCAGCGAGTAGATGCGGTCGCGCTCGGCCTTGACCTTCCACAGTTCTTCGTGACCCATGATCACGGTGTCGATCACGGTGAATTCTTCGTAGGCGAACTGGTCCTGGCGCAATTTACCCAGACGTACGTTCGGCTCGAGCATGACCTGACCGCCGGACGGGTCGAGGTCGCCGCCGAGGATTTTCATGAAGGTCGACTTGCCGCAACCGTTGGCGCCGATCAGACCGTAGCGGTTGCCCGCGCCGAATTTGACCGAAACGTTTTCGAAGAGCGGCTTGGCGCCGAACTGCATCGTGATGTTAGCTGTAGAGATCAAGAGTTTTTCCTGCGAAGCATTCTGAGTAGCGAGGGTGCGGCTGGAGCGCTTGGCCCGAGTCAAAGTGCGCTGAAGCGGGGAAGTCCCGTCATCAACCAAGGGGGGCGCGTAAAGTTTGGCGGCGATTGTACTGGTCTGGCTCTTTAAACGATAGGGCGATCACGCCACGACCGCCGATTGGCACCTGCGCGGGACAGTTTTTCACAGATGAACGCTCACCTTTGGCGACAAACTGTGGCTAAAATGCCACCTTTCACCGAGCGTCCGGTTACGGCGCGGGCCAAGGACGAGCCATGTGTATTCAGACCACTGCATGAGACGCTGGGCCTCAGGCCGCCAGGCGCGCAGTTTGTTCACTTCTGACGTGTGACGATTTCCGTGAAACTCATCATTGCTGCTATTTATGTCATTTCCATTGCATACGTTCATCTGCGTGGGCGTGTGCGACACAAACTCGGTCGACAACTGAGCGACCATTCGACGTTTCTTGCGCCGATCAACTGCTTCCTTTATCTGTTTTCGAAAAAACCGAACAAGCCGTACCTGGACCCTAGCGAGTTTCCTGACTTGAGCCCGTTGCAGGCGCACTGGGAAGAAATCCGTGAGGAGGGGCAGAACCTGCTGCGTGCCGGCGAGATCAAGCGCTCCAACCAGTACGACGATGTCGGTTTCAACTCGTTCTTCAAAAGCGGCTGGAAGCGGTTTTATCTGAAGTGGTACGGCGAGAGCCATCCGTCGGCCATGAAGCTGTGCCCGCGCACCACCGAATTGGTGCAGAGCATTGGTTCGATCAAGGCCGCGATGTTTGCCGAGTTGCCCCCGGGTTCAAAACTGGTCCGTCACCGCGATCCGTATGCTGGTTCCTATCGCTATCACCTGGGCCTGGACACGCCGAACGATGCCGGCTGCTACATCAACGTCGACGGTGAGAGCTACCATTGGCGCGATGGTGAAGCGGTGATGTTCGACGAGACGTTTATTCATTACGCCGAAAACACCACCGACAAGAACCGCATCATCCTGTTCTGCGATATTGAACGGCCGATGAAATACCGCTGGGCCGCCGCGTTCAACGCCTGGTTCAGCCGCACGGTGATGTCGGCGGCAGGCGCACCGAATGATGCCAGCGACCGTACTGGCGGGATCAACCGCTTGTTTACCAGAATCTACAAGATTCGTCTGCGTGGCAAAGAGCTGAAAAAGCGCAATCGCAAGCGTTACTACATGGAAAAGTGGGCGATCTTCGGTGGTTTGCTCGCGGTATTCATTCTGATCTGAATTGTTGCATTGCTTTGGCTGGCCCCTTCGCGAGCAGGCTCGCTCCCACAGTGAAATTGGGTGAATGCGAATTTCACGCTCGACTCAGAACCTTGTGGGAGCGAGCTTGCTCGCGAAGACTCTCTCAAATACAACCTGTCAGTTGCCTGACGATCCCTGGATTGTCATTCACCGGAAACCTTCTTTGTCCTCTTGGCTGGCGCAGACTTGCTTGCGGCTTTCGCTTTCGGCTTCGCCACCGCTTTCCCGCCCAGGCTGCGTTTAAGCAGTTCGGTCAGGTCGATAACATCGGCCGTCTTACGCTCTTCTTCGCCGCCCACCGTCTCAACATCCTCGATCTTGCCTTCATGGGCCTTTTTCTCGACCAGGGCCATGATCTTGTCTTCAAATTCATCCTTGTAGTCTTCGGGCTTCCAGTCGGCGCTCATGTCCTGCACCAGCCGTTTGGCCATGTCCAGCTCACCCTTGGCCAACTGCGGCTTGGTCACTTCGCTGCCCAGTTCGAGCTCATCGAGACCACGTACCTCCTGCGGCCAGCGCAACTTCACCAACACCAGCGCCGATTCCAGCGGCATTAACGCTGCGAGGTATTGGCGCGTATGCAAGACCACGCGGGCGAGGGCGACCTTGTTGGTTTTGCTCAGGGTTTCACGCAGTAACGCGTAGACCTTGCCACCGCGTTTGTCCGGCGCCAGATAGTAGGGCGTGTCGATGTTTTGCAGGGGAATCTGATCGGCGTCGACAAACGAGAATATGTCGATGGTCTGCGTTGAAACAGGGTGTGCCGAGCGGATCTCTTCTTCGCTGAGCACCACATATCGGCCTTTTCCGTAGGCCACACCTTTGACAATGTGTTCCTTGGTAACTTCTTTGCCGGTGACCTTGTTTACCCGTTTATAGCCAACGGGATCCATGCTGCGGCTGTCGAGCCAATCGAAATCCACGCCCTGCGACGAGGTCGCCGAGACCAGTGCGACAGGGATGTGCACCAGTCCAAAACTGATTGCGCCTTTCCAGATTGCCCGAGCCATGGTGAGTTCTCCGAGTGATGATCGGATGACCAGCGGCCACGACTGAAAGTTTCCCCGGGATGCGCGGGTTGCCAGCCACTTGGTCAAGCCGTGTTACATGTTGTTTAAGCCTGACGGGTTAACAAATCCGAACCCTCGGCGTAGCGTGGACTCGAAGGCTCTATCCCACGCCCATCGAGAGGCAGCGTCATGAACCGAATTCTGCTTGGCATCGTCGTCCTTGCCCTCAGTGGCGGGCTGGTTCATGCCGACATGCTGTTGGCGCAAAGCCCCACCGGTAACAGCAATAACCCCTACAACAGCCCGATCCGCCGGGCCAATCCGAACAGCATGCAGGGCACTCAGCCCAGCGCTCCCCTCATTCGGGGGCCGAACACCGTACCAACGCCGCGCCAGCCTACGGTCGAGAACCGGGGCATTGGCAACGGCCAGCCGATCCGTTCGGTGCCGAGCACACCCCCCACGTTCATTCCCAACCCACCTTCGCGCGGCGGAGACAGCAATCGTTGAGCGGCAGGACTGAAGTTCTGTCGGCCCTTGAAACGAACAAAAGGAATCGTGCATGTTGCGTAAAACCCTTCTAGCCACACTGTGGGCCGGTGCGCTGATCAGTGCTCCGGCCTTTGCCGCCGCGCCCAAAGAGCTGCAAAGCGAACAGGGCACCCTCGAAGTCACGACCATCACCGCAGGCCTTGAGCATCCATGGGCGCTGGCGTTTCTGCCGGATCGCCAAGGCATGCTGGTCACTGAGCGTCCGGGCAATCTGCGCGTGGTGGCGGCAGACGGCACGCTGTCGGCGCCGATCTCCGGTGTACCGCAGGTCTGGGCCAAGGGGCAGGGCGGGTTACTGGATGTCGCGCTGTCGCCGGACTTCAAACAGGATCGTCTGGTCTATCTGTCCTATGCCGAAGGCGGCGGAGCCGGCGACAAGGCTGGCACCGCCGTAGGGCGCGGGCGGCTTGCGGATGACCTGAAGACGTTGAAGGACTTCAAAGTGATCTTTCGCCAGGAGCCGAAGCTTTCGGTCGGCAATCACTTTGGCTCGCGGCTGGTGTTTGATCGCGACGGTTATCTGTTCATTACCTTGGGCGAGAACAACGACCGGCCGACTGCGCAGGATCTCGACAAGCTGCAAGGCAAGGTCGTGCGCATCTACCCCGACGGCAAGGTGCCGGACGACAACCCCTTTGTCGGCCAGTCCGGCGTTCGCCCGGAAATCTGGGCCTACGGCGTGCGCAATCCGCAGGGCGCAGCGCTCAATCCATGGACTGGCACGGTATGGGAGAACGAGCACGGCCCGCGCGGTGGCGACGAAGTGAACATCATCGAACGCGGCAAGAACTATGGCTGGCCACTGGCGACCCACGGCATTAATTACTCGATGCAGCCGATTCCGGAAGCCCAGGGTAAAACGGCCGAGGGCACTGTCGCACCGCATCATGTGTGGGAGAAGTCGCCGGGCGTTACCGGCATGACGTTTTACGATGCCGATCGTTTCAAGCCGTGGCAACACAATGCGTTTATCGGCGCGCTGGTAACTCAGGAACTGATCCGCTTGCAGTTCGATGGCGACAAGGTCGTGCATGAGGAGCGTTTGCTCGGCGAACTCAAGCAGCGGATTCGTGATGTGCGGCAAGGGCCGGATGGTTATCTGTATGTTTTGACGGATGAAGAGAACGGCTCGCTATACAAAGTTGGCCTGAAGCCGACACCTTGACGGGTAGGCCCCTGTAGGGGCTGCCGCAGGCTGCGATCTTTTGATCTTCACAACAAAATCAAAAGAACGCAGCCTTCGGCATCTCCTACATGTGGAGGCTTACGTTTCGCGGGAATACAACACCACCGCCGCACGCAATTTACCCCGGCCAAACCGGCACATCTTCTCGAACTCGCCATGACTCACCGGTACATGCTGGCAGTCCATGGGTTGGCGATGCTGGCTGTGATCGACATCCGGGTCATGCAGGTAAACGAAATCCTCGTCGCAATCGGTGACGATCACCCAATGCGGCGACTTCGAGCGGGTCAGTCGATAGCTGCTGATCAACACCATCGGCTGCCCGCCGGCATCCAGCAAGCGCGGCAGATCCAGCGACGCACCGATCACACACTCGACATCTGTCTCCTGCAATTGCGCCGTAAACTCATCGTGGACCAAGCGCATGACGTCTTTTTTATGCGCATCCCGCACTCCATCGAGGAATAACGGCCCGCTCATGCTCAACGCCATACGCACGCGAAAGCCCCGACGCCACGCCGCCAAAGCCAATCCCTGCGGACTGCACCCGCCGTGGCCGGAGGTCATGAACACCGTGGTCGCTTCCCGCCAGATCTGCAATTCTTTGCGCCGCTCCAATAAACGTTCCGATTGCAATGCGCCCATGGCCATCAACAGGCACGCCGGGCCACAGGTGAAATCGGTGGTTTGCGGGTAGTAAGGCACCTTGATGCTGCGCGAATCGCGGTGCTGGAGAATGCGTTTCTCCAAGCGCAGCGCGTCGGCGTGGTCTTCGTAGTAATCATGGATCAGCGCAAAGCGCCGGTAGCCATTGCGTTCATACAGGGCAATGGCCGCAGGGTTGTCGATGCGCACCTCCAGGCGCAGATAGGCACAATCGTGCTCCAGCGCCATCGCTTCGATGCGTTGCAGCAGTTGCTTGCTCAGACCGGTTCCTCGCGCTTCAACGGCCAGTGCAATGGAATACAGCCGCGCGAGCGAAGTGCCGCGATGAAACAACACCAACGCATAACCCAACAATTGACCGTCGCACTCCGCCACCAGCAACTGCCCGTGAGCACGGGTGATCATCCACTGAAAGCTGCGACTGGTGAGCCGGTCTGTGGTGAAACATTGCATTTCCAGTGCCAGCAGCGCCGGCAAGTCTTCAACTACCGCCAAACGAAAAACAGCCTTCATATGACCACCGTAAAAGTTGCGTAACGAAACGAGACTTTCAAAAAACTTCGTGCTTAATAGAAAAGGTCTTGTTCTCCAACGGATCAATCTCTATGTCAGCGGTACAGGGTCATTGGCGCGAAGTATCCGAGCAAAGTTTGCCGGCGGCAACTTATTTAAGTTCGGCGATTAAGGCATCCAGCCAAGTGTTGATTATTGTCGAGCGCAAGGAAGACTGGGCTTCATACTTCCCCAGTGAAGACATCCTGACGGCGCAGGAATACCTCGAGCACAGCTGTGACAGCGAGCCGGGCAAGCGTGTGCAGGTGATCAATCTGTGCCGCAGCTACAAGTATCTCGGTCATGGCTACTACTGCTCACTGCTGGCCGAAGCGCGGGGGCACAAGGTGATTCCCTCCGTGCGCACCATCAGTGAACTGACGAAAAAATCACTGTATGGCCTGGCGCTGGATGACCTCGATAAAACGCTCGAGAAAGCCCTCAGTCATCATCTCTACAGTGATACCGAAGGGTTTACCCTGACCCTGTATTTCGGTCGGACACATATCGAGCCATTACAGGATCTGGCGCGGCAATTGTTTGAAGTGTTTCCCTGCCCGATATTGTTAGTTGAGTTCCGTCGAACTAATGGTTGGCACATCGAAGGCATGAAGTCCGGCGCACTGCACAAGTTGCGCGATGATCAGGAAGATCAGTTCGCCAACGCGCTGGACGGGTTCAGCCGTAAAGTCTGGCGGGTGCCGCGCTCGCCGCAAGTGGCACGCTATGATCTGGCGATATTGCACGATCCGCAGGAGGCGTTGCCGCCGTCCAATGCCAAGGCACTGGCGAATTTCGTCCGGGTCGGCAAAGGCATGGGCATCGACGTCGAACTGATTGAACGCAAGGATTACGCACGTCTGGCCGAGTACGACGGTTTGCTGATCCGTGAAACCACCAGCGTCGACAACCACACTTATCGCTTCGCCAAGAAGGCCGAAAGTGAAGGATTGGTGGTGATGGATGACCCGACGTCGATTCTGCGTTGCACCAACAAGGTCTACCTGACTGATTTGCTCAATAGCCATCAACTGGGCATGCCCGCCACCGAAATCCTCTACAAAGAGCGACCCGAAGACTTCGAGCGTGTGGGCGAGCGCCTTGGCTTTCCGCTGGTATTGAAGATCCCTGACGGCTGTTTTTCCCGTGGCGTGATCAAGGTCGAAAGCCAGCAGGCTTTGCTGGAGGCGACCGCCGAACTGTTCGAACACTCGGTGTTGCTGCTGGCGCAGGAGTTTTTCTACACCGAATACGATTGGCGCATTGGCGTGCTCAATCGCAAACCGATCTTCGCCTGCCAGTACTTTATGTCCAAGGGCCACTGGCAAATCTACAATCACAAAGCCAAGGGTCAGGACGTCAACGGCGAATGCCGGACCATGGCGATCCACGAGGCGCCGCGCGCGGTGGTGGAGCTGGCGGTAAAAACCGCAAACCTCATCGGCGACGGCCTCTACGGCGTCGATCTGAAACAAGCCGGCGACAAGGTGGTGGTGATCGAAGTCAACGACAACCCCAACCTCGACGCCGGCATCGAAGACGCCTATTTGCACGACGATCTGTACGCACTGGTACTGGAAGAGTTCGTGCGCCGCCTGGAGCTGAAGCGTCGCGGTCAGGCGTGGTGAGGCGCCGATGATCAACAGCTTCGCACTGAGCCACGGCGCCCTGCAGCGGGTCGAACGACTGGATGCCGAGGTGATGCTGTTCAGCAACCCCGATGCTGCCGAACGCGACTTGCTGCACAGTCATTTCAAGGTCGATGAGCATGCACTGGCGTCAGCGCTGGACCCGGACGAGGTGTCGCGCATCGAGTTCCATCCCGACCATTTGTTTCTGATCTGGAAACGCCCGGAAAACTATTCCGGCGGTGGCAGTCTGGCGTTTGAAGTGTCGTCCTGCGGGCTACTGTTCGCGCCCGGGCAACTGCTGGTGATCGCCACCGACGACACGCCGCTGCACGGCCTCGGCACCCGCCAGCCGTTGAACACGCCGCTGGATGTGTTGCTCGACTTGCTGTTCAACAACATCCATCACTACCTCGGGCATCTCAAGGTGATCAAACTGGTCGCCCGCGAACTGCAGCAGAAATTCAACGCCTCGATGCAAAACCAGCATCTGGTGCAGATGTTCAACCTCAGCGAAAGCCTGATCTATTACATCAACGCGTTGCACAGCAACGGCGCGGTCCTCACGCGCCTGCGCAACCATGCCGAGAAGCAGCATTTCGGCAGTGAAGCGCTTGGCCTGATCGACGACCTGATCATCGAGAACAACCAGTGCTACAAGCAGGCGGAAATCTACTCGACGGTGTTTTCCGGGCTGATCGACGCGCGCGGCAATCTGATGAACAACAGCATGAACAACCTGCTGCGCAAGCTGACCTTGATCAACGTGGTGTTTCTGCCGTTGAACCTGATTGCGAGTATTGGCGGCATGTCGGAATTCAGCATGATGACGGCGGGGACGCCGTGGTGGATTTCCTATCCGCTGTTTCTGGCGGCGATGTTGCTGGGGGCGGGGGGGATGTTGTTTGGGTTGCGGCGTTTGGCCAGATGATTTGTAGTGACTGATCGGACGTCTTCGCGAGCAGGCTCGCTCCCACAGTGGGAATGCATTTCAACAGGGTGGGAGCGAGCCTGCTCGCGAAGAAGCCGGCACAGGCAAAGTAAAACTCAGGACAGTCCCGCATTTGGCCGAACCGCCACTGTGATGCCTTGTTATAGTTCGGGCCTCATTTTCAGCCCGGTAAAGGATCACTGCCATGACTCAATACTCCGCCTTCAGTGTCGAACTGGCCGACAACATCGCCCATGTGCAGATCAATCGCCCGGAAAAGATCAACGCGATGAACGCGGCGTTCTGGAGCGAGATCGTCGAGATCTTCCATTGGATCGACGACACCGACGAAGTGCGCGTGGTGGTCCTCAGTGGCAACGGTAAACACTTTTCCTCCGGCATTGATCTGATGATGCTCGCCGGCGTCGCCAATGAACTGGGCAAGGACGTTGGCCGCAACGCGCGCCTGCTGCGCCGCAAGATCCTCACCCTGCAAGCCTCGTTCAACGCCGTCGACAACTGCCGCAAACCGGTGCTTGCCGCTATTCAGGGGTATTGCCTCGGTGGTGCGATTGACCTGATCGCGGCCTGCGACATGCGTTACGCCGCTGAAGACGCCCAATTCTCGATCAAGGAAATCGATATCGGCATGGCCGCCGATGTTGGCACTTTGCAACGGTTGCCACGGATCATCGGTGACGGCATGCTGCGTGAACTGGCTTACACCGGTCGCACGTTCGGCGCTGACGAGGCGCGCAGCATTGGCCTGGTCAATCGCATCTACAGCGACAAGGACGCGCTGCTCGAAGGCGTGTTGGACATCGCTCGCGAGATCGCTGCGAAGTCGCCGATCGCGGTCACCGGCACCAAGGAAATGATCAGCTACATGCGCGACCATCGTATCGACGACGGTCTCGAATACGTTGCCACTTGGAACGCCGCCATGTTGCAATCCACCGACTTGCGCGTGGCCATGGCCGCCCATATGAGCAAACAGAAACCCGAATTTCTGGATTGAGAAACCATGACATCTCGCTGGACCACTGCAGTACTGGACACCGATCAACCCGGCGGCTGGGCCGTGGCGCGCAGCCCGGAAGGCTTTCTGTTCGATGACAACGGCGCGCTGTTCCCCCGGGAATGGCTCAAGCGTCAGGACTTGTCAGTTCTCGCCGAGCACGGCATTGGCCATCTCGATGGCGAGCCGGTGTACTTGTTGGAGTTGCGCAGTGCCAGTGAGGTGCCGGGTTGTAACTGGAAAGGGCTGCGGGCGTTCATGCTCGATGGCGAGCACACGATCTACAAAGTGCTCGGGTATGCCGCGCAGATAGGCACGTGGGCGCGCGAGCATCGTTTCTGCGGTAATTGCGGCCAGGCGATGACGCAGGTACCGCGTGAGCGGGCGATGTATTGCCAGCCGTGCGATCTGCGCAGTTACCCGCGGATTTCACCGAGCATGATCGTACTGATTACCCGTGGCGACGAGATTCTGTTGGCGCGCTCACCGCGATTCGTCACTGGGGTCTACAGCACGCTGGCCGGATTCGCTGAACCCGGCGAGTCGGCCGAGGATTGCCTGATTCGTGAAGTGCGCGAAGAAGTGCAGATCGAGGTGCAGAACATTCAGTACATGGGCAGCCAGTGCTGGCCCTTCCCGCATTCGATGATGCTCGGCTTCCATGCCGAATATGCCGGTGGCGAGATTGTCTGTCAGGAAGACGAGATCGAAGACGCCCAGTGGTTCAACGTGCACGACCTGCCGCCGTTGCCGGCGTCAAAGTCGATTGCCCGTTACCTGATCGACGTCTACGTGGCGCGACGCTTAGGCCACGCTGAACCAGTGCTGCCAGGCTAGGCGCACGGTCAAACCCAGCACCACGGTGATGAACACCGGGCGAATGAACTTGGCGCCGCCGCTGATCGCGGTGCGCGCGCCAAAGAACGCGCCGACCATCACCGACAGGCCCATGCTCAGGCCGATGATCCAGTCCACCTGCCCGGAAAACACGAACACCGACAGCGCCGCAATGTTGCTGACGAAGTTCATGCTGCGCGCCACGCCGCTGGCCTTGACCAGATCGATCGGGTAGAGCAGCAGGCTGCTCACTGTCCAGAACGCGCCCGTACCGGGGCCGGCCACGCCGTCATAGAAACCGAGGCTGAAGCCTTGGCTCGATTGCCATTTCTTTTTGATCGGCGCGTCGCTGTCCAGTGGCGCTTTTGGCGTGCCGCCGAACAACAGATACAGGCCGCAGGCAAACACAATCACCGGGAGCATCTTGTTCAGCCATTCCGCCGGCAGGTAATGCGCGACGATGGCGCCGGCCAGGGCGCCGACCAGTGTGCCGACGATGGCGTGGGTCCACTGACGCGGGTGGAACAGCTTGCGTTTGTAGAAGGTGAAACTGGCAGTGGCCGAGCCGAACGTCGAGCTGAGTTTGTTGGTGCCGAGCACCAGATGCGGCGGCAGGCCAGCGGTCAGCAGGGCGGGCGTGGTCAGCAGGCCGCCACCGCCGGCGATGGCATCGATGAAACCGGCAATGAAAGCGACAAAGGCCAGAATGGCGAGGGTGGTGAGGTCAACGCTGAGTTCGAAAGGCATGGAATCGGCTTATTCGGCAGGGCGCAGATTTGGCTGCGGGGAGGGCGGTCATGTTACCTGTATCCAACTGTTGCGGCGACCCGTCTGACGCCTTCGCGAGCAAGCTCGCTCCCACAGTTTTTTGGGGTGTTCACAAAATCAATATTCACTACAAATCCCCTGTGGGAGCGAGCTTGCTCGCGAAGGCGGCATCCCAGCCAATGCAAAACTTACTGTTGCCCACTCAACATCCAGCCAACAAATCCCCCTTAAAAAAACATCTTGATAGCCGGGAAACCCAACAAAACCGGGCATTCCAGGGCTGGCACGCTTGCTGCTCTACCACTCCCATCTCCGCAAATGTCCCGAGGACACGCCAATGAGTCAGCAAGCCGTAAAATTTGCCTACTGGGTGCCGAACGTCAGCGGTGGGCTGGTGGTCAGCAAGATCGAACAGCGCACCGATTGGGGCATCGACTACAACCGCAAACTGGCGCAGCTCGCCGAGGCCGCCGGGTTCGAATACGCGTTGACGCAGATCCGTTTCACCGCCGGATATGGTGCGGAGTTCCAGCATGAATCCGTGGCGTTCAGCCACGCATTGCTCGCGGCCACCAGCAAACTCAAAGTGATCGCCGCGATCCTGCCCGGCCCGTGGCAACCGGCGTTGGCAGCCAAGCAACTGGCGACGATCGACCAACTCACCAACGGCCGCATCGCGGTGAACATCGTCAGCGGCTGGTTCAAAGGCGAATTCCAGGCCATCGGCGAGCATTGGCTGGAGCACGACGAGCGTTATCGCCGTTCCGAAGAATTCATTCGCTCACTGCGCGGCGTGTGGAGTCAGGACAACTTCACCTTTCGCGGCGATTTCTACCGCTTCGATAATTACAGCCTGAAACCGAAACCATTGGGTCGTCCGGAAATTTTCCAGGGCGGCAGTTCCCGTGCCGCGCGGGACATGGCCGCACGGGTTTCGGACTGGTATTTCACCAACGGCAACAGCGTTGAGGGGATCAAGGCGCAGGTCGACGATATTCGTGCCAAGGCAGCGGCGAACAATCATTCGGTGAAGATCGGTGTGAATGCCTTTGTCATCGCCCGTGAAACCGAAGAAGAGGCGCGGGCGGTACTTGCGCAGATCATCGATCAGGCCGATCCGGAAGCGGTAAACGCTTTTGGCGATGCGGCGAAACAGGCAGGCCGTGCATCGCCGGAGGGTGAGGGCAACTGGGCGAAATCGACGTTTGAGGATCTGGTGCAGTACAACGATGGTTTCAAGACCAATCTGATTGGTACGCCGTTGCAGATTGCCGAGCGGATTGTCGCGCTGAAAGCGGTGGGTGTGGATCTGGTGCTGGCGGGGTTTCTGCACTTTCAGGAGGAGGTCGAATACTTCGGGCGACGGGTGTTGCCGCTGGTGCGCGAACTGGAGGCAGAAAAGACTGCCGCTGTTGCCTGAACCCTATGCAAAACCTGTGGGAGCGAGCTTGCTCGCGAAGGCGTCCTTTCAGTAAATACTGTGATTACTGATAAACCGCATTCGCGAGCAAGCTCGCTCCCACATTGGATCTTTGTGAATCTACAGACCGAGGTCAGACAGGCTCGGATGATCATCCGGGCGCCTGCCCAGCGGCCAGTGGAACTTGCGTTCGCTTTCCTTGATCGGCATGTCGTTGATGCACGCGTAACGCTGGAACATCAGGCCTTGCTCGTCGAACTCCCAGTTTTCGTTGCCGTAGGAGCGGAACCAGTTGCCCGAATCATCGTGCCATTCATAGGCGTAACGCACGGCGATGCGGGTATCCGAGTAAGCCCAGAGTTCCTTGATCAAACGGTAATCCAGTTCCTTCGCCCATTTACGGGTCAGGAAGGCCTTGGCTTCTTCGCGGTTGTTGGCGAATTCGGCGCGGTTGCGCCATTTGGTGTCGAGGGTGTAAGCCAGCGATACCCGTTCCGGGTCGCGGGAGTTCCAGCCATCCTCGGCCAGGCGAACTTTCTCGATGGCTGATTCACGGTTGAAGGGCGGCAATGGCGGACGTACCTGGGCTGCAGTAGTCATATCAGTCTCCCGATCTAATTAATAATTGAACAACAAGTCCGGCTTATTAAGGCGTTACAGGTCCAATAACTTTCGCGCCATGCATTGCGCATTATCGGCGGCACTGTGATCACCCATCACAAGCGCTACGGTAATGGCACCATCAATCAGGATCAGCAGCTGTTTGGCCAGCAGTTGCGGATCCTCGGCGCCATGTTCGGTACACAGCTCGCACACGTAGTCGAGCAGCTTCTGTTTGTGTTCTTTCGCCACCAGCCGCACCGGGTCTTGCGGGTCGCCGGTCTCGCCGCTGGTGTTGATGAACGCGCAGCCGCGAAAGCCTTCGGAGGCGAACCAGCTCTTGAGCACGGTAAACAGGTTGAGCAGGCGATCGGCCGGGGTTTCGGCCTGATCGACAGCGCTTCTGTACCAATGCATCCAGCGCACGTCGCGGCGTTGCAGGGCGGCGACGGTCAGCGCGTCCTTGTCGGCAAAGTAACGGTAGATGCTTTTTCTGGAGACGCCGGCGGTTTTCACCAGAAGATCCATGCTGGTGGCAGCGATGCCACTTTTGTAGATCAACTTTTCGGTGACATCCAGAATGATGTCGCGTGTGTCATTGCTAGTGATTTCGTTCATGTGGCGAACAGTAGAACGATTGTTCTCCTTGGTCAAGCGGGTATTTTTGTCGACTGTGAAATCGTCTTCGCGAGCAGGCGCGCTCCCACAGTGGAATGCGTTTCAAAGGTGGGAGCGAGCCTGCTCGCGAAGAGGCCATTACAGACACTAACAAGACCCGAAGGATGCGATGGTGTAAGCTCTCGGGTTCTTCGGATTCGACCCATTGCGAGCCCTATGCCGTTGCTTTTCAAACGTTCCTTGCTGCCCAAATTGCGCAGCTTTCCGCTGACCGCCGAGGCCGTGACCATTCTGTCCGGCGCCGCCGAGTTTCGTCGTTGCCTGCTGGAGAAAATCGCCACGGCGACCCAGCGCATCTACATCGTTGCGCTGTATCTGCAGCAAGACGAAGCCGGTCAGGAAATCCTCGATGCCTTGCACGCCGCCAAGCTCAAGCGCCCCGAGCTGGAGATCGCCGTGGTCGTCGATTGGTTGCGCGCCCAGCGCGGGCTGATCGGCGCCGGCAAGCAGCCGGGCAATTCGGCGTGGTATCAGGAAATGACCCGCACGCACCAGAGCGAAGTGCCGGTGTACGGCGTGCCGGTGCAGACCCGCGAGTTGTTCGGCGTGCTGCATTTGAAGGGCTTTGTGATCGACGACTGCGTGGTCTACAGCGGTGCGAGCCTGAACAACGTTTACCTGCACAAATTCGACAAGTACCGTTTCGACCGTTATCACGTGCTGCACAGCGCTGAGCTGGCCGACTCGATGCATCACCTGGTCAAACATGGCCTGATCGAATCCAAAGCCGTGCATCGCCTCGATCTGCCGAACCTGCCGACCACACGCAGCCTGCGCAACGACATCGGCGATCTGCGCAGCCGTCTCAAATACGCGACGTACGACACCGCCAATGGCAGCACCGCCAGAGACGGCCTGTCGGTCAGCCCGCTGCTCGGCGTCGGCAAGAACAACCCGTTGAACCGGGCGATTCTCGAACTGATCGCCAGCGCGCAAAAACAGCTGACCATCTGCACCCCGTACTTCAACCTGCCGTTGGGTGTGATTCGCGAGATCAACCGAGCGCTGGCCCGTGGCGTGAAGATCGATATCGTGGTCGGCGACAAGACCGCCAACGACTTTTATATCCCGCCGAGCGAGCCGTTCAAGGTGATCGCGGCGTTGCCGTATCTGTACGAAATCAGCCTGCGCCGCTTTGCCAAGCGCCATCAGCGCAACATCGACAGCGGGCAGTTGAACCTGCACCTGTGGCGTGACGGCGACAACACCTATCACCTCAAGGGCATGTGGATTGATCAGCGCTATACGCTGCTGACCGGCAACAACCTCAATCCACGGGCGTTCCGCCTGGATCTGGAAAACGCCTTGTTGATCGATGACCCGAAAGGGGAATGGCTGGAGCCGCGGGCGAAAGAGCTTGAAGAGATTTTCCGCCATACCACACGGATCGACAGCTTTCAGAGCCTGGAGACGCTGCCCGAATACCCGGCCGGGGTGGCCAAGTTTCTCAAGCGCGTGAGTCGGGTGCGGATTGAGCGGTTGCTCTACCGGATTCTCTAAAGTCGAAATTATCTAGCGCGGCTGATAAAGCCTTCGCGAGCAAGCTCGCTCCCACAGGGGGAATGCATTCCAAATGTGGGAGCGAGCTTGCTCGCGAAGGGGGCAAGCCAGGCACTAAAGAACTTAGTTCAGCCCCAACTTGCCACGCAACGTGGACAAATCTTCAGCCAGCGTATTCACCGGCCCAACCAGCGCTTTACGGTCGTTGTCCTTCACCTTGTCATACGTCTCGAAACCACCGTCCTGGGTCTTGTACTTGGCCAGAATCTTGTCGACCGTGGCAAAGTTCTTGTCCACCTTCGCAGCAAAAGCCTTGTCCTGCTGCTCGATCTGCGGACGGAACAGATCAACGATTTTCTTCGCGCCGTCGATGTTGCCCTGGAAGTCATACAGGTCAGTGTGGCTGTAGCGATCTTCTTCGCCGGAGATCTTGGTCGCGGCGACTTCTTCCAGCAGCGCGGCGGCACCGCCGACGACTTTCTCCGGCGGGAAAGTCAGGTCGGCGACGCGGGTTTGCAGATCTTTTACGTCGCTGTTGAGCTTGTCCGCCAACTCGTTAAGGCCCTGGGTGCTTTTTTCCGAGAACAGCGAGTACTCGATGCGGTGGAAGCCGGTGAAGTCGTCAGCCTTTACGCCTTTCTCGTGGTCGTCGACACGGGAGTCGATGGACGCATCGAGGTCACTGAACAGCTCGGCAATCGGCTCGATCGACTCGTAGTAAACGCGGGTTGGCGCGTAGAGCTTTTGCGCAGTAGCCAGGTCGCCTTTCTTCACCGCATCGGTGAATTGTTGGGTGTGGCTGCCCAGCTCATCCAATTGCTCGGTAACGTAAATCTTGTAGTCCGAAACCGGCCCCACCAGATCCAGCGGTGCGGTGGCAGCGAATGCCGACAGCGGGGTGTTGAGCAAACCAAGGGTCAGCAGTAACGCGAGTGGGGTCTTTTTCATCGGGGGCGGCTCCAGTGTCGAGATTGTTTTATGCGGCTGTTTTCGGTTGTGTGGCGTTGAGCAGCGAGCGACCGATAAAGTCCTTGTCGCCCGTGACACCCGGCAGGGTAAAGAAATAGCCGCCGCCGACCGGTTTGAGGTATTCCTCCAGCGGCTCGCCGTTGAGACGGGTCTGCACGGTGATAAAGCCTTTTTCCAGATCGGCCTGGTAGCAGATGAACAGCAGGCCCATGTCGAGCTGGCCGTTCTTGTTCACGCCATTCGAATAGTTGAACGGCCGGCGCAGGATCAGATTGGCCTGGCTCGCGGCGGTGCGCGGGTTGGCCAGGCGAATGTGCGCGTCGAGCTTGGTCAGCTTGCCGGCCGGGTCTTTGCTGTAATCCGGGACTTCAGTCTCATGCTGTGCACCCATCGGCGCGCCAGTGGTTTTGACCCGGCCGATGATGCTTTCCTGTTCCTGCAATGGCGTACGGTCCCAGCGCTCGACAAAGTTGCGGATGATCCGCACCGCTTGATAGCTGCCGTGAGCGGCCCAGGCCGGTTCGTCACTGCCCGGTTGCACCCAGACCAGGCGATCCATGGCTTTAGCGTCGTTGGAATCGGGGTTGGCCGAGCCATCGCGGAAGCCGAGGAAGTTACGTGCCGATTGCGCCGGCACGCCGGCTTTTGCCGGGGCTTGCGGCGGTACGCTGCCTTCCTGCTTCCAGCGCACCAGCAGCAGGTCGGGAAGGTTTTTGACGATATCGCGCAGGGCGTGAATGTTGGTGTCGGCGGTGTTCGAGCAGAACTGCAGGCTCAGGTCACCGTGGCAGCAATCGGCGTCCAGCGCATCGTTGGGAAACCCGACCATGCGCATCAGGCGTTTGGGCTTGGCGTCGGCCAGACCGAAGCGCTCGTCGAACAGCGACTCGCCGACCGAAACCGTGATGGTCAGGTTGTCCGGGGTTACATTCGGGCCAAGGATGCCGGAGTCCGGCGGCGGCAGTTTCGGATCGATCTGCGCCACCGGGCCGCCCTTCATCAGGAACGCGATGCGCTCGTTGAGGGTGCGGAACAGCCGCTCCAGATCTTCACGATCACTGGCCAACACGTCGAACGATACGAGCATGCCCGACGCCGGCCGCGGGGTGACGATGCCGGTCTGGTGGATGCCGTGGAAATCGTGACGGTCTTCGGTCTTGTCACTGCTCGGTGCTTCGGTGACTTGTGCCGGCGCGGCGGCCATGGCCGGACAGCTCAGGGCCGAGCCGGCGAGGGCGACACCGGCGGCGCCCATGCCCATCAGGACACGGCGACGTTGCAGGTTGAGTGGTTCGCTATCTTTCATCGTCAAATCGTCTTCTGCTTACAGGCCGGAGAGGCCGAGGGCGGGATCGATGCCATCCAGAGCGTCGGCCAGAGCCTGGGCCTTGTCGGCAATCTGCTTGCGTTGTTCGCCGCTGATGGCGTCGTAACTGGCGTAGCCGTCCTTGATCTTGTAGGTGTCGAGTTCGCTGTCGAAATCCGCCAGTGCCTTATCGATTTTCGGCAGCAGGTCAGCGGCTGATTTGCTCAGCATCGGCCGCAGCAGATCGACGACTTTGTGCGCGGTTTGCACGTTGGCAGCGAAACCGTTGAGGTCGCTGTGGCTGTAGCGTTCTTCTTCACCGCTGGCAGCACGGACGTCGGCCAAGGTGTTGAGGTTGCGCACGATGATGCTGACCAGTTGCTCCGGTGGCAGGCTCTGCGCGAGCAATTGCTGTTTGAGCGTGGTGACATCGCTGAGCAGGCGCTGGGCAACGGGCGTCAGTTGGTCGAGATTGCGTTGCTGGAACAGTGCGTATTCGATGCGGTGGAAACCGACGAAGGCCGGATCCTGTTCGCGCTTTTCGAAGTAGTCGGCGCGGGCGTTGATGCTGTTGTCCAGTTCCGCCAGGCGTTGCGCGGCAGGGGCCAGACGCTGATAAGCCGCGCGGGCCGGTAAGTACAGCGCTTGAGCCTGACTGAGGTCGCCGCTTTCAATCGCTTGATCGAGCGCGGTCACGGCTTTGATCAATGCGTTGCTCTGGCTGGCCAGGTACACGCGAAATTCCGACAGCGGCCCGACGAAGGCGACCATCGACGGCTTGGCTTTGGCCGCAGCCTCAGAGGCGGCAGTTGGCGTCACGTGCAGGGTGCCGCGCGGGTTGCTCAGCAGGCCGCAGGTGATCGCGTAATCGCCCGGTTGCAGGTTGGCGTTGATCACTTGGCTGAGGCCCGGCGCAATGTTTTCCCGCTCCTCGACAACGAGCACGCCGTCGAGGATTTCCCATTCCACTGCGCGGTCGGAGCGGTTGACGATGCGGAAACTGGCGCGACCGGCCGGCACCGTCAGCGCGTTGGGTTCACAACTGCCGGGATGAATGTTCACCACCACTTCATCGTGGTTGTGCTGACGCTTGGCCGCAGCCATTTTCGAGGCGTAATAAAACAGACCACCGGCGGCGATCATCACCACCACCGAGCCGGCCACCGCCCAACGCAAGGCGCGAGGAGGGGAGGCCTGAGGAGTATTAGGCTTTGACATGAATGCCCTTATTGGCTGGAAACGGAAGACGATTGTGCGGAGGGCTTCGGCGCGGGAGCCGGGTAAAAGAACATCACCAGCGCCACCAGCAGATAAAGCAGATACGCACCGAGGGTGCTGACGGTCGGCGCATCCTGATAACCGAACATGCCGGCCAGCACCGAACCCAACGGGCCATCCATCGGCAGCGTCGCGCTAAAGTCGAACAGCACGGTTTGCAGGTGATTCCACAACCCGGCTTCATGCAACGCCTGCACCGAGTTGGCGAGAATCCCGGCGGCCACCACCAGAATGAACAGGCCGGTCCACTTGAAGAACGCCGAAAGATTGAGGCGCATGCTGCCGCTGTAGATCAGGAAACCGACGATGATCGCCAAAATCAGCCCGAGCAGGGCACCGATCGGCGCGCCGGGGCCTTCGCTTTGCTGGAATACCGCGAGCAGGAAGAACACCGTTTCCAGGCCTTCGCGAGCGACCGCGAAGAACACCATGGCGATCAGTGCAATGACCTGATGTTTAGAGGAAGTCAGCGCGTGATCCAGCGAGGCTTGCAGCGAATGCTTGATCGAGCGCGCGACCTTGCGCATCCAGAACACCATGGAGCTGAGAATGCCTACGGCCATCAGCCCGACCACGCCTTCGAACAGCTCCTGCTGCTTTTGCGGGAATTCAGCGCTGACCAATTCAAGACCACCGCCCACCAGCAGGGCGAGGGCAGCGGCGAGAAATACGCCGATCCACACGGCAGGCATCCATTGCCCACGGCCAGTCTGTTGCAGGTAGCTGGCGATAATGCCAACGATCAGCGCGGCTTCAATGCCTTCGCGCAGCATGATCAGGAAGGGAACGAGCATTCGGTGTCCAGTAAGTCATTCGAAGAGGTTACAAGTTGTAACATAATGACAAGCATTCTCACATGACAATGATTGGCATAAACCTGAACACAAGCTGAACAACCTAAATTTTCGCCTCACACAGATCCCTGTAGGAGTGAGCCTGCTCGCGAAAGCGGTGGCTCAGAAAAATCAATGTTGACTGACACGACGCTATCGCGAGCGGGCTCACTCCTACAGGGGATTCGTGTTGAATTCGTGTCCTGCGGTAAGATGCCCACCACTCAAAAACAACAAGGTTTACCGCGCTCCATGTCGGAAAAAGACACCATCGCCGTGCAACTGGTGCGTGAAGCGCTGCTGCAAAGTTGTACCCCGGGCGCAGCCACCGAAGAGGTGTTGAACAAGGTCGGGATTGCTCCGGCGTTGCTGCAAAACGAGCACGGCCGGGTACCGGCGTCGCAGTACGCCAGACTCTGGCGCTTGTTGGCCCGACGCGGGGATGACGAGTTTTTTGGCATGGACCCGCGCAAGCTCAAGTCTGGCAGCCTTGAATTCCTCTGTCGCAGCGCGATGGCGCAACCGACGCTGGCGGCGGGTTTGAACACGGGGCTGAGCTTTCTGTCGCTGATGCTGGAGCGCATGCCAGCGCAATTGGTGCATCAGCAAAGTCTGGCGGAGATCGTCCTGCTGGAGGATGACCACGAGCCACGCCGCGCTTTCACCTATTTCACCTACTGGATGATCGTCCACGGCGTGGCCTGTTGGCTGGCGGGGCGGCGGATTCCGATTCTGGCGATCGAACTGCGCTGTGCGGCGCCGGCGTTCACCGATGACTATCGAGTGATGTTCTCGGAAAACCTGCGTTTCGAGCGTCCACGTACGCGGATGATCTTCTCTGCCGATTGCCTCGATCTACCGATCAAGCGCACCGCCGAAGAACTGAAACGCTTTCTCGCCCACGCCCCGGCCAACATTCTGGTCAAGTATCGCGACCCGGAAAGCCTTGCCAGTCGGATCAAGCACGATCTGCGGGAGTTGCCGGCCGAGCAGTGGCCGGAAACCGAGGCCCTGGCCCAACAGTTGTGCATGTCGGCTTCGACGTTGCGCCGGCGCTTGGCGGAAGAAGGGCAGACCTACCAAGGGCTCAAGGACAGCGTGCGCAAAGAACTGGCGATTATCTGGCTGGCGGAGCCTTCGATCAGTTTTGTCGAGATTGCCAGCCGCTTGGGATTTGCCGATGCGAGTTCGTTCTACAAGGCGTTTCGCAAATGGTCGGGGTCGAATCCGGGCCACTATCGCCAACTGATCCTGAATGAGGTTGTCTGACCCAACACATTCCGCCGCTTGATCGTTCCCACGCTCCGCGTGGGAATGCCTCAAGGGACGCGCCGCGTTCCAGCTCTGGAGCGGACGCAGAGCGTCCGAGGCTGCATTCCCACGCAGAGCGTGGGAACGATCAGTGTGGTAGCGGTCTTGGCCAAACCAGTCAGCCACATTGATGGCTTTGACCATTGCCCCAGCCCCCGCACAGCGCGACTATCCCCCTGTTGTTTACGGTTCCCAGCCTAATAAAAAACAGAGGGATTCTGGCAATGCGCGATTACTTGTCTGCCACCGCACAGTTCAACTATCAGCACACCGTGGATGCCGCGCTCAGCGGTACGCTTGCGGCACTCAACGCCTGCGTCGAATGTTGCGACCGTCATGCCTTGCCCGGGCGCATTGCGCTGTTCTGGGAAGGCCGCGACGGCGCCAGTGCGACGTACACCTTCAGCGACCTGCAGGACAAAGCCTCGCGTTTCGCCAACTTCCTCCTCGCTCAGGGCGTGCAGAAGGGCGACAAGGTCGCCGGCCTGCTGCCGCGCAACATCGAATTGCTCATCACCGTGCTCGCCACCTGGCGCATCGGCGCCGTGTATCAACCGCTGTTCACCGCCTTCGGCCCCAAAGCCCTCGAACATCGCCTGAACAGCTCCGGCGCCAAAGTCGTGGTCACCGATGCGGTCAACCGGCCGAAACTCGCCGAAGTCGCTGACTGCCCGACCCTCGTGACCGTTGGCGGCGCCAAAGGCCAGGGTATCGTCCGTGGCGACTTCAGCTTCTGGGCCGAGCTGGCCAATTATGCCAATGTCTGCGAACCGGTCCTGTTGACCGGCGAAGACCCGTTCCTGCTGATGTTCACCTCCGGCACCACCGGCCCTTCGAAAGCGCTGTCGGTACCGCTCAAAGCCATCGTCGCGTTCCAGAGTTACACCCGCGATGCGGTAGACCTGCGTCCCGAAGACGCCTTCTGGAACGTCGCCGATCCGGGTTGGGCCTACGGCATCTATTTCGGCGTCACCGGGCCATTGTCGATGGGCCATCCGATCACTTTCTACGATGGGCCGTTCACCCTCGAAAGCACTTGCCGGGTGATCAACAAGTACGGCATCACCAACCTCACCGGTTCGCCCACCGCTTATCGCTTGCTGATCGCCGGTGGCGACGAATTCGCCAAGTCGATCAAGGGCAAGTTGCGCATCGTCAGCAGCGCCGGCGAACCGCTGAACCCGGAAGTCATCCGCTGGTTCGCCGACAACCTCGGCGTGGTCATCCACGACCATTACGGCCAGACCGAACTGGGCATGGTCCTGTGCAACCACCACGGCCTTGATCACGCGGTGCACGTTGGAGCCGCCGGTTTCGCCTCGCCGGGCCATCGCATTGTGGTGCTCGACGATCAGTACAACGAACTTGGTGTCGGCCAGCCGGGCATTCTCGCCATCGACCGTCCGCAATCGCCGATGTGCTGGTTCGGCGGTTACGAAGGCGCGCCGACCAAGGCTTTCGTCGGCGATTACTACCTGAGCGGTGACACCGTGGAATGGAACCCGGACGGCAGCATCAGTTTTGTCGGCCGCAGCGATGACGTGATCACCACATCGGGCTACCGCGTAGGCCCGTTCGATGTCGAAAGTGCGCTGATTGAGCACCCGGCAGTGGTCGAAGCGGCCGTCGTCGGCAAGCCGGACCCGGAGCGCACCGAACTGGTCAAAGCCTTCGTCGTGCTGAGTGCGCAATACCGCGCCGCGCCGGAGCTGGCCGAAGAATTGCGCCAACACGTACGCAAACGTCTGGCCGCACACTCATACCCGCGTGAAATCGAATTTGTCAGCGAATTGCCCAAGACCCCAAGTGGCAAATTGCAGCGCTTTATCTTGCGCAACCAGGAAATCGCCAAGGCTCAAGAGGCCGCGGCACATAACGTTTCAGCTTGAATCAGGAAGTACAGTCATGCAGATCGAAAACAAGGTTTTTATCGTCACCGGCGGCGCGTCCGGCCTGGGTGCCGCCACCGCTGAATTGCTGGTCAGTGCCGGCGCCAAAGTGATGCTGGTGGACATGAATGCCGAAGCTGTCGCCGCACAGGCGCAGCGTTTGGGCGCGCGAAGCGTGGTGGCCGATATCAGCAACGAAGCCGCCGCTGAAGCTGCCGTGCAGGCCACCGTTAAAGCCTTTGGCAGCCTCAACGGTCTGGTCAACTGCGCCGGTATCGTCCGTGGCGAGAAGATCCTCGGCAAGAACGGCCCGCATGCACTGAGCAGTTTCGCCCAGGTGATCAACGTCAACCTGATCGGCAGCTTCAATATGTTGCGCCTGGCCGCTGCGGCCATCGCCGAAGCCGAGGCCAATGCCGACGGCGAACGCGGCGTGATCATCAACACCGCCTCGGTCGCAGCGTTTGACGGCCAGATCGGCCAAGCGGCGTATTCCGCTTCGAAAGGCGCGATCGCCAGCCTGACCCTGCCGGCCGCCCGTGAACTGGCACGCTTCGGCATCCGCGTGATGACCATCGCCCCAGGTATTTTCGAAACGCCGATGATGGCCGGCATGACCCCGGAAGTCCGCGATTCACTGGCCGCCGGCGTACCGTTCCCGCCGCGTCTGGGCAAGCCTGCCGAGTACGCCGCGCTGGTTCGGCATATCATCGAAAACAGCATGCTCAACGGCGAGGTGATCCGTCTCGACGGTGCCTTGCGCATGGCCGCCAAGTAAGGAGGATTTGTCATGACTATTTCCAACGATCCGATTGTCATCGTCAGCGCCGTGCGCACGCCGATGGGCGGTTTTCAGGGCGAACTGAAAAGCCTCACCGCGCCGCAACTCGGTGCTGCTGCGATCAAGGCTGCGGTTGAACGTGCCGGTGTTGCCAGCGACGCGGTCGATGAAGTGCTATTCGGTTGCGTGCTGCCTGCGGGCCTCGGCCAGGCGCCTGCGCGTCAGGCTGCATTGGGCGCCGGGCTGGATAAATCGACCCGCTGCACCACGGTCAACAAGATGTGCGGCTCGGGCATGGAAACCACCATTCTCGCTCACGACATGCTGGTGGCTGGCAGTGCTGATGTGGTGATCGCCGGTGGCATGGAAAGCATGTCCAACTCGCCGTATCTGCTGGATCGTGCTCGCGCCGGTTATCGCATGGGCCACGGCCGCGTGCTCGACTCGATGTTCCTCGACGGCCTCGAAGACGCCTACGACAAGGGCCGCTTGATGGGCACCTTCGCCGAAGACTGCGCCGAGACCAACCACTTCAGCCGCGAAGCGCAGGACGCCTTTGCTATCGCCTCGACCACCCGCGCGCAGCAGGCGATCAAGGACGGCAGCTTCAAGGACGAAATCGTCCCGCTGACCGTGACCGTCGGCAAAGAACAGGTGCTGATCAGCCATGACGAGCAGCCACCGAAAGCCAAACTCGACAAAGTGGCCTCGCTGAAACCGGCGTTTCGCGAGGGCGGCACGGTGACGGCGGCGAATTCCAGTTCGATCTCTGACGGTGCGGCGGCGCTGGTGCTGATGCGCCAGTCGCAGGCGCAGAAACTCGGGCTGAAACCGCTGGCGGTGATCCATGGCCACGCTGCGTTCGCCGATACCCCGGGGCTGTTCCCGGTGGCGCCGATTGGCGCGATCAAGAAGCTGATCAAGAAAACCGGTTGGTCGCTGGGTGATGTCGATCTGTTCGAGGTCAACGAAGCGTTTGCCGTGGTTGGCATGGCGGCGATGACGCACCTGGAAATCCCCCATGACAAGTTGAATGTGCATGGGGGTGCCTGTGCGCTGGGTCATCCGATCGGTGCTTCGGGTGCGCGGATTCTGGTGACGTTGCTCTCGGCGCTACGCCAGAGAAAGCAGAAACGCGGCATCGCGGCGATCTGCATCGGCGGCGGCGAAGCCACGGCCATGGCTGTGGAATGCGTGTATTGATCGCTAAAATAGCCCATGTGGGAGCGAGCTTGCTCGCGAAGGCGTCCTGTCAGCCAGCATTGGAGTTGAATGACACACCGCTTTCGCGAGCAAGCTCGCTCCCACAGGGGTTCTGTGTGGTAACCAGGATTTAAGGATTCACCATGATTCCCAACGAAGACCAAACCCAGATTCGTGATATGGCCCGGCAATTTGCCGAGGAACGCTTGAAGCCGTTCGCCGCCGAGTGGGATCGCGAGCACCGTTTCCCCAAGGAAGCCATCGCTGAAATGGCCGAGCTGGGCTTCTTCGGCATGCTCGTGCCGGAGCAGTGGGGCGGTTGCGACACCGGTTACCTGGCGTACGCCATGGCTCTGGAAGAAATCGCCGCCGGCGACGGCGCCTGTTCGACGATCATGAGCGTGCACAACTCGGTCGGCTGCGTGCCGATCCTCAAGTTCGGCAATGACGATCAGCGTGAACGCTTCCTCAAACCGTTGGCCAGCGGCGCCATGCTCGGTGCCTTTGCATTGACCGAACCACAGGCCGGTTCCGACGCCAGCAGCCTGAAAACCCGTGCACGGCTGGACGGCGATCACTACGTGCTGAACGGTTGCAAACAGTTCATCACCTCCGGGCAAAACGCCGGGATCGTGATTGTGTTTGCGGTGACCGATCCGAGTGCCGGCAAACGCGGTATCAGCGCGTTTATCGTGCCGACCGATTCACCGGGCTATAAAGTCGCTCGCGTCGAAGACAAGCTCGGCCAACACGCCTCCGACACCTGCCAGATCCTCTTTGAAGATGTGAAAGTGCCGGTGGCCAACCGCCTGGGTGAAGAGGGCGAGGGCTACAAGATTGCTCTGGCCAACCTTGAAGGCGGTCGCGTCGGCATCGCTTCGCAGTCGGTGGGCATGGCTCGCGCGGCGTTTGAAGCGGCGCGTGATTACGCCCGTGAACGCGACACCTTCGGCAAGCCGATCATCGAACATCAGGCCGTAGCTTTCCGCCTCGCCGACATGGCCACGCAGATCGCCGTCGCCCGGCAGATGGTGCATTACGCGGCGGCCCTGCGTGACAGTGGGCAACCGGCACTGGTCGAGGCGTCGATGGCCAAACTGTTCGCCTCGGAGATGGCCGAGAAGGTCTGCTCGATGGCGTTGCAAACCCTCGGCGGTTACGGTTACCTCAACGACTTCCCGCTGGAGCGCATCTACCGCGACGTGCGCGTGTGCCAGATCTACGAAGGCACCAGCGATATTCAGCGCATGGTTATTTCGCGCAATCTTTAAGAAGGAATTTTGATTCATGACGTACGAAACCATTCTGCTGGAAACCCATGGCCGCGTTGGCCTGATCACCCTCAACCGGCCGCAGGCGCTGAATGCGCTGAACGCGCAACTGGTCAGCGAAGTGAACCAGGCCCTGGATGCGCTGGAAGCGGATGCGAACATTGGCTGCATCGTTCTCACCGGTTCGAAAAAGGCCTTTGCCGCCGGTGCCGACATCAAGGAAATGGCCGAGCTGACCTACCCGCAGATCTACATGGACGATCTGTTCAGCGACAGCGATCGCGTGGCCAACCGGCGCAAGCCGATCATTGCCGCCGTCAACGGTTTTGCCCTTGGCGGTGGTTGTGAACTGGCGTTGATGTGCGACTTCATTCTGGCCGGTGACAACGCCAGATTCGGTCAGCCGGAAATCAACCTCGGCGTACTGCCGGGCATGGGCGGCACCCAGCGCCTGACCCGCGCCGTCGGCAAGGCGAAAGCCATGGAGATGTGCCTGAGCGGACGCATGATCGATGCGGTGGAGGCCGAGCGTTGCGGCATCGTTGCGCGGATCGTGCCGAGCGATGAGTTGTTGGATGAAGCGTTGAAGGTTGCTGCGGTGATTGCCAGCAAGTCGTTGCCGATTGCGATGATGGTCAAGGAAAGCGTCAACCGAGCCTTTGAGGTCAATCTGACTGAGGGCGTGCGCTTTGAGCGCCGCGTGTTCCATGCGGCGTTCGCGACGCAGGATCAGAAGGAAGGGATGGCGGCATTTATTGCCAAGCGTGAGGCTGAGTTCAAAGGCAAATAAATGCGGTGCCTGAGATGACGCCTTCGCGAGCAGGCTCGCTCCCACATGAGGTTATCGGCGTTCACAAAATCTGTGTTCGCTGGAGATCTCTGTGGGAGCGAGCCTGCTCGCGCCCCTCACCCTAACCCTCTCCCGGAGGGAGAGGGGACTGATTGGGGGATATTTCAGATTTACGCCGACCTGAAAGTGCTTTATTGAATCCATAATCGACTCGACCTTTCAGGTCGATGCATGACGCCAGACACCTCGGTCGGCCCCCTCTCCCCCCGGGAGAGGGCTGGGGTGAGGGAAAGGGGCCAACACCGTTACAACTGATAGTTCTTCAGCTCCCGCGCAATCACCATCCGCTGAATCTCGCTCGACCCTTCATAGATCTGGGTAATCCGCGCATCGCGGTAATACTTCTCGACCGGATAATCCTCCAGATACCCATACCCGCCATGAATCTGAATCGCTGACGAACAGACCTTCTCGGCCATTTCCGACGCAAACAGTTTGGCCTGTGACGCCTGCGACAAACACGGTTTGCCCGCCGTGCGCAGTCGCGCCGCATGCAGGATCATCAGGCGTGCCGCGTTGATTTGCATGTGCATGTCGGCCAACAGATTGGCGATGCTCTGGTGCTCGTTGATCGGTTTGCCGAACTGGATGCGATCGCGCGAATACACCAGCGCCGCTTCAAACGCAGCACGGGCGATGCCCAATGCTTGCGCAGCGATGCCGATGCGACCACCTTCAAGGTTGGACAGGGCGATCGCCAGACCTTTACCGCGTTCACCGAGCAGATTGGCCTCGGGAATGCTGCAGTTGTTCAACGTCACCGCGCAGGTGTCGGAGGCGCGAATGCCCATTTTGTGCTCGGTGCGATCAACGATAAACCCCGCTGTATCGGTCGGCACCAGAAACGCCGAAATACCTTTCTTGCCCAGATCCGGATCGGTCACGGCAAAGACGATCGCCAGTTTCGCCCGTTTGCCGTTACTGACAAATTGCTTGGCGCCGTTGATCACCCACTGGCCGTCACGCAACTCGGCGCGGGTGCGCAGGTTGTGCGCCTCGGAACCGGCCTGCGGTTCGGTCAGGCAGAAGCAGCCGATGGTTTGCCCACTGGCCAGATCCGCCAGCCAGGTCTGTTTTTGCGCTTCGCTGCCGTAATTGAGCACCGGACCGCAGCCCACCGAGTTATGGATACTCATGAAGGCGCCGGTTGCGCCATCACCGGCAGAGATCTCTTCCACGGCCAAGGCATAGGCGACGTAATCGACGTAGGTGCCACCCCATTCTTCGGGCACCACCATGCCGAGCAAACCGAGCTCACCCATCTTCGCGACGAGCGCGTCATCGATCCAGCCAGCCTTTTCCCACGCCTGCGCATGGGGCGCGATTTCGCCACGGGCAAAGTCCCGGGCCATGTCGCGGATCATTACTTGTTCTTCAGTCAGTTCGAGATCGTGCATGGCTCAGCTCCCGCTCTCAGCAAACCCGTGGAAGAAACTCGCGACATGCTCTGCGTCCAGCGCAGCGAGGGTCGGCGGGTTCCAGCGAGGTGTCTTGTCTTTATCGATCAGCAGGGCGCGGACGCCTTCGATCAGGTCGCCGCGGGAGAACCACTGGCGATCCAGATGCAGTTCCAGCGCGAAGCACTGTTCCAGGCTCAAGTGGCGGCCGCGACGCAGCATCTCCAGGGTCACCGCCATGGCCAACGGCGAGCGGGTTTCCAGCAGGTCAGCCGTGGTGGTCGCCCATTCGTGGCTGTTGGCAACCGTCACTGCGCGTAACTGCTCGACCATGCTCGGTACGTCCGGCAGGGCGAAGAAATGGTCGATGGCCGGGCGCAAAGCCTCAAGTGGCGCATCGGGCAAGGTTTGCACTGCGTGTTTGGCCAGCAGGTTTTGCAGGGCCTTGAGCGGTGTGTCCTGCCATTCCATCTGATCGAGTCTTTCGTCGAGCAGCGCCACTTTGCTGCTGTCCAGATACCAGTCGGCCAAGCCGCAATACAGCGCGTCGGCGGCACGGATCTGCACGCCGCTGACCCCCAGATAGATGCCCAGCTCACCGGGAATGCGCGGCAGGAAATAACTGCCACCGACATCGGGGAAATAACCGATGGCCACTTCTGGCATGGCCAGACGGCTCTTCTCGGTGACCACACGCAGATCGGCGCCTTGCACCAGGCCCATGCCGCCGCCGAGAACGAAACCGTCCATCAGCGCCAATACCGGTTTGCGGTAGTGATGAATCGTCAGGTCGAGGGCGTATTCCTCGACGAAGAAATCTTCGTGCAGCGTGTCGCCGCTTTTGAAACTGTCGTAAAGGGACCGAATGTCGCCACCGGCACAGAAGGCTTTTTCACCGGCACCGCGCAGGACCACGGCGTGAACATCGGCGTCAGTCGCCCAGGCGTCGAGCTGCTGTTGCAGCAAGCGCACCATGTCGAGGGTAATGGCATTGAGACCGGCGGGGCGGTTGAGGGTCAGGTGACCGATATGATTGCGAACCTCGGCCAGCACTTCGTTTTGCGTGGCATCCATGGACGGGGTCCGCGGGGATGAAGCCTGAGCTGTCATCAGTAACTCCCTGCTTTTATTGTCTTTATTCGAGAAGCTCGCGCGCGAGCGTTAACCGATCGTAACAGTGCAAATTTGCCCTGTACAACCGGGATATTCGCAGGGGGAGTTTGCGTTTTTACATCACCCGAATCGCCGCGTTCCTGTGTAGGAGCAGCCTGCGGCAGCGCCTACCCGGGGTCAGCGGAATGTTTCGGTAATGCTGCGCCGTTTGGCGTGCAGTTCGCTGGCGTGGATCAGTTGTTCGAGGTCTTCGGGGGTGACGTCGATAAACGCTTCCATCTCGGCCAAGGCAAGTTTCAGGTCTTCGGCGGTGATCGCCTGACTGTCGACCGGCCCATGCACCGGCGCCGGTTCTGCCGGGCGTTTCGGGTAACGGATCCGTGTCAGGTTGTTGTAGGCAAGCGCGCTGAGCAGCATGCACACCGCGCCGAGCATCACCGGTTCCATGGCTTTCCAGTCCATGGCGATGGTCGCCGGATCCGCCAGCACCAGCGTCAGGGCCAACGCGCCAGCGGGCGGATGCAGGCAACGCAGCCAGCACATCAGGATCAGCGCCACACCCGCCGCCAGACAGGCGCTGCCAAGGGTTCGGCCAAGCACATGCGCCACCAGCAACGCGACCACGCCAGCACATAAATAGCCGCCGAGAATCGACCACGGCTGAGCGAGGGCGCCCGAGGACACGGCGAACAGCAAAACCGCCGAAGCGCCCAGCGGGCCGATCAGGTGATAGGCGACTTCATGGCCGAACACCTGCGCGCACAGCCACACGCTGAACAGCGTGCCCAGCGCCATGCCGATGGCGGCACGGCTCCATTCGGTGGGACGGGTGTTGATGGCGGCGGGCAACCAGCGAGCGAGCATGTGAATCCGATCCTTGCAGCAAATTCGAGGCAAAAAAAAGGACTTGTCCGGCATATCCGGAAAGCCCTCGAAGTGTTCCAACATTGGGGGAGGAACGCGCACAGTGTGCCGGGCAAACTCGATGCTGACAAATTCATATTAATGCAGATTTAGTGCATTAATTTTGAATTGAAGCGGCGCGACGGCCACTGACGAAACACAAATAGCCGCCCACAGCCGCCAGTGCGCTCAAGGCATAGAACATGCTCGGTGCCGGTGTGTGCATCAGCAGAAACCCGCACATGACCGGACTGAACGCACCACCAAGCGCGGCCAGGTTCTGCGCGCCGTAATAGCTACCGCGCAATTCTTCCGGGGCGAGGGTGTCGACAAACAGAAAGTCGGCCGGGTAAATGATCATCTCGCCCAAGGTGAAGATGAACATCGCCACGCACCAGCCGACCAGGCTGTCAGCCAGACTGAAGCCGATCAGCCCTACGATGAACAACGCGGTGCCGCCGGCAATCCAGTGGCGCAGATGCTCGCGGGTGAGTAATCGGCCGATCTGGTACTGCAACACAATCACTGTGATCGCGTTGCAGGCAAGGAGGGCGGCCATGGTATCCAGCGTCTGTTGCTGGGTGTGGGTGACCAGCAGGTATTGCGACAGGTACAGAGTGAAACGCCCGTGCACCAGCGTGCTGAGCAGGCAGCCCAAGGTAAACAGGATCATCGTGCGGTCGTTCTTCAGGATGATCAGGGTTTTCAGAAAGCTGGGTGGCGCAGCGATTGCCGAGACCGGATTCACTTCACGCGTGGCACCGAGCAGCAGAAAGATGCTCCCGATGGCAATCGCGCCCGCGACGATAAACGGCGCTGACGGCTGAACGCCGGCAATCACCACGCCGATCATCGGGCCGACGGCGTAACCGATGTTGGTCAGCGTGTAGTTCAGGGAAAACGCCTTGACTCGCTGGCCCACTGGCAGGTTTTCACTGAGGATGGCTTTGGAGCAGATCAGGAACAGCGCCGACGCGGTTTCGCTGATGATCAGCACCAGGGTGACCAGGTAAAGATTCTGCGCGAAGGTCAGCAGGATCAGACCGATACCGCTGGAAAGCATGGTCAGGATCAGCAACTGGCGCTTGTCCAGCCGATCTATGATGTAGCCGCCATAGAGCGACAACAACGTGGCGCTGAACACCGCGATCCCCAGCAGCAGGCCGACGTCTTGCGGGTTGAGGTCGAGCTTGTTGCTGAGGAACAGCGTCAGTAGCGGGCTGATCAGCGCGCGGCTGATGACGACGGTCAGCGAACTGATCATCAACCGGCGGATGAGGCGCGAGTAGGTAGCCACGAAGGGTCAATGTCCTTATTTCAAATGCCTGGCGGGCGTACGCCATCCTTACCGGCCAGTCACCACAGGTCAAGCTGCCATAACACCATCCCTGTGGGAGCGAGCCTGCTCGCGAATGCGTCGGGTCAGATACATCAATGTTGACTGACACTCCGCCTTCGCGAGCAGGCTCGCTCCCACAAGGACCTTCATTGCTTTCAAATCAGGGGCAGGCGCATCGCGCAGCGGCGCTCTGCGGGAAAGCCGAATAGAACTTCGGCTTGCAGCGCATCGCGCAAATGGCGGTCGGTGTGTGCATGCGTCAACTCGACAAATCCCATCCGTTGATAAAACGGTGCATTCCACGGCAGATCGCGGAAGGTGGTCAGCGTCACTGAGTTCAACTGCATCACGCGCGCTTGTTCAATGACTGCCGCAACCAGTGCGCGACCCATGCCTTGTCCTTGAAAAGCCTGACTGACGGATAGCTCCTCAATGTGCATGTGCTGATCAATGTCTACAGCACGAACAAATCCAGTCAGTTGCCCATCGCTATTTTCAGCAACCCACACGTACGCCTGTTCGATGGCCTGCAGATGTTGGCCAGCATCGGGCACCTCGGCATTAGCCAGCCACGCCAACGGCGGTTCAAGACGAAACAATTGCGCGGCCGAACGCTCTATCCCGGGGAGGGCAACCGCGTCAGCAGGGCTGGCGCGGCGTACGTCGAAGGTCATGTTGAGGCGCATCCTGTCGGTCAAAAGCTCGACAGGTTACGGTTTCAGCCACAGCAATACATAGTCGTTTTTATCGAAACGCCCGCTCAACACCGGCTGCGCGCTTTCCAGCGGCGTGCCCTTGAGAGATGGCAGATCACTGCGATCCATCATCAGCCACGCCGGGCCTTTGAGCGCCTCCAGTTGCTGGATCGAGTCGCTGAACTGCGGTTGCAGATCCTGCTCGATATTGACCATGAACTTGATCGCTTTCGCGTCCTTGCCCATACCGTGCAGCACCAGCGGCGCCGGGTTTTGTTGAACCTGGGCGAACACCGCGTGACTGAATGCCTGGGTGTCGTACAAACGCCGCTCCACCGGCTCGAAGACCGCCGCGTACACCGTCCACAACGCCAACACGGCACTTAACGCCAGCACTTCGACACGCCAACGTGGGAGCAACAATCGCGACAACGCCAAGAGTTGCAGCAGGCCCAGCGCGATCAACACCCAGGACACTTCACTCAATTGCTCGGGAAAGCGCCGTTGAGCGAGCAGCAAAACCACCAGCAGCAAGCCCGGCGTGACCAGCCAAAAGCCCATGATCAAGCCGCGCAAATAGCGGAACACCCGCCCATGCGCAACCTGAAACGGATACGCCGCAATGATCGCCGCCATCGGCAGCATCGGCAGCAGATACCGGGCCTTTTTCGCCTGGGGAATCGACAGGCCGACCATCACAATCAGTCCCGCCGCCGCGCAGTACTGCACCAGACGCAGCGCCGGGCCACGTTGCTGCGGCTTGCTCAGCCAGGCCGCCACCAGTACCAGCAATGCCAGCGGATAGGCCAGCGCGTAGTTGCCGAACGAACTGGTGAAGTAATACAGCGAACCGCTGACGCCTTCGCTGCCGTCCATGCGCCCCATGAACTGCATGCGGATCACGTCCTGCAAGAAGACCGGGCCACCGCTGAGTTTCGCCAGCCACAACAGCAGGCCGACGCAGGCTGCGAGCAGCAGCGAAGCCAGTACGCCGAACACCAGCAGTCGCGACCACTCACGGTTGAGCAGGTAATAGCTGCACAGCATGCCGGTCGGCACCACCAGACCAATCGGCCCGCGAATGCCGAAGCCGAGCAGCAGCAACGCGAAGATCAGCGGCCAGTGACGCCTGCCGGCAAAATGCTCATGGGCATAACCCAGATAGAACACCGCGAAGGCCACCGCCGCGAGCATCAAGTCCTGCGACACCGCGCGCACTTCAGTGACGAAACCGCTGGTGAGCATCAGCAACGCAATACTGATCAACGCCCAACGCCGCGAGTACGGCGCCAGCAGTCGATACATCAGCGTCACGATCAGCGCACCGGCGACGGCACTTGGCGCCCACGCCGTAAACGCGTTCACAGTGCCGAACGGCAGCGACAGCAGCCAGATGAACAGCGTCGAAACCGCTGAATAATCCGCATACGGTTGACCATAGGTGGTCGGAAACACCGTCGGCCCATGTCGCAGCATTTCTTGCGCGAACAACACGAACCGCGAATCGAAACCGATCGGGGCCTGCCCGTAGACCCCGGCCATGAACACTAAAAACGCCAGCAGCCCTGCGATCAGGGACTGCCGGCGAATCTCAGGCGATAAGCTGATCAAGCGACGTCGGACGCGTGTGGCCATTGTTGCAGCGGGATCGGCAACTTACGCGATTCGCCACGGCCCATCGGGAAGTAATGGAAACCGTTACGTGCCAGACGCTCGGCGTCGTAGAGGTTACGGCCGTCGAAGATCACCGGACTGTTGAGGCGCTGTTTGATCAGATCGAAATCCGGCGCCTTGAACTGCTGCCATTCGGTGCAGATGATCAATGCGTCGGCGCCGGGCAGTACCGATTCTGGCGTGCCCATTAGCATCAGCTTCGACTCGTCCGGATAAAGGTTCTGGGTTTCCTGCATGGCTTCCGGGTCGAAGGCGCGCACGCTGGCACCGGCGGCCCACAGCTCTTCGAGCAGGACACGGCTTGGCGCATCGCGCATGTCATCGGTGTTGGGTTTGAACGCCAGGCCCCACAGGGCGAAAGTCTTGCCGCGCAGGTCACCCTTGTAGAACGCGTTGATGCGCTCGAACAACTTGTGTTTCTGCCGTTGGTTGATCGCCTCGACCGCTTGCAGCAAATCGCTGGAGCAGTGCGCTTCTTCGGCGCTGTGGATCAACGCGCGCATGTCTTTGGGGAAGCACGAGCCGCCATAACCGCAGCCCGGATAGATAAAGTGGTAACCGATGCGCGTGTCGGCGCCGATGCCCTGGCGCACCGATTCGATGTCGGCGCCCAGGTGTTCGGCGAGTTCGGCGATCTGGTTGATGAAACTGATCTTGGTCGCCAGCATGCAGTTGGCGGCGTACTTGGTCAGCTCGGCGCTGCGCAGGTCCATGAACATGATGCGGTCATGGTTGCGGTTGAAAGGCGAGTACAGATCGCGCATCACATCGCGCACTTCATCGCCTTCGCAGCCGATGACGATACGGTCCGGGCGGCGGCAGTCAGCAACGGCCGAGCCTTCCTTGAGGAATTCCGGGTTGGAGACGATATCGAATTGCAGCAGGCGGCCGGTTTTGATCAAGGCTTTTTCGATGTGCTTGCGCAAGGTGTCGCCGGTGCCCACCGGTACCGTGGATTTTTCCACCAGAATCAGCGGCTGCTCACGATGGCGGGCAATCGCATCGCCGACCGATAGCACGTAGCGCAGGTCTGCCGAGCCATCCTCACGCGACGGCGTACCCACGGCGATAAACGCGACTCGACCGTGCTGCACGGCAAGTTGCTCATCAGTGGTGAATTGCAGGCGTTTCGAGTCGAGACCTTCGCGCACCAGGCTGGCCAGCCCAGGCTCAAAAATGCTGACATGACCCTGGCGCAACAGGTCGACCTTCTTCTGGTCGACGTCCATGCACACGACATCATGGCCGACCTCGGCCAACACAGCCGCTTGCACCAGACCGACGTAACCGCTGCCAAATACTGTGATTTTCATGGAGCACTCCTGAATTCGGGCGCACGAGCCGGACGAGTGTTGATGGTGATGACCCCGAGCATGACCAGCGCCACGCCGAGTGATTTAGTGAAACTGAAGGATTCGTTGAACAGCGGCAGACTGGCCGCCAGCAGATACACCAGCGCATAGCTGATGCTCAGCAGCGAGTAAGCCCGGCCCAGCGGCAGATCGCGCAGGGCGGCGAGCCAGCAAAGCATCGACAGGGCGTAGGCAAAAACCGCCGCAATGACCACGGCCAGCGCTCGCCAATCGAGGCTGTCGATGTGCAGCCATTGTTCCGGCACGGGCAGGCGGGTCATGCTCCAGCGCATGCCCAGTTGCGCAGCGCTGACGAGGAACACGCTGCCCAGCGCGAACGTGATGCCGCGACGTTGATTCATGACTGTTGCCCCAGCAAAACCACGCCGCCGATGACCAATGCCACGCCAAACCAATGCTGGCGGTCGATGGGTTCACGGAAGACGAAGCGCGCAATCAGGGTGATCAGCACGAAGTTGAGGCTGAGCATCGGGTAGGCGATGCCGACTTCCAGACGCTGCAACACCAGCAACCAGACCAACAGACCTGAGCCGAGGGCGAGCAGGGCCAACCACAACCACGGCGTACGCAGCTTTTCGGCCCAGCCCGACTCGACGCCGCGCCAGCTCTCCACGGCGTACTTCTGCGCCACCTGGCCGAGGCAGGTCAGCAGGCACGCGGCCAACAGCAGCAACAGGCTCATGACGCCTCCTTGGGCAGGATCATGATCACCAGGTTGCCCTGTTCGTAACGGAGGCCGTCCTTGGGCAACTTGTCGATTTCGTCCAGTTCGTCCTGCCCCTTGACGCGCATCACCACGCCGACCGAACCGCTGCGGCGCGCCTCACGCATCCACCGTTGCACGTCTTTGGTGTCAACCCGCTGTTGAATGCCGTCAGGATAGGCAAGGCCATATTTCAGTTCGCCTATCGTGTTGTACAACGCCACTTGCGGCGTTTTCAGGCGCCAGGCCAGCGCCGAAGCAGCCCCCAGATCGTTGCTCAGCAAATGGGTGGTCTGCGCCAGTTCCGTGACGTGATGCTTGATGAACTGATCCGGCATCTTGTTGGCGACCACCGATTTCGGCAGCGCCGCCGGCAACACCGCAATCAGCAACAGGCTGCCGAGTGCCGGTGCTGCCCAGCATTGCAGCGGCAGAAAGGCTTGCAGCAGGTTGGCGATGATCCAGCCGATCAGTGCGATAAACACCAGCACCATGCTGTGCAGTTCGTGGTCGTAAACCGGTTTGGTCAGTTGCAGATAAACCAGCGCGATCAGCAACACGATGCCCAGCGCCAGATTGAGCAGGCCATTGATGCTCAGCGCACGTCCTTGCTCCAGGCGCAAACGGTCGGCGAGCGCATTGCCCAGCAACAACGCTATCGGCAGCAGGCACGGCAGGATGTAGGTCGGCAGTTTGCCGTTGGCCAGGCTGAAAAACCCCAGCGGCATCGCCAGCCAGAGCAGCACAAAGACCACTTTCGGCTGAGCACGGCTTTGCCAGGCTTGTTTGAACGCGGTCGGCAGCAGCCCCACCCACGGCAGACTGAACGCCACCAGCAGTGGCAGGTAGAACCACCATGGCGCATCGTGTTGCGCATCGTCACCGGCAAAGCGGCGGATGTGTTCGTGCCAGAAGAAGAACCGCCAGTAGTCCGGCTCCTGCGCATGCACCGCGAGCACCCACGGCAGGCTGACGAGGATCGCCACGGCAATCGCCACCGGGCCGAACATCAGCAGTTCACGCCAGCGTTTTTGCCAGAGCATCCACGGCAGGGCGATCAGCACCGGCAGCAGCCAGGCGAGAAAGCCTTTGGTCATGAAACCCATGCCACAGGCCAGCCCCATTACCGCCCAGGCTGCCATGCGCTTGCCGCCGGTTTGACTGTCGAGGGCAAACCACAGCGCCACCAGACTCAGATTGACCCAGAAGGTGAATTGCGGATCGAGGTTGGCGTAACCGGCCTGACCGGCGACGATAGTGAAACTCATGTAGAGCAGGGCGCAGACGAAGCTTTTGCGCGGCTCGTTCCACAAACGCCGGGCGAGCAGATAGCACAACAGCACGCTCAACCCGGTGCTTAGCGCCGACGCAAAGCGCACGCCGAACAGGTTCTGCCCGAACAACTCCTGACCCAGCGCGATCATCCAGTAACCGGCAATCGGCTTCTCGAAATAACGCAGGCTCATGAAGTGCGGCGACACCCAGTTGCCACTGAGCAGCATGTCCTGGCTGATCTGTGCGTAACGGGTCTCATCAGGAATCCACAAACCGTGCGTGCCTAGCGGCAGCAGATAGGCCAGCAAGCAAATACCCAGCAACAGCAGTGGCAGCGTCCAGCGTTTAATCATGCGCCTTGCACTCCCAGCCAGCCTTCACGGCCTTCGAGGGCGCCGCGTTGCACGCGACCCACGGGCAAGGTGTTGAAGAACTCGGGCAGCAAGTCGCCCAGTGGTTTGAAGTCGATATTGCGTTGGCGCGCATCGGCCAACAATTGACGAAAATCCTCAGCCATCAGAATCCCTTCTACTTCGGCGTGAATGGTGTAGACGTTGAGTTGTTGCGGGCGAAAGTGATCAAGGATGAAACCGTTGAAATCCCGCGTCGCTACGATCGGGCCGACGACTTCGTCGAAGGTCGGCAGGTCCACCGGAATCTGCGGGGTGCCCGGCGTACCGTCGGCCAGCAAAGGGCGAAACAGGTGTTGCCCACGACAATCGCTGTTGTAGCGAAAGCCGAAGGCTTGCTTGGCCTCGATCACGCGTTCGTCCGCACGCCAACCGGCGGCGGCCGAGCACTCGACTTTCTCGCCGAGAATGTCGCTCAAGGTGTCGACGCCCTGACGGATCTGCTCGATCAGTTGCGCATGGCTCCAGCGCCCGGCATTGGCCTGCCAGCCGTGGTGATCCCACGCATGCAGGCCCACTTCGTGACCGGCATCGCGGGCCTGACGCATCAGGTGCCCAAGGTCACGGCCAATCGGTTTGCCCGGCCACGCGGTACCAGCCAGCAGAATGTCCCAGCCGTAAAGGCCGGCGGCGTTGGAGCGGAGCATTTTCCAGAGAAACTGCGGGCGGATCAGGCGCCACAGATGCCGGCCCATGTTGTCCGGGCCGACACTGAAGAAGAACGTTGCCTTGATCTGCGCCTCGTCGAGCATTTCCAGCAGCCGCGGCACACCTTCACGGGTGCCGCGGTAGGTGTCGACGTCGATACGAAGTCCTGCCTGCATTACTTCTTGTCCGCGATTTCGAGCATGGCCTCGCGCAAGAAGAAATCGAGCGTATTGCCGATGGTCTCGCGCATTTCCACGGTCGGCGTCCAGTCGAGCAGACGCTTGGCGTTGGCAATGCTGGGTTTACGGTGCTCGACGTCCTGGTAACCGGCACCGTAGAACGCCTTGCTTTCCACGTCGCGGAAACCGGCGAACGGCGGGAAGTTGTCACGCAGCGGGTGCGCTTCGAACTGACGCAGTAGCTCTTCGCCTAACTGACGGATGCTGGCTTCGTTGTCCGGGTTGCCGATGTTGATGATCTGGCCGTTGCAGACGTCGTTGTCGTTATCGATGATCCGCGCCAGTGCCTCGACGCCGTCAGCGATGTCGGTGAAGCAGCGCTTCTGCTCGCCACCGTCGAACAGGCGAATTGGCGTGCCTTCGACCAGGTTGAGGATCAACTGGGTGATGGCGCGGGAGCTGCCGATGCGGGCCGAATCCAGACGGTCAAGGCGCGGGCCCATCCAGTTGAACGGGCGGAACAGGGTGAAATTCAAGCCCTTGGCGCCGTAGGCCCAGATCACCCGGTCCAGCAGTTGCTTGGACACGGAGTAGATCCAGCGCTGCTTGTTGATCGGGCCGACCACCAGGTTGGAAGTGTCTTCATCGAAGTGTTTGTCCTGGCACATGCCATAGACTTCCGAGGTCGACGGGAAGATCACGCGCTTGTTGTACTTGACGCAGTAGCGCACCAGTTTCAGGTTTTCTTCGAAGTCGAGTTCGAACACACGCAGCGGGTTGCGGGTGTATTCGATCGGCGTGGCGATGGCCACCAGCGGCAGGACCACGTCGCACTTCTTGATGTGGTACTCGATCCACTCGGAGTGAATGCTGATGTCGCCTTCGACGTAGTGGAAGTGCGGATGGCTGCGCAGACGGTCGATGGCGTCGGAACCGATGTCCAGACCATAGACTTCATAGCGGTCATCGCGCAGCAGGCGCTCGGACAAGTGATTGCCGATAAAACCGTTGACGCCGAGGATCAACACGCGAGTGCGACGTGGCGCACGGCCGGATTCGGCACCGCGCAACAGCGAGCCGTCGACCAGGCCGAGTTCGTTGGCCAGTTGTGGGCCACTGAGGAACAGGCCGTTGTCGTTGCGCTGGCCGGAGAGGATCACCAGCGAGTCTTCGCCACAGGCAATGCGCAGCGGGTCGACACTGATCACCCGGCCCGGCGCCTGACCGTCGTTGCCTTTGACGACTTCGGCGCTCCAGACGATGAGTTTGTGTTCGCCGACCGCGCAGAACGCGCCCGGATACGGTTGGGTCACCGCACGCACCAGGTTGAACAGTTGCTCGGCCGGTTTCGCCCAGACCAGTTTGCCGTCGGCGGCGGTGCGACGCCCGAATACGCTGGCTTTCGATTCGTCCTGCGGGGTTTCGCTAATCTTGCCTTGCAGCATCGCGGGCAGGGTGTCGCGCAACAGATCGCTGGCCGCAGCGCGCAATTTGCCGTGCAGGCTCAACGCGGTGTCGCTGCGTTCAATGGCAACACGCTGCTGGGCAACGATGGCGCCGGCGTCGGCGCGTTTGACCATGCGGTGCAGGGTGACGCCGGTTTCGGTTTCGCCGTTGACCAGTACCCAGTTCGCCGGGGCGCGGCCACGGTAGCTTGGCAGCAGGGAACCGTGCAGGTTGAACGCGCCTTTTTTGGCCACGGCCAGCAACGGCTCGCTCAGCAGGTTGCGGTAGTAGAAGGAGAAAATATAGTCAGGATCGAGCTTGGCAATCCGCTCGATCCACAGCGGGTGATTGACGTCTTCCGGCGCGTGCACCGGGATGCCTTTGTTGGCGCACAGTTGCGCAACCGATCCGTAGAACGCGTTCTCTTTCGGGTCATCGGCGTGAGTGAACACCGCCGCGATGTCGTAGCCGCTGTCGAGCAAGGCTTGAATGCCGGCGCAACCAATATCGTGATAAGCGAAGACAACAGTTTTTGCACTCATGAGAGAACCTGACCGGTAGTAGAAGTAGTAGTGGAGAGACCATCAACGGTGACTGCAGGCGCCGGCTCGGCGGCGTGGCTGCGCAAGACTTTTTCAATGAAGAAACGCGGGCGGGCGCGCACGTCGCTGTACATGCGTCCCAGGTATTCGCCGAGCAGGCCCATGCCGATGAACTGGCCACCGGTGAACACGAACAGCACGGCGAACAGCACAAACAGACCATCACCGCCCCAACCGGCGCCGAGCGCCAGACGCAGGACAATCAGCACGAAAGCAAACAGCAAACCCAGACCGGCCATGGTGAAACCGACGATGCTCAGCAGGCGCAACGGCGTGGTGGTCATGCAGGTGATCAAGTCGAACATCAGGTTGATCAGGCGCATCGGGCTGTACTTCGAATCGCCGTGCTCACGTTCGGCGTGGGCCACGACGATTTCGGTGGTGTGGCGGGCGAAGCTGTTGGCCAGAATCGGGATGAAGGTGCTGCGTTCACGGCAGGCGAGCATTGCGTCGATGATCGTCCGGCGGTAAGCGCGGAGCATGCAGCCGTAGTCGCTCATGGCGACGCCGGTGGAGCGTTGCACGGCGAGGTTGATCAGCTTCGACGGATAGCGGCGCAGGGCCGAATCCTGGCGGTTGCCGCGCACGGTGCCGACCACGTCGTAACCCTTTTCCGCTTCGGCGACCAGCCGCGGGATTTCTTCCGGCGGGTTCTGCAGGTCGGCGTCGAGGGTGATCACGACATCGCCTTTGCATTGTTCGAAACCGGCCATGATTGCGGCGTGCTGGCCGTAGTTACGGTTGAGGATGACCGCCACGAACGGGCTGTCTTCACGGGTCGCGGCTTCTTCCAGAAGGTTGGCGGACTCGTCACGGCTGCCGTCGTCGACGAGGACGATTTCAAAGTCGTGACGCAGCATCTGGCAGGCGGCTTCAGTACGGCGCAGCAGTTCCGGCAGGCTGTCCTGTTCGTTGTAGACCGGGATAACGATCGACACACAGCGGATCGGATAAGGTTTCACGGGCGTTTGTCCATAAGAGTGGCGATGGCACCGACCACGCGATCAAGGTCTTGATCGCTCATGTCGGGGAACAACGGAATCGAGCACAGCCGCGCCGAGTTCCATTCGGTGTTGGGCAGATACAGATCGGGGTCACGCTGGCGATACCAGGTGTGCAGGTGAGTGGCGATGAAATGGATACCGGTACCGATGCCCTGGTCCTGCAAGCCTTTCATGAAGGCTTCGCGGTCCATGCCGCAGCGCTCGCTGTCGATGCGCAGGATGAACAGGTGCCAGGCGTGGGTTTGTGCGTAGGCGGGCAAAGCCAGTGGTTGCACCGGCAGGCCTTCGAGTTTTTGCCGGTAGGCGGCGGCCAGTTCGGTGCGGCGCGCGTTGATCGCGTCGAGACGCTCCAGTTGCACCAGCGCGATTGCGGCGTTGATGTCGGCGAGGTTGTATTTGAAACCCGGCTCCATCACCTGCGCCTGCGGCTTGCGGCCACCGGTCAGGCGATCGTAGGCGTCGACACCCAGACCATGGAACTTGAGCATGCGCACGCGGCTGGCCAGCGCTTCGTTGTCGGTGACGAACATCGCGCCTTCGGCACAGGTCATGTTCTTGATCGCGTGGAAGGAGAAAATCGCCGTGCCTTGCGAGCCGACGTGGCGGCCCTTGTAACGGGTGCCGGCAGCGTGGGCGGCGTCTTCGATGACCGCGATGCCGTGCTTGTCGGCCAGCGCATACAGCGGATCAAGATCAAATGCGGCGCCGGCGTAATGCACCGGAATGATTGCTTTGGTGCGTGGGGTGATGGCGGCTTCGATGCGCGCGGCATCGGTCATCAAGGTGTCGCGATCAACGTCGACGAACACCGGCGTGGCGCCGAGCAGGGAAATCATGTTGGCGGTCGAGACCCAGGTCTGCGACGGGGTGATGACTTCGTCACCCGGGCCAATGCCCAGCGCCAGCAAGGTAACGTGCATGCCGCCGGTGGCGGACGAAAGTGCCACCGCGTGGCGACAGCCAACGTATTGCGCGAATTGTTCTTCGAGTGCCTGATTTTTCGGTCCGGTGGTGATCCAGCCGGAACGCAATACTTGTTCAACGGCTGCAATTTCTTCATCGCCGATACTCGGGCGAGAGAAGGGGAGAAACGCCTGACTCATGAACACCTCATCACAAACAATCAGAAGAAAACCAATTCACCGGGTAGGATCCAATCTCAGCGTAGACGCAAAAATTACCTTTGCATCAATAAGTTGCTGAAAAGACTTACCGTCGGGGTTCGGTTGACTTTTGTGGCTTCGCGCGGCAGTTTGAACGGCGCCGATACGGGATCTGTTGGAATTAAGGTTATGCCCGTTTTTGTGAAAGGAACATGAAAAACCGGTCGGCGAATCGTTTATCTGAACCCCATACAGCCACTGTTCAGACTTCTGCCGCTTATCGTCATTTTTAGTAGAAAAGTCCTACAGAAGTGTTCCCCTTACACTGGGAATGTTGCAGTTATTAGTTGGTGTGTTGAATTGTTTTTACTCAAGGCCTTTACGTTTGACTGACTTGTCCGTTGTACCGCTGCAAACCCGCCAAACCAATCCGATGACCCTGTATCTGGCGCGCCTGGCCCCCTCCAGCCAGCTGACCATGCGCTATGTTTTGCAGGATGCGGCCGACCGCCTCGGCTTTGAAGACATGAATGTCGAGGATATTCCCTGGCACGCATTACAACCTGAAGATGTTGTTGCGCTGGTCGCCGCTTTGCGCGAAGACAACTATGCGCCCAACACTTCTTCGCTTTATGTGAATGCCGTGCGCGGTGTGATGAATGAAGCCTGGCGCATGAGCCTGATCTCTCAGGATCATTTGTTGAAAATGCGTTCGGTCAAAGCCATTGCCGGCACGCGCTTGTCCCAGGGGCGCAACTTGAAGCGCACCTTGATCCACGAATTGATGGAAGTCTGCGCCGCCGATCCGCGTCCGCAAGGGCTGCGCGACGCAGCGGTGATTGCGTTGTTGTACGGCACCGGCATGCGCAAATCGGAGTCGGTGGACCTGGACTTGAATCAGGTCGACTTCACTGAGCGCAGCCTGACCGTCACCGGCAAAGGCAACAAACAACTGATCAAGTACGCGCCGGCCTGGGCATTCGCCAAACTTGATGCGTGGCTGGAACTGCGGCGCTCGCAGCTCAAGGAAGGCGAGCGCGACGATGCCTTTCTGTTCAACCGCATCCGTCGCGGCAGCCACATCACCCGCGAGCGCATCACCAAACACGCGATTTACTACATTGCCCGTCAGCGTGGCACGCAGGTCGGGGTGAAGATCATGCCGCACGACTTCCGTCGCTCGTTTATCACGCGGGTCATCGAGGAACATGATCTGTCGATCGCGCAGAAACTCGCGCACCACAGCAACATCCAGACCACCGCCAACTACGATGTGCGTGATGACAACGAGCGGCGGCGTGCGGTGGATCGCTTCGATCTGTAATCAGGACGCGGCGAACAGATGCGCCGCACCGAGCACCGATAACTGCACGTCGCTGCCAGCAGGCGGCGCGTGCATGCCGGAGCTGCGCACCAGCAGCGACCGCCCGGGATCCTGAGTGATCGGCGAGCGCAGTTCGACGGTGAGGGTGCAGGTGTTGCCGGCAAAATCGCGCTCAGTGACCACGGCGGGGCAGCCTTGTGTGCCGACTACGGCGCCGGACAACTGCAACTGCTCGGGCCTGAGCATGATCTGCGCGTCGCCAATGAAACCGTTGCTGTTCACCGGCACTTGACCGAGATCGCAGTGGGCCAGACCGGATTCGATCCGTGCCGGCATCACCACGGCTTCGCCGAGAAAATGTGCGGTTTGCTCGTCGCGGGGAAAGCGGTAAAGGTCCATCGGATGCCCGGACTGCACCAGTCGCCCGCCGCGCATCACTGCCAACTGATCGGCAAAGGACAGCGCTTCGCCCTGATCGTGGGTCACTAGAATCGTGGTGACGCCGGCGTCCTCAAGCAAGCGCGCGACCATTTTGCGCATGGCGCTGCGCAGGCCGGTGTCGAGGGCGGAGAAGGGCTCATCGAGCAGCATCAGCCGTGGCTGCTGCGCGAGGGCCCGGGCGAGGGACACCCGTTGCTGCTGGCCGCCGGACAGTTCATGGGGCCAACGCTCGGCCATGTTGGCGTCCAGCGCGACGCTGTCCATCAGCTCCTTGATCCGCTCGTGTCTGGCCGCGCCGGTCAGTGCCAGGCCGAACCCGATATTGGCGGCGACGGTCATGTGCGGAAACAACGCGCCGTCCTGCGGAACATAGCCGATCTGCCGTTGGTAGGCGGGCACCGCATGGGTGCTGTCGACCAGCACCTGACCGTTGAGGGTCAGGCTGCCGGCGTCGGGGAATTCAAACCCGGCAATTATCCGCAACAGCGTGGTTTTGCCGGAGCCGGACGGGCCGACAATCACCGTGCGGCTGCCGGTCGGTACTGACAGGCAGATGTCATCCAGCGCTTTCTGCGCGCCAAAGGACTTGTTCAGGGAGATCAGTTCGAGTGCGTTCATCGGCCAGCGGTGCGCCTGGATTGGTGATAGAGGAGGGCCGTCAGCGGCAGCGAAAGCAGCACCATCAACAGTGCGTAAGGCGCGGCGGCGGCGTAATCGATTTCGCTGGTCATCGCCCAGAAGCCGGTGGCCAGCGTACGGGTGCCGTTGGGGGCGAGCAGCAAGGTCGCGGTCAGTTCATTGGTAATCGCCAGAAACACCAGCGCGGCGCCGGCGGCAGCGCCCGGTGCCGCGAGGCGCAAGGTGATCAGCCACAAGGCGCGCAGGGGCGATCGGCCGAGACTTTGCGCAATGTTCTCCAGTTCTACTGGCGCCTGGGCAAAACCGGCACGCAGGCTGACCAGTGCGCGTGGCAGGAACATCAGCAGATAGGCGAGCAGCACGGTGATGGTGGTCTGGTAGATCGGCCGGGCGAAATGGATGGTCACGGTGACCAGTGCCAGCGCCACGACAATCCCCGGCAGGGAACTGGTGATGTAGTTGCAGCCTTCGAGCAGACGCTGCAATTTGCCCGGCGCGCGGATCGACAGCCAGGCAATCGGAATCGCCGCCAGACTGGTCAACAGCGCACCGGCGACGCCAAACGACAGGGTTTGCACCAGCGCGGGCAACAGTTCGTCGCCACCCCACACGTCCCAGCCACCGGCGATCAACCAGCGACTCAATGTCAGCAGCGGCACGCCGAGGGCGAGCAGGCAGGTCAGCACTTGCAGACCGAGCCCGAGGATCACGCTGCCACGACCGAGCCGAACCGTGCGTTGTTCGCGGGCACTACCGGAACCCACGCGCGCATAGCGCGCCTTGCCCCGGGCGGCGGATTCGGCGGTGAGCATCGCCAGGCAGCACAACGCCAGAACGCCCGCCAGCATGTTCGCTGCCGGGCCGTTGAAGGTCGATTTGAACTGATCGAAAATCGCCGTGGTGAACGTGTCGAAACGAATCATCGCGTACAGGCCATATTCGGCCAGCAAATGCAGCCCGACCAGCAACGCACCGCCACAGATCGCCAGGCGCAACTGCGGCAACACCACCCGGAAAAACACCGCCCAAGGCTTGAGACCGAGGGATTCGGCGACGTCTTCGATCGCCGGATCAAGTCGGCGCAAGGTTGCGGCAATCGGCAAGTAGAGAAACGGAAAATAGGCGATCACCGACACCAGCACGCCGGCCGATAAACCGTGAATCGATGGAATCAGGCTGACCCACGCATAGCTATGCACGAAGGCCGGTATCGCCAGTGGCGCCACGGCCAGCAATGACCATAGGCGTCGACCGGGCAGATCGGTGCGTTCGGTCAGCCATGCCAGTGCGGTGCCGAGCAGAATGCACAGCGGCAAGGTGATCAACACCAGCAACACGGTGTTGATCAGCAGTTCCGCCACCCGTGGACGAAACACCAAGGCTTCGATGGTTGCCCAACCGGTGGCCCACGACACGCCGAGGACAAACGCGATCGGCAGCAGCGACAGTAATGAAACACCGATCGCCAGCGCAACCACCCACGAGCCCCCGCGACCGGTGAGGGCGCGGGGTTTAAGTCTAAGGCTCGCGGAGGCGGTCACTGCAACCTGCGCGGGTAGGGTTTCGGGGAGCACTTACAGGATTCCCGCCTGGGTCATCAGCTCGACGGCTTTCTTGCTGTCGAGTTTCGACGCGTCGACTGTAGGCGCGTCGAGATCCTTCAACGGCGTCAGTTTCGGGTTGGACGGCGCGTCTTTGCCGACCGCGTACTCAAACGAGGTGCCGCTGTGGAGAATCTCCTGGCCTTCTTTGCCGGTGATGTATTTGACGAACCTCTGCGCCTCTTCCTGATGTTTGCTGGAGGCCAGTACGCCCGCGCCGGAAGTGCTGACAAACGCGCCCGGATCCTGATGCTTGAAGTAGTAGAGCTTGGTGTTCTGGCTGTTTTCGCCGGTTTTGGACTGATCGACGAAGCTGTAATAGTGGTAGATCACGCCGCTGTCGATCTGCCCGGCGTTCACCGCTTTGAGCACGGCGCTGTTGCCGCGGTACACGCTAGCGTTGGCTTTCATGCCTTTGAGCCAGTCGAGGGTAGCCGTTTCGCCTTTCTGTTCCAGCACGGCCGCGACGATGGCCTGGAAGTCCGCACCAGCGGGTGAAGCAGCCCAGCGGCCTTTCCAATCCGGTTTAGCCAGGTCGAGCAGGGATTTCGGCAGGTCTTTTTCCGCGAGTTTCGCCGGGTTGTAGACGAACACCGTCGAACGCGCGGCGATGCCGATCCATTGGCCATGAGCCGGGCGGTACGCCGCGTCCACTTGTTGCTGCGTGGCGGGTGCAATCGGGGCGAGCAGTTTGGCGTTGTCGACCAACACCATCGCCGGTGAGTTTTCGGTGAGGAACACGTCTGCCGGCGAGGCCGCGCCTTCCTGCACGATCTGGTTGCCCATTTCGGTGTCATCGCCATTGCGAATCGTCACCGGAATCCCGGTCTCTTCAGTAAAACCGGCCACCCAGGCTTTGGTCAGGCTTTCATGCTGGGCGTTGTAGACCAGCAGGCCAACGCTGTCAGCGGCAAACGCCTGACCGGCACTGAGCAGGGCGCTGAACAGCAATGCGCGTTTCAGAAAGGACGGGACCTTTGGATTCATAACGGTAACGCTCCTGATTTTTTAGACGTTATGGGCAGGCATTCGCGGGCAGACTTCAATGCGAATGATTTGCAGATATTCAGCCGCAGGCAATGTAGAGAGGCAAATGAGAAAAAAACGTCAAACAAACCGTTAATACATGTCATTGCCATTCAGATTAGCAGCGACTCGGTGACGCACGGTTGCCGTGCGTCATTCCGCGTCAGCTATTCAGGAGGGATTGGGGATGTAGGCGACGCTCTGGTCGGTGCGGCCATGGAACACCTGTTCGCCGCGGGTTGGCGTGGTGCTGATGGCCCGGTGATCGGCGCTCAGGTAGTCGAGTGGCAGCGGATCACCACTGCGGTATTGGGCAACAATGATGGTGTGTTGCGCGTCCCAGTGCTGACCGCTGCTGCGCTCCAGCCAGGCTAATAACGCCGCGCTGTTGCCGGTACGCGGAAAGTCCGCAGTTTCCGGCACGTAGTAGAAGGGCGCACCGCCGGTTTGCAGGTACATCGGGACTTTGTTGTCGACCTCGATCATGACCATACGCCACTGACTCAACGGTGCCTGCTGGCTGGCCTGTTCGCGTACCGTTTCACCGAAGCGGATCACGCCGCCTCCGCTGTTGGTCCACGGATACAACACACCGAGCACGCCGACCATGACCGCCGTGGCGATCGCAAAGCCGACGTGCAAGCCACGCCCTTGAAGGTTGCGCGCGGCCATCCGGCGGGTAATCCACCACGCACCGAGCAGTTGCGCGAACGGCACCAGAGGCAACACGTAATAGCTGCGTCGGCTGCCGCTGGCGGTGAAAAACAGCAGCAACAGGCCGAGACCTTGGATCAGCCAGCGGGTGTCCGGCTCAATGTTTCGCCAGTTTCGCAGCGCCACCCACAGGGCGATGATCCAGCACGGCGCCCACGGCAGGGTGTAGACCGGCAAGTACAACAAATAGGTGTAGATCGGGCCGATGTTGTCGAACGGCTGGAAAAACCGCACGACGTTTTCGCGCAACACCAGTTCCAGACCGCTTTGCCGGTAGTCGGGGGATCCATAAATATGCGAGAGCAGGAACGGCAACCCATAGAACGCCCCGGCGATCAGCAGCGCGGCGCACAGGCGCCGATTGAGATGGCGTTTCCAGCGTCCGTCTTGCAGCAGATGCGGCAACAGCAGTAGCCCCGGCAGGATGAAACCGATCAGGCCCTTGAACAGTGATGTCAGCGCCAACAGGCAAAAAAACACCCCATAGCGCCAGAGCCGGATGTCATCCGGCCCACGCCAATACCACCACACCGCCGCGAGAACACCGCAGACTGTGAGGATGTCGGCCGTCGCGACCCGCGCCCAGAAGACGAAATAGAATGTGGTCGCCAACATCCATCCGGCAATCAGCCCGGTGCCTTTGCGAAACAATTGCTCGCCCAAGAGGTACACCAGCCATACGCTGATCCACGCCGAAATAACCGACGACAAGCGCAATGAGCACGGCCCCAGGCCTCCGGTCAGCCAGGACGTCGCGGTGATCAGCCAGTACGACAGCAATGGTTTGTCGTAGTACGGATCGCCCTTGAGATACGGGTCGAAGTAATCACCGCTTTGCAGCATCTGCAACGCGATATTGGCCCAGCGGGTTTCCGCGCCCCAGAGTTCGCGGCTGCCCAGCCCAAGCAGCAACATCAGCGCAGTCGCTGCGAGAAGAATCCATAACGCCCTGCGTTCTTTGGCCGTTGCGGTCATGGCTGGCGCTTGGCGAAAATGTAGATCTGCAGATTGCCGCGCTGGTAATGCTTGCCGTCAGCCGGCAACAGCTCGATTTCCTGAGCTTCCTGGGTGCTGTTGACGCGCATCACCACCGCCACCGAGCCTTTTTTGCGCGCTTCGGTCATCCATTTGCCGACATCATCCAGACCGACCTTGCGGGCAGCCATGGCCGGATCGTCGAGGCCGTATTTCAGTTCACCGACGGTATTGAACAGATCCACTTGCGGCCGCTTCAGACGCCAGGCCAAGGCCGACGCGGCGCCAAGGTCATTACTCAACAGCGAGGACGCTTCGCTCAAGGCCTGTTGATGCTCGGCAATAAACTGGTCGGGCATCTTGCTGTCGACGATTTGCGCCGGCATTGCGGCGGGCAGCAAGGCGATCAGCAGACCGATGCCGAGCGCCGGCATGGCCCACATCGTCAGCGGCCGCATGACTTGCAGGGCATTGGCGATGATCCAGCCGATCAGCACGATATACACCAGCGACAGGCTGAACATCTCGGTGTTTTCGTAGAGTTCCTTGCTCGCTTGCAGGTAGATCAGCGCAATCAGGGCAACGCTGCCCATTACGGTATTGATCACGCCGTTCAGGCGCAGAACCTGCGTGTTGCGCTGCTCCAGCCAGTTGACCAAGGTGCAGCCCATCAGCAGGGCCAGAGGAAACAGGCACGGCATGATGTAGGTCGGCAGTTTGCCGCTGCTCAGACTGAAAAAGATCAGCGGCAGCACAAACCACAGCGCCAGAAACGCGGTTTTTTCCTCGCGTTTTTCACGCCAGGTACGAATCAGCGTCGACGGCAACAACAGCGCCCATGGCAACGTCGAAGCAAACAGCAACGGCAGATAGAACCACCACGGCCGTGCATGCTGGGCATCATCGCCAGCGGCGAAACGGCGGATGTGTTCATGCCAGAAGAAAAACCGCCAGAAGTCCGGCTCGCGCACGTGTACCGCCAGTGCCCACGGCACGCTGACCAATGCGGCCACCAGCACCGCCACCGGGCCGTAGCGCAGCAGTTCGCTGAAACGGCGTTGCCAGATCATGTAGGGCAGGGCGATCAGCACCGGCAGCAGCAGGGCGAGAAAGCCTTTGGTCATCAGGCCCATGCCGCAAGCCGCGCCGAGCAATGCCCAACTGCCGAGACGGGCCTTGGAGGTGGTGCTGTCGATGGCAAACCACACCGCCACCAGACTGAGGTTGACCCACAAGGTGAACTGCGGATCAAGGTTGGCGTAGCCTGCCTGACCGGCGATCAGGCCAAAACTCATGTACAGCAAGGCACATGCCGCGCTGATCCGCGGGTTGTTCCAGAGCCTGCGTGCCAACAGATAGGCGAGCCAGACGCTGACGCCCGTACTCAACGCCGAAGCAATGCGCACACCGAACAGGTTGTCGCCGAAAATCGCCTGGCCGATGGCGATCATCCAGTACCCGGCAATCGGTTTCTCGAAATAGCGAATGCCCATGAAATGCGGCGCGACCCAGTTGCCGCTCAGCAGCATTTCCTGGCTGATCTGGCCGTAACGGGTTTCGTCGGGAATCCACAAACCGTGGCTCATCAGCGGCAACAGATAAAACAGCACAAACGCCAGGATCAACCCAGGGATCGCCCAGCGTTCGATCAGCGAGGGAGGTTGCATCAAATGACGGGCAGCGTGGCGCAACGGAGGGGTATCGGACGTCATGACTGAGCCTTGGGGCGAATAAATAGTATCTGGCTTAAAACACTAGAAGCCGTGGCGGTTTTTTCATTGTTTATGTGTAACGTCTAATATCTGCCAGAACGGTGTATTGATAATGCCCAGCACTGTAAGTTGTTTCCGGTCATCAATTCGTACAAGTAAGGTACTGCCATACTCGGCGGCAATCGCGTGAGGAAAACCGGTCTGTTTTTCAAAATCACTGATACAGCCGCTGTGCGTGACCAGTACAAGATTCTGCTGCGCCACTTTGCGCGCGACGATGTCATCGCGAAGTGTCGGGCCGCAGGTGGCCAGCCAGTCTTCGGCGCTGGCGTCGTGGCCGAACATGTAATGCGCAGTTTGCGCCGTGCGGGTCAGCGGGCTGCTCAACACCACGGCCTGCTGCATGCCCAGTCTGACGAAGCCTTGACCGACCGCTTGCGCCGCGCGGCTGCCCACTTCGGTGATGCCATCCGCCGGGCCCAGGCAGGTATTGCTCGAACGATCGCAGCGTTCGGTGTGTCGCACCAGCGCAACGACTTCACCGGCCCGCCAGGCTTTTACCCATTGAGCGGTGGTGCTGCGCCCGGCATGATCGAGGTCGGTCGGTGAGCGCGGCCACCAGACAAAACCACTGACCAGAATGGCCAGTGCGATGACACACACGAGTGCAACCCATAGCCGAAAGCGCGGCGTACGCCGGTACCGAAATAAATGTTTCAACTGAAATAATTGCGCCACAATGTTGCCTCTTTAAACGCCGGATAGTTCATTCAGTGCAACGCAAGGCTTGGGCAGCGAGCAACTTTACGACTGTTTACTTGAATGCTGGCTGAACACTACGTTCAAGGTCGTCGGGGCGCGGTGAAGAACATGTGAAAAAATTGCCAGAAGTTACTGCGGGCAAACTAAAGCGCCTATTTGATAAACAAACTCAATTGTTGTTTTTGTTTGTCGAGGGGCCTTAACAAGTCTCCATCGTTGCGGTGAAGCTCAGGCTGTCACGCAACGGCATAGCGCCGGGCTAGCCGGATAAACACTCAGGAGTCGTTCGAACGCATGGATCTCAAGCAAAGCCTGACAAAACGGATCGTGATCGTGTTCGCCCTGATGAGTGCTCTTGTGGCCGGTGTGTTTGCGTTGGGGATCGTCGCCACCGTGCACGTGGTCGAGCGCAAGTTGACCACCACCACGCTAAGCGGAGGTCTACGCCGTTTATTGGCAATGGATGACATCAGTCACTGGAGCCACGCCCCGGAAAAGGGCGAATTGTTTTTTTTCGAGGGCGGCCAGGGGCCGTTGGCACTGACCCGGCAACTGGCGGCGCTGCCCTTGGGCTTTCAGGAAATCACTTTTCACGGTGACGCTTTCTACGCCATGGTCGAAGCCGTTGGCGGGCGCAAATACGTGTTGCTGCGGGATCAGGAAAGCCTCGAACAACGTGAGCATCTGCTGTTTATTGTGGTGATTGTCGGGTTCATCCTCAGCGTGATTCTGGCGATTATTCTGGGCCGCTTGCTGGCGCGACGGGTCATGGCGCCGGTGATTCGTCTGGCTCGCCAGGTGCGCCACCGCGATCAGCTCATTGAGGTGGCGCCGCCGTTGCATCCCCATTACGCCGCTGATGAGGTCGGCGAGCTGGCGCTGTCGTTCGATCAGACGTTGGGACGTCTGCGCGCCACCTTGAGCCGGGAGAAATTGTTCACCAGCGATGTCAGCCATGAACTGCGCACGCCGTTGATGGTGCTGAGCACGTCCTGTGAGTTGCTACTGGCGAATCCGTCGCTTGATGCCCGCTCGACGGCGCAAGTCAGCCGGATTGCCCGGGCCAGCCACGAGATGCGCCAATTGGTCGAAACCTTTCTGATGCTGGCGCGCAAACCCGAAGAAGTCCGCGTGCAGTCCACCTGCACACTGAAGGAAATTGCCGATGCGCAGACAGAGGTGTGGGGCCGCTTGATCCGCGAAAAAGGCCTGGAGTTTGTCTACGATCCGCAGCACGCCGGCGCCGGACGCTTCAACTTGACCTTTCTGCAATCAGTGATGGGCAACCTGTTGCGCAACGCCTGGCATTACACCGACCACGGTTTTGTGCGACTGACCTTGCAGGAAAACAGCTTCGTGGTCGAAGACAGCGGCATCGGTATTCCGGAAGAACAGCGCCATGCGATGTTCCAGCCTTTCGTGCGCGGTGACGAACAGCGCGGCGAAGGGCTCGGCTTGGGGCTTTCGCTGGTGCAGCGGATCTGCAGCCAGCAACAATGGCAGGTGAAACTCACCACCCGTGAGCCGAATGGCTGTCGCTTTACTGTGACGCTGATTCAGGACGCGGGCGGGCAGCCGCGCGGATTGCCGGCAGCCTGACTGATCGCCGCAGCCAGGCGTTTGACGTTGTTCTGCTGGGCCGTCACCAGCTCATCGATGCTCGGGCCTGAAGGTGTTTGCAAGGTCGAGCGGCAGGTCAGCAGGCCACTGTCGGTCGCCCCTGATGGACGCAGACGCCATTTGGCGTCGATCAAGGCGTACTGCCCCGGGATCGAATCGAAGCGCTGCACTTCGATGCGTACCGAGGTAGCGCCCTGGCCGCCGGTATTGCTCAATTGATCGCTCAGCGCACCGCGCAGCTCATCGGCAAGTGTCGCGCCCCACCAATCGGTTTCCAGAATCGCCAGGCCGCTGTTGCCTTGGCGGATAACGATTTGCGCGCGGTCGACCTGTGGCGGAACGCTGAGGGCTTCGATCGGAATCTGCGCGCCGCCGCCCTTGTTACTCAGTTGCACCGGGGTCAGGGTGTGAAAGCTGATCGGGTCGCTGCGGCAGGCGCCCAACAGCAACACGGCAGCGAGCACGGTGATCTTCAGCGGTAAAGCCATTGCGGTAGCTCCTGTGCTCAATTGCGTGGTGGCCCTTTCAGATCCAGCGGGGCGGCGTTATCGGGACGACCGCGAATCAGCGATTCCGGATGTCGGCCCAGGTAATCCGACAGCTCACGCAGCGAGCGCGACATGCGCCCGAGTTCGTCGAGGGTTTCCGTGAGTTTCTCGCGTTGTGGCGAATCTTCGGCCAGGGTCGAGCTAGCGGACTGCAAGGTCTTGCTGACGTCGGCAAGGGTGCTCTGCACGCCCGGCAGGGTCTTAGCGTTGAACTGGCTCAGGCCTTTGCGCAGCTCGACCAGATTGCTGTCGAGGTTACCGGCAATCCGTTCAACCGGCAGTTTGTTGAGCTTGTCGACCATCGCTTCGAGTTTTTCCTGCAACTGTTCGAGGCTGCCCGGAACGGTCGGTAGAACGACCGGACGAGCGCTTGGATCGAACGCGACTTTCTCCGCTTTCGGAAAGAAGTCCAGTGCCACGTACAACTGGCCGGTCAGCAGGTTGCCACTGCGGGCCTGGGCACGCAGGCCATTATCGACGAAAGTGCCCAGCAGGCGGATGCCAGCGGCTTCGTCGTTAGGGTCGTGCTTGAATTCGGTGAGCATCTTTTTGTAGGCCTGACCGAGGCGCTGCGGGTAAATGACGATGCCGACATTAAGCGGGAAAGTGCGTTTTTTCGCATCGAAATCCAGGTTGATGCCCACGACCCGGCCGATTTCCATACCGAGGAACTCGACCGGCGCATCGACCTTGAGTCCGCGCAGCGACTGGTCGAATCGCAGCACCATGTATTGCGCCTTGCCGTTCGGCGGCGCGAGGGCACTCTGCTGGTCGGCGAACAGTTCGAAATCCTTGTCGTCAGCGGCGGCCACATCGTTGGGACTGTAATCCGGAGCGCGGAACGCAATACCGCCCACCAGCATCGTCGACAGCGATTCGGTCTTCACGGCAAAGCCGTTGGCACCGACATTGATGTCGATGCCGCTGGCATTCCAGAAGCGGGTATTTTCAGTGACGAACGCGTCGTTCGGCGCGTGAATGAACACTTCGATATCCACCCCTTTGCCTTCGGGGTTGAGGGCGTAGGTGACGACCTGGCCGACCGGAATCTTGCGGTAATAAACCGGAGAGCCGATGTCCAGTGAACCGAGGTCCGGCGCATGCAGCATGAAGCGCTTGCCGGGTTCGCCGTAGGTGATCGGCGGCGGGTTTTCCAGACCTTTGAAGTGTTTGGCGCGGTTGTCGGCCTGACCGATGTCGGCACCGATGTAGTCACCGGAAAGCAGGGTGTCGATACCCGAAACGCCACCGGCGCCAATGCGCGGGCGAACCACCCAGAACTGTGAGTCTTCGCGCGTGAAGGTTTCCGCCTGTTTGGACAGTTTGATGGTGGCGTCGACACTTTTCTGGTCGTTACTCAACTCGACGTCCGTCACCTGACCGATGACCACGTTGCGGTATTTGACCTCGGTCTTGTTGGCTGTCAGGCCGCTGCCGGTCTTGAAGTTGACGATGATCGTCGGCCCTTCCTGCATCACGTTGTGCACCACCAGCGAGATGCCCACGAGAACCGCCACTATCGGCACGATCCAGACGAGTGAAATGCTGAAACGGCGGGTTTTGACTGGGGCTTGGCCTGGTGCTCGCGGCTCGTCGGTGGCTGACGACTTCATCCATGTCCTCCTCGATTGATTGGGCACTGAGCGTCAGGAACGCCAAAGCACCTCATCAATATAGAAGTGCTTGGCGATAGAGCAAATGTGTATAGCTCACCTGCGCTTGATGATCGTTCCCACGCTCTGCGTGGGAACGCTCAGATCGTGTCAGCGCGGTTTGTGCTGTCAGCCGAGCATTTCCCGCAGGCGATACCAGAACATCCCCAGTGCCAGCAGCGGCGAGCGCAGGGCCGGGCCGCCGGGGAAGGTCATGTGCGGCACGCCGCTGAACACGTCCATGCCTTGGCTGTGACCGGCATGAATCGCCTCGCCGAGCAGTTTCGCGCACCAGTGCGTGACGTTCAGGCCATGGCCGGAATAACCCTGGGCGTAGAACACGTTCGGGTGCTGTTTGAGCCGGCCGACCTGCGGGAAGCGATTGGCGGTGATGCCGATCTTGCCGCCCCACTGGTAATCGATGCGCACGTCCGCCAGTTGCGGGAAGACCTTGAGCATCTTCGGGCGCATGTAAGCGGCGATGTCCGCCGGATCACGCCCGGAATAGTGGCAGGCACCGCCGAACAGCAGGCGCCGGTCCGCCGAGATCCGGTAGTAATCGAGGCCGACTTTCTGGTCGCACACCGCCAGATTGTGCGGGATCAGCTGCGCGGCGCGTTCTTCGGACAACGGTTCAGTGGCGATGATGTAACTGCCGGCGGGCAGGACTTTGCCACTGAGTTGTTGTTCGAGGTCGTCCAGATGCGCGTTGCAGCCGAGCACCAGACTGCCGGCACGCACTGAGCCCTTGGCGCAACGCACCTGAACGGTCGGGCCGTGGATGATTTCCAGCACTTCACTCTGCTCGAAAATTCGCACGCCGAGTGACGCCGCCAGTCGCGCTTCGCCCTGCACCAGATCCAGCGGGTGCAGGTGCCCGGAACCCATGTCGACCAGTCCGCCGGCATAGATGTCGGAATTCACCACTTGCTGGCGGATCTGCTCCGGGCCGATCAGACGGGTTTCGTGGGCATAGCCGAGTTCGGCGAGGTCGACCAATTCATCTTTAAAGGCGTCGAACTGCGCCGGGGTATTGGCCAGATCGCAGAAGCCCCAGCGCAGATCACATTCGATGCCGTTGTCGCCGATGCGCTGACGCACCAGTTCCACGGAATCGATGCCGGCGCGCTGCAAATAACGCACGCCTTCCTGGCCGACATATTTGGCGAAGCCTTCAACTTCATGACCGATCCCGCGAATCAACTGACCGCCGTTGCGCCCGCTGGCGCCCCAGCCGACACGCCGGGCTTCGATCAACACCACCGACAATCCGCGCTGAGCCAGTTCTATGGCGGTGTTGACCCCGGTGAACCCGCCGCCGATCACGCAGACATCGGCGGTCAGGTCAGCGTCCAATACCGGATAAGGTGTGGTCGCCCGCGCCGAAGCAGCGTAGTAGGAGCGAGCGTGTTCCTGGGTGTACTGATTCATTTGTTCGACTTCACTTTGCTCCAGGACCGAGTCATCAGACGCATGATCGCTTGAGGCGGGGTGGTAGAGATGTAGAGCTTGTCGAGGACTTCTTGAGGCGGATACACTTCAGGATTGTTGACCAGCGCCTGATCCATATATTGCTTGGCGGCCGGGTTCGGGTTGGCGTAACCCACCGAAGCGCTGACTTTGGCGATCACTTGCGGATCGAGCAGGTAATTGATGAAGGCGTGGGCTTCTTTGGTGTTGCTCGCATCGGCGGGGATGGCCAACAGATCAAACCAGAGGTTGGCGCCTTCCTTCGGAATGGCGTAAGCGATGTTCACGCCGTTCTTGGCTTCCTTGGCGCGGTTGGCGGCCTGGAATACGTCGCCGGAGTAACCGAAGGCCACGCAGATGTCACCGTTGGCCAGATCCGACACGTATTTCGAGGAATGGAAATAGGTGATGTACGGACGGATGCTGAGCAGCTTCGCTTCAGCCTTTTTATAGTCTTCCGGGTTTTCGCTGCGCGGGTCCAGGCCCATGTAATTGAGCATCGCCGGGAAGACTTCGTCGGCGGAGTCCATCATCGACACGCCGCACTGGGTGAGTTTTTTCAGGTTCTCGGGCTCGAACAGCACGGCCCAGGAATCGATGTGGTCGATGCCCAGCACTTGCTTGACCTTGTCGACGTTGTAGCCGATGCCGTTGGTGCCCCACAGGTACGGCACCGAGTGCTGGTTGCCTGGATCGTTTTTCTCCAACAGCTCGAGCAGTTTCGGGTCGAGGTTTTTCCAGTTCGGCAGTTGCGAACGGTCGAGTTTGAGGAACGCGCCAGCCTTCACCTGACGCGCGAGGAAATGGTTGGACGGCACTACCACGTCATATCCGGTGCGACCGGCGAGGAGTTTGCCTTCGAGGGTTTCGTTGGAGTCGAAAACGTCGTAGATCACCTTGATCCCGGATTTGCTCTGGAAGTCGGCGAGGGTGGTTTCGCCGATGTAATCGGTCCAGTTGTAGACGCTGACCGTCGGCTGGGCGTGAGCTACAGCGCTAAACAGCACGCTCAGGGCAACCGGGAGTACGGATTTCAACAGACGCATTTCGACACCTCTTTTTCGAATGATCGTTCCCACGCTCTGCGTGGGAATGCCTCAACGGACGCTCCGCGTTCGGCTTTGGATGGGACGCGGAGCGTCCCGGGCTGCATTCCCACGCAGAGCGTGGGAACGATCGATTGTTGGATTTTTCAGGTGGTTCGCTATTCCCCTTGTGGGAGCGAGCCTGCTCGCGAAAGCGGTGGGTCAGGCAACATCAATGGTGACTGTGCTGACGCCTTCGCGAGCACGCTCGCTCCCACAGGGGTAAGTGTTGTGTTTCAGACGCTCAGCATCAGGAACTCACGCTCCCACGAGCTGATCACGCGCTTGAAGTTTTCATGCTCGGCACGTTTCACCGCGACGTAGCCACGGACAAACTTGTCGCCCAGGTACTGCGCAACGGCCTCGCACTCTTCCATTTGCGTCAGCGCTTCCTCGATGGTGATCGGCAGGCGCAGGTTGCGGCGCTCGTAAGCACGGCCATGGACCGCAGCGCTCGGTTCGATGCCTTCAACCATGCCGATGTAACCGCAGAGCAAACTCGCGGCAATCGCCAGGTACGGGTTGGCATCAGCGCCCGGCAAGCGGTTTTCCACGCGCATGGCTTCCGGGCTTGAAGTCGGCACGCGCAGGCCGACGGTGCGGTTTTCTTCGCCCCATTCGACGTTGACCGGCGCCGAGGTGTCCGGCAGGAAGCGGCGGAACGAGTTGACGTTTGGGGCGAACATCGGCAGCACTTTCGGGATGTACTTCTGCAAACCGCCGATGTAGTGCAGAAACAGTTCGCTCATCTGCCCGTCAGCGTTAGCAAAGATCGGTTTGCCCGTGGCAATGTCCACCACGCTCTGGTGAATGTGCATGGCGCTGCCCGGCTCGTCGCCGATCGGCTTGGCCATGAAGGTCGCCGCAACGTTGTGCTTGAGTGCGGCCTCACGCATGGTGCGCTTGAACACGGTGATCTGGTCCGCCAGATCGAGGGCGTCGCCGTGACGGAAGTTGATTTCCATCTGCGCCGGGCCGTCTTCGTGGATCAGCGTGTCGAGGTCCAGGCCTTGCAGTTCGCACCAGTCGTAGACGTCTTCGAACAACGGATCGAATTCGTTGGCGGCATCGATGGAGAACGACTGCCGACCGCTTTCAGCACGGCCCGAGCGGCCGAGTGGTGCCTTCAGCGGCAAGTCCGGGTCTTCGCAGCGTTGGGTCAGGTAGAACTCCATTTCCGGCGCCACAATCGGCTTCCAGCCTTTGTCGGTGTACAGCTGCAAGACTTTCTTCAACACGTTGCGCGGCGACAGTTCGATCGGGTTGCCGAACTTGTCGAAGGTGTCGTGGATGACGATGGCGGTCGGCTCGATCGCCCATGGAATCACGTAAACCGCGTCAGCCACTGGCTTGCAGACCATGTCGATATCGGCAGGATCGAGCAGGTCGTAGTAGATGTCGTCGTCGACAAAATCCCCGGTTACCGTTTGCAGCAGCACACTTTCCGGCAGGCGCATGCCTCGCTCATGCAGGAACTTGTTGGTCGGTGCGATCTTGCCGCGGGCAATGCCGGTCAGGTCGCTGACCACACATTCGACTTCGGTAATCTTGTGATCTTTCAGCCACGTGAACAGCTGATCGAAAGGGGCATTCATAAAGACCTCGTTATTGGTTTTATAGACGCCGGGGAGGGCGGGTTTCATCTTCCGCCCCTTCCCCTGTGGCGCGTTGACGACTATCTTGGGCGAGCCTTGCAGTTCCATCTATCCACTTTAAGCAGCACCAAAGCGCACCAAAAGAGTGCGCAAGGTCACCCCATGACAACGTGCAATTCGCTCCAGGTTCAAGCGTTCAACACCGCCGATGTGGCCGAGCAAGTCCGCGCCACACCGGGCTGGGTCCAGCATTACCAACAGATGTCGCCGGGCCATTTCGCCGGGCAGATCCGTTATCTGGATCTGCAGGGTGTCGAGGTCTACGAAGAGCAGATGAACACCCGCGTCGAGCAGAATTTCAGCGCGCCATCGGGTGCTTTGGCGTTCTGTTTCGATCGCAGCGACAACGCGCTGTATCTGCTCAATGAAGAGAGCCGCAACATCTGGATCACCCCGGAGAACTACCAGGAAATCGCCGTGGTGTTCGGTCCGGAATTTGTCCGCCAGCACGGTCTGAATGTGGCGAAACTCGAAGGGTTGTTCATGACGCAACTCAATTGCGGACAGAACGCTTTGTTCAGTCGCTGGTTAAGCTCAACTCTCACGAAGGTTTCACAAGCCGTTGATCTGCTTGATAAAGAGTCTTTGACGCAGCAGCTACTTGAAGACTGTCTGTTCATCCTCGACAACGCTCACACCAGCCTCGATCGCGGCGGATTACAGCGGCGTAGCGAAGAGCGGATGATCATGAAACGGGTGGGGGAGTGGGCGGCGGATTCGCCGGAAGACACCGTCAATCTGCTTGAGTTGTCACACGTGGCAGGCGTGCCGTTGCGCCAATTGCAGCAGGCATTCAAGGCCTACACCGGGATGACCCCGAGTCACTGGCTGCGCCTGCGCCGGTTGAACAGTGCACACCGCGAATTGCTCAAGCGCCGGCCGACGGAGACCACCGTGGCCGAGGTCGCGATGCGCTGGTCGTTCTGGCATTTGGGAAGGTTTTCCAGCAGTTACCGGGCGTTGTTCAAGGAGTTGCCGAGCGAGACCTTGAAGCGCTCATGAAAGCTGTCGCGGTTAAAAAGGCTTTGTGTCAGCGCTGAAGTTAAATAGAATCACTCTCATTTGAAACTGACTTCGCGCAGGACTTTTGAGATGACTGAAGCAGCGACGCCATCGCCGCAGCACCTGCACGAACTGTATCGCGATCACCGAGGCTGGCTGGAAACCTGGCTGCGCCGGCGCATGGGCAATGCCTGGGATGCGGCGGACCTGAGCCAGGACACGTTCTTGCGCGTGCTGTGCAGCGCTCAGCCGATTGCCGACATGCGTGAACCGCGCGCGTACTTGCTGACCGTGGGCAAACGCCTGCTGAGCAATTTCTACACCCGCCGCAGTCTGGAAAAAGCCTACCTCGAAGCCTTGGCGCAGTTGCCGGAGGAGTGCGTGCCGTCGCCCGAACAACGTTGGCTGCTGCTGGAAACCCTGCAAGCGCTGGATGAACTGCTCGATGGTTTGCCCCGGGCTGTGCGCCGGGCGTTTTTGTGGAGTCAGCTTGAAGGCCTCGGTTACCGCGAAATCGCCGAGCGCTTGCAGGTCTCAGAACGCACAATAAAACGTTATATGGCGCAGGCTTACGAGCATTGCTTGATGTTGGATCTATGATGCGTATCGCGCCCAGCAACGAAGCGCGCGAAGTCGCCCGTGCCGCCGCACAGTGGTTGGCATTGCTCGAATCTGGCGAGGCCAGTGAAGCCGATCACGTGCGACTGAAGCACTGGCGCGACAGCGATAGCCGCCATGAAAACGCCTGGCAGAAGCTTCAATCGTTGCGTCAGCGCTTTTCCAGTCTGCCAGCAGAATTGGCCATGGCAACACTCGATCGCCCGGATCTGGCGCGGCGGGCAGCATTGAAAAGGGCGCTGGGGCTGGCGGCTTTGGTGCCTACGGCGTGGTTGATCAGTCGCCAGTTGCCGCTCGACGTCTGGCGCGCGGATTTGCAGACTTCCACCGGAGAGCACACGCGAACACGGCTGGCCGACGGCAGCACCTTGCAACTGAACACCGCCAGTGCGGTGAACGTCGATCTGGCCAGCCGTCAATTGACGTTGGTGCGCGGCGAAATGGCGCTCAACGTTCCGGGTAGCACGGCGTTGACGGTCAACGCGCCGTACGGTCGGATCGTTGTCAGCCGCAGCGAAATCTGCGTGCGCCTCAACCAGCGTGACTGCAACGTGTCGGTGGTCAGCGGCTCGGTGCAATTGCAGCCGTTGCGCGGGCCGGCACTTTGGTTGAGCGCCGGGCAACAGGTCAATCTGCACGCTTCCGGCGCCGGGCCGGTCGCGCTGTTCGACGCCAAAATGCCGGGCTGGCGTGACGGTGTGTTGATGGCGCAAAACCAGCCGCTGGGGGACTTTCTTCGCGAGTTGAGCCGTTATCGCTCGGGGCTTCTGCGCTGGGAGCCGGCACTTGAGCGTCTACGTGTCACCGGCAGTTTCCGCCTCGACGACACCGATAAAGTGCTGGCGCTGCTGGCGGCGAGCCTGCCGTTGGAGGTGCATTCGCGCACGCGTTTCTGGGTAACGCTGGCGCCGCGAAAAAATTTCGTCTGAAGCCTGTCCCTTTTTTTCGCCTCGCTGGTCATTCCAGGCAAGTGAACAAATCGAGAGCGTCTTCCAATGCCCGCAGTATTTCCAAGTCGTTTGCGTCCGTTGTTGCAGTTGAGCCTTTTGCTGAGCCTGAGTGCCAGCCCCGTGTTGATCCAGACCAGTTGGGCCGAAGACGCCCGGCGCAGTTATCAGGTACCGGCCGGCAGCCTGAGTGCCGCGCTGACGCGGTTTGCCGGGTTGGCCGGGGTCAATCTGTCGGTGGATCCGGCGCTGGTCAGCGGGCGCAACAGCAATGGTTTGTCCGGCGAGTTTGGCGTGGAGGAGGGGTTCACCCGGTTGTTGCTCGGCTCTGGTTTGCAACTGCAACCGCTGGGTGAGCACGCTTACACCCTGGTGCCCGCAGCGGAGGCCGGAAGCCTGCAACTGGCGCCGACTTCGATCCTCGGCGCCAGCGATTCGACAGGCGCTGATGTCTTTGCCGGAGGCCAGGTTGCGCGGCGCGGCTCGCAGGGTTTGCTGGGGTCGAAAGACTTCATGGAAACCCCGTTCAGCATGACCACCTACACCAGCGAGACGGTGAAAAACCAACAGGCGCGCACGCTGGGCGATCTGATTGCAAGCGACCCGTCGGTGCGCGCGACCAATCCGGCCGGTGGTCGTTACGAGCAATTCACCATCCGTGGTTTCAGTCTGTTCAACAGCGACGTGGCCTATAACGGCCTCTACGGTGTTTTGCCGACTTACACGATCGACATGGAAATGGCCGATCGCGTCGACATTCTCAAAGGCCCGAGTCAGCTCATCAACGGCATCTCGCCACGGGGTAGCGTGGGCGGGGGCATCAACGTGGTGCCCAAGCGTGCCACCGACAAACCAATCACCTCGCTGACGGCCAATTATGCGTCGAACAATCAGGTTGGCGGCGCGGTGGATGTCGGCCGGCGGTTCGGTGAGGACAATCAGTTCGGCTTGCGTTTCAACGGCGTCAAGCAGTCCGGTGATACCGAGTGGGATCATCAAAGTGTCGACCGCGACATGGCCGTGCTCGGCCTGGATTTTCGCGGTGAGCGGCTAAGGCTTTCGACCGATATCGGCCACACCGAACGCGATACCGACGCGCCGCAGGAGCGCGTGCAGGTCGCCGCCAATGCCAAGGTTCCGAGCGCGAACAAGGTGCATCGCAACTACGCGCAACCGTGGACTCAGGCGAAAACCGAGGACACCTTCGGCACGCTCAACGCTGAGTTTGATGTCAGTGATTCGGTGATGGTCTACGGCGGTGTCGGTGCTCGCAAAAGCAATCATGACTTCCTTCGGCATGCGGTTTCCGTGACCAACGATGCCGGTGATTTCAGCGTTCAACCGCGTGATTTCACCCGCGACGAGAATGTCCGTACCGCAACGGCCGGCGTGCGCAACTGGTTCCATACCGGGCCGGTGAGCCATGAAGTCAATCTGGCGGCCAGCTACTTTTATATGGATTTCGAGAACGGCGGCGCGCGTTACGCGGCCGGTCGCAGCAACCTGTACGACCCGGTGCAAACCGCGAAACCCGGCACGCCGACGCGCTATGACGCCAAGGTCTACACGGAAAACCGCTTCAGCGGCGTGGCGTTATCCGACACGCTGGGCTTTTTCGATGATCGATTGCTGCTGACCCTCGGCGCTCGCTGGCAACGAGTGAAAGTCGATGACTGGAGCGATGACGTCAAAGGCGACACGGCTTACGACGAAGAAAAGGTCTCGCCCTCGGGCGGCATTCTGTTCAAGGCGACTGACAAGCTGTCGCTCTACGCCAACTACATGGAAGGCCTGAGCCAGGGCAAGATCGCGCCGTCAACGTCAGTGAACGAAGACGAAATCTTCCCGCCGTTTATCAGCCGTCAGGTCGAGATCGGTGCCAAGTACGACGCCGGTTCGTATGCTTTAACGGCAGCAGTATTCAGGATCAAGCAACCCGCCTATGAAACCAACGCCACGACCCGGGTCTTCGGCCCGAACGGCAAACGACAGAACAACGGCGTGGAGCTGAGCATGTTTGGCGAACCGCTCAAAGGCCTTCGGTTGCTCGGCGGCGTGATGTACATCGACAGCGAGCTGACCCACACCACCAACGGCACGTTCGACGGCAATCGCGCGCCGGCCACGCCGAAATACAACGTCAATCTCGGCGCCGAGTGGGACGTGCCGACGGTGCAGGGCCTGACGTTGAGCGGGCGCGGCATTTATTCCAGCTCGCAGTATCTGGATCAGTCGAACAACAAGGAAATCGACTCCTGGGAGCGCTTTGACGTGGGTACGCGGTACGCCTTCAAGGTCGATGAGAAAACCATCACCCTGCGCGCCAACGTCGAGAACGTGCTGGATAAACGCTACTGGAGTTCAGCAGGCGCTTCGGATGACAGTGAACCGGGGTTGACGTTGTCGACACCGAGAACTTATCTGCTTTCAGCGACGGTGGATTTCTGATTCCACTCGGAAAATCAAAAACGTGCTCTCAGCGAGCTGACCCACTCTTACAGTGATGTCCTGACCACCAATGGACAGTCAACTCGCTGGGTTCCCGAAAGCTCCAGGGTCTCGATCAGATGCCGTGCAGCCTGGCGCCCAATTTCGTAGTACGGCAGTTGCACGGTGGTCAACGGAGGGATGAACAACTCGGCAATGCCGATCATGTTGTCGTAGCCGAGGACGGCGACATCGTCGGGAATTTTCAGGCCTCGCCCCAACAACAACTGATAGGCACAAAAGGCAATGCGGTCGTTGCCACAGATCAAAATATCGAATTGGGGACGACCATCAATGACATGCCGGTCGAGGATAGCGGCTGTTTCACCATAGGCATCATGATCGGAAAGGTCGTATTGCAGGAGCGTGTCCGGCGCCAGTCCGAATGCCTGACAGGCACGCTGCAGGCCTTTTTGTCGCAGCCCCCATGCCAGACTCTGTTTCGGCAGATTGATACACAGCGGACGCTTGTAGCCGAGGCTCAACGCGTGGTGTACGGCGCGATACTGGCCCATTTCGTCGTCGGGTACATAGCTGACGAGGCTGCTGTCATCTGCCAGACAATTGGCGAGCACCAGAGGCTTGCTCTTCAAGCGCTCGGGAATGCTGACCTGGCGAAACCCCATGGCGCTGAAGATCAAGCCGTCCGGACGGTGCGACAGCATCAGGTCGATGTTCTGGTCGGTGGGCGGGTTGCTTAGCAGGTTGAGGATAAAGACATTCCAACCGGCCTGTTGCGCGGTCTGCTCAATGGACAGCAACAGCTCGACCGCGAAGGGCGTGGTCGCAGTGTCCAGCGCGAACACACCGATGGTTCGCGACTGGAGGTTGTCACCGCGCATCTTGCGCGCTGACAGGCTGGGTACGAATTGCAGTTCATCAATGGCTCGACGCACCCGTAGAAGGGTTTCGGGGCTCAGTTTTTCCGGACTATTGAGCGCTCGAGACACCGTCATCAGGGACACGCCGGCCAGCTGTGCAACGTCTTTCACTGAAGTCATGCGAAGTGCGGCCGGTCAGGTTGACGCAGAATCATGACACAGGGCCCGGGCTTCTCGCGACCCGAATGACGCCGCTCATGACCATCCCGAACCGAGCGGCCATGCCTTGGCAATCGAGACGCGCCCGCCACTCCCGCTGGCCACAAGCTTCACGCCCAGACTGTCGGAACGCGGATAGAGGCGACTGCTGAGGCTGAAGCGGCCGTTTTCGTCGAATACCTCGATGGATGAGCGATCAAGAAACACGCGCAGTTCCAAGCGCTCTTGTGTCGGGTCTATCGCCACGCTGCGCTGGCCTGTGACTTGCGCACCCGAGCGGCTGCGATCAAGCACCAGGCGCTGCAGTGACGGATCATAGTAGAGAAGGGTTTCTTCGCGGCCATCGTCGCTGCAACGGAGGGCGACTCCCAAGTGGCCGTCAGTGCAGCCGAGCAGATCCAGATGCACATGGATTTCCAGCATGTCGCCGTTTACCTCCGGCACCCAGCGGGCTCCCGATGCTTCCCACCAAGGCGTACCCGGCAATGGCGCCATTCGCAGCGCGCTGAGCTCGCGTGCCGGATACACGCGAAGGCGATCGGCGCACAGTTCCAGTTCGCGGGGCAATCCGAGCATGCCGCACCAGTGATGGGCCTGGCTCGGCATCGGGCTTTCCCACATGTCCAGCCATGCCCATACGAGGCGCCGACCATCGGCGGCCAACAGCGTTTGCGCTGCATAGAAATCGTGGCCGTTATCCAGCTCGATAAAAGGCCCGCCGGTGAAGTGCCACTGGTTGTCGAGCTGGCCCACTCGATAACCGCTCTGGTATTTGTTGAGCCGGTCATAACCGTCGGCTTGCATGCCTTGTGGTGAGTACAGCAGCACATCGCGTCCATTCAGGCGAAACAGGTCCGGGCATTCCCACATATAGCCATCGCCCTCGCTGCCGGCGGACACATAGTCGAGGAATTCCCAGACGTGCAGATCCGTGGAGCGGTACAGCGGCAGTAGCGGTCTGTCGCCCAGACGTGCGCCGGCAATCAGGTACCAATAGCCATCTTCCTGCCAGACCTTGGGGTCGCGGAAATGCATGATGGCGTCTTGCGGCGCGCTGTCGATCACTGCGCCGTGTTTGACGAAGCGGATGCCATCGGTACTGGTTGCCAGGCACTGAACCTGGCGGATCAAGCGTTCGTCACCCACTTCGCCCAGCCAGGTGTGCCCGGTATAGATCAGGGCCAGAGTATCGCCACAGACCACCGCGCTACCGGAAAAACAGCCGTCGCGGTCGCACTCATCGCCGGGTGCCAGCGCAATGGGCAGGTGCTGCCAGTGCACCAGATCGGCACTCTTGGCGTGGCCCCAATACATCGGCCCCCATTTTGCGTCGAAGGGATGATGCTGATAGAAAACGTGATACTCGCCACGGAAGTACACGACCCCGTTCGGGTCGTTCATCCAGCCTGCCGGCGGGGCAATATGATAACCGGGTCGATAATCCTCAATGACGCGGGACTGGTTGTCAGCCAAGGCGCGCTGCGCAAGGTCAAGGGTCGAAGACATGGGGTCGCTCGGGGTATTCAAAGACAAAGTCATAGGGCGTTTGCTCGGATTGAGCGCAAAGAGAGGTCATCCGCCACGGATTCAATGGCGTGCGGGTGGCGCTTCAATGCCGTGCCGTCGGTGTCGAACAGGTGGATCTTGTCGATGTCCAGTTGCAGCTCGACCCGATCGCCTGCCTGCCATTCGGCGTTGACTTCACAACGACAGATCAATGGCTCGTCCTGCCCGGTATCCAGGTGCACATAGGTTTCACTGCCCAGGTATTCGACCCCGGTCACGACGACGCCAGCGCTTCCCGGCGCCGCTTTGAGTGACAGGTGTTCCGGGCGAACGCCCAGGCTCAGCGAGGCATCTGCCGCCAGGTTCGAGCTGTCGAAGGGCAGGGTGGTCATCCCCAAAACCGGAGTATCAACCAGGCTGGTTTCGCCCGGCGCACGCAGGCGGGTCGGCAGGAAATTCATTCTCGGCGAACCGAGAAAACCGGCGACAAAGCGGCTGGCAGGGCGCTCGTAGAGTTCGCGCGGTGAGCCGACCTGCTCGACGTGGCCGCCATTGAGCACAACAATTTTGTCGGCCAGGGTCATCGCTTCGACCTGATCGTGGGTGACGTAGATCATGGTTGAGCGCAGTCGGGCATGCAGCCGGGCGATTTCGTTGCGCATCTGCACCCGCAAGGACGCATCCAGGTTGGAGAGCGGCTCATCGAACAACAAAATGTCCGGTTCCCGCGCCATGGCTCTGCCCATGGCTACACGCTGACGCTGCCCTCCAGACAACTCTTTTGGCTTGCGTTGCAGCAGTTTGTCCAATTGCAGGATTTGCGCAGTTTTCAGTACCCGCTCGCGCAAGCTGCTCTTTTCAGTTTTGGCCAGTTTGAGACCAAAACTGATGTTGTCGTAGACGCTCATGTGTGGGTACAGCGCATAGGACTGAAACACCATGCCGACGCCACGTTCGCGCGGTTCGAGGTCGTTGACCCGGCGCCCGTCGATCAGCAGGTCGCCGGCGCAGATCGAATCCAGTCCGGCGATCAGCCGCAGCAGCGTCGACTTTCCGCAGCCCGAAGGACCGACGAACACCACGAATTCACCCGCAGCGATCTCCAGGTTGATGTCGCGAAGAATCCGCGCGCCGCCCAATTGTTTGTTGACGTTGTCCAGTTTCAATTTCATCACGATGCGGTTCCTTGTCTTTATTGGGCATCAACCCTTTAACGCGCCGGCAGTGAGGCCGGAAACGATTCGGCGCTGGAAGATCAGCACCAGAATCACCAGTGGGACGGTGACCAACACCGAGGCGGCCATCAACAAGCCCCAAGGCAACTCATGGGGGCTGCCGCCGGAAATCAAGGCGATGGCCACCGGCACCGTGCGTTGGCTGTCGGTGAGGGTGAACGTCAGGGCAAACAGAAACTCGTTCCACGCGGCGATGAAGGCCAACAAGCCAGTCGTGACGAGGGCTGGCCAGAGCAGCGGCAACAGCACGCGGGTCAGCGTCACCCAGGGCGACGCACCATCCATGATTGCCGCTTCCTCCAGTTCATGGGGCAGTTGGCCCATAAAGGTGGTCAGTACCCAGACGGTGAAGGGCAGGGTGAAAATCGTGTAGCTGAGGATCAACGCCCACGACGTGTTGTACAGGCCCAGGGCGCGGATCACTTCGAACAGTCCCGACAGCACCGCGACCTGGGGAAACATCGACACGCCAAGGACCATCATCAACACCGTGCCACGCCCACGAAATTTGACCCGGCCCAAGGCATAGGCAGCGGTCAGGCTGAGGAACAGCGCCAATGTGACCACGCACAGCGCAACCACCAGCGAATTACCGATTGCTCGCAGGAATGAGGCCTGGTGGAGTACCGCCGCGTAATTGGAGAAGTCAGGATTTTCGATCCAGTAGCTCACCTCGAACAAGGCGCTGGAGGGCTTCAGCGATGTCACGATGGCGTAGTAGAACGGGAAAACCGCATACAGCAGCAACACCCCGATCAGGCACCAGAATCCGAGGCGCAACAGCGCTTTTTTCAGTAGGCGCGGGCTCATGCGCGGACCTCCAGTTGACGGCGTCCGAGGTAGAGGTAAAGCATGGCGATCACTGCAACCACGAGAAACAACAGCGTCGACGCCGCGCTGCCGTAACCGACGTCCTGAAACTCCACCAGGTGCTGGCGGGCATACACTGACATGCTCATGGTGCTCGACGAATTCGAGGTCAGCACATAGATGACGTCGAATACCCGCAGGGAATCGAGGATGCGGAAGATCGCCGCCACCAGCAGTGCAGGCATCAACAGTGGCAGGGTGACACGCCAGAACACCTTCAGCGGATGAATGCCATCGACCCTGGCCGCTTCGTAGCAATCGCTCGGCAACATCTGCAAGGCCGCCAGCATCAGCAGCGTGACGAAGGGCACGGTCTTCCAGACATCAACGATGATCACCGCCCACATCGACAGGTCGGCATCTGCCGTCCAGGCCAGGGGAGCATCAATCAGGCCGAGGCTGAGCATCAGGTGATTGATGATGCCGAACTGGTCGTTGAGCATCCATGACCAGATCTTCGCCGAGACAATCGTTGGAATCGCCCACGGAATCAGAATCAACGCCCGCACCAGAGAACGGCCGGTGAACTTGATGTTCAGCAGCAACGCCACCAACAACCCCAGCACGACCTCCAGTCCCACCGAGACCACCGTGAAATACAACGTGTTGCGCACCGCATTCCACCACTGCGGATCGACGAGGATGCCCGACCAGCCGGAATCGCTGAACAACAGATAATTGCTCAAGCCTATGAAGGTTGCGCCACCGGTGTCTGCCAGGCTGGCGTCGGTCAGGCTGAACCAGAATGTGCGCAGCAGCGGCCACGCGGCCACCAGGGCCAGGCAGACCAGCATTGGCGTCAGAAACAGCCAGGCAGCGCGCACCCGGCGCCGTTGTACAGGCGTTTCCCTCGTGAGCAGAAGCTCGTCAAAGGGGGCATGGGTCGTAGAGACAGACATGGTGATTTCCTTCCTTGTGGCTTACCAGTTCCGGCGTTTGATACGCGTGAGTTCACTTTCCAGTTCGGCCAGTGCCTGATCCACGGGCAACTCGCCCGCCAGCACGCCATGCACCCGATCGAAGAAGGCATTGGAAACCCGTGGATAACGATCGGCGGTGATGGCGGCGGGGCGCATGACCCCAGCGTTGAGAATGCTGTGCAGCTGAGCGTAATAAGGCATGGTCGCGAGCAACTCGGGATCTTGATACAGCGACTCGATCACCGGGTTATAGCCGCCTGTCAGAGCGCGATGTTTTTGCTCTTGGGCACTCGTCAGATAGCTCACCAGTTCTGCGGCAAGTTTGGGATGAGCGCTGTAACGCGATACCGCCAGGCCCCAGCCACCAAGGGTGGAGGCATGCTCGCCGGTTTCGCCGCCGCGGGGCAGGGGAGCGACGCCGACCTTGTCTTTTACGGCACTGTCCTGGCTTTGCACCAGGGCCCAGACATAAGGCCAGTTACGCATGAATAGCGCATTGCCCGACTGGAATACGCCACGTCCTTCTTCCTCGGTGTAATTGAGCACGCCACGCGGAGAGATGTCTCCGACCCAACTTTTCGCCAGCGTTAACGCCGCTCTCGAGGCCTGACTGTTGACCACGATGTCGCCGCGTTGATTGATCAGGCCGCCTTGCGGTTGGCTGCTGATCCACTCCAGCGCATTGCACGTCAGCCCCTCGTAGGCACGCCCCTGAAAGATGTAACCCCAGGCATTGGCGTTCCCGGCGTTGCGTTCAGCCTGTTGCACATCCCTGGCGGTAGCGGTCATTTCCTCCCACGTTTGAGGAACCTGTTTGTTGTATTTCTCAAGCAAGTCCTTGCGGTAATACAGCAGCCCTGAGTCGGTGAACCACGGCATCGTCACCAGCCGGTCGTTGACCGTGGCGTTATCGACCTGGGCCTGGAAGTAGCCTTGGGTCGCGTTCGCGGGAAGCACCTCCCGCAGATCCAGCAGGTGTTTTGCCAGCATCCCCGGCCACACCATGTCGATTTGAATGATGTCGATGTCGGTGGACTGCGCACTGAGGATCTGCTGGTAGAACGACAACCTCTCGGTTGCCGAGTTAGGCGTGGAGACCACCTCGACGTTGTTGCCGGTCTGTTTCGACCATGTCTCGACGGCCTCTTTGCACAGTTGCAACTCCGCACCCACGGCACCGCAAGAGATCGTCAGATCGGTTGCGTTCGACACGGATGGCAGTGCGGCAGACAGGGTGATCAATGCAACGGGCAGGAGCGATTTCAGGTGTTTCATCGAGCGTCCTTTATTTTTGTTTTTAGAAAAGTTAACGTTAACATCGCCAAATGTAGCAGCGTATTTGCGATGAGGCATCCTTTTTTTCGTCGATTGCGACAACTCGCAACGCACGTAAAAAACGGCCGTTTGCGTCAACCAACAATAAAAACAAAACAGGGATTTCATATGCACAAAGCAACAGGCTGGCTACTGGCAGGTGTGCTCGGCACATCCGCAGCGACCGCTCAGGCCGCGACACTGGAAGAGCGCATGGCCGCACTTGAGGCGCGTGCCAGCGCAGCGGAAAAGCGTGCAGCCACGGCCGAACAGCAGACCCAGGCACTTGCCCGGGAATTGCAGCAGGTCAAACGCGCGGCGCCGCCCTTGCAACCCGTCGCCTCTAACGCAACAGCCATGTCGGCACCTGCTCTGGACACCCGACTGGCAAAACTCGAGGCCCGTCAGCAAAGCCTGGAAAAGGAGGGCAGTACTGGGAACCTCACCGATGGGTTCAGCTTCAACGGCTATGCGCGCTCCGGGTTGCTGGTCGACGAGGGGCTGGGTGGCGGGCGTGGCGGCCCTTATACAACGCCGGCCGGTTCGGTGGGCGGGGCAGTCGGGCGACTCGGTAACGAGGACGACACCTACATGCGTATCGACCTGTCGAAAGAGGTCTATGCGCAAAACGGTACCCGTTCCAAATTCACCGTCTCCATCGCTGACGGTGTGGAAAGCTCCAATGACTGGACGGCCGACGAAAGCAAACTCAACGTACGCCAGGTGTTCGCCACGCTCGACCATGTCGCTGCATTCAAAGGCAATTCAGTCTTCGAGAACGCTACGCTGTGGGCAGGCAAGCGCTTCGATAGAGATAATTTCGATATCCACTGGCTGGACTCCGACGTCGTTTACCTCGCCGGCACCGGCGGTGGAATTTACGATGTGCAGATGAACAAGCATTGGCGCTCGAATTACTCGTTGATTGGGCGTAGCTACGGGGATTTCAGTCAGGGCGGTATCAATGCCGATGTGGAAAGCTACATCCTGACCTCCAACCAGTTCTTCGAGGATGGCCAGTGGCAGTGGATGTACAACGCCATCGGCGCCAAGAAAAACGATTTCGGCACCCACACCAACAAGGCCGGTTTGACGCCTGCGGATAGCGGTTTGCACAGCATGCTGGCCAATCACCAGAAAACCTTTTTCGGCAGAGAAGGGTTCTTCAAAACGGCGCTGCTCTATGGGCAAGGCCTGGGGGCAGAGGTCAAGAACGTTGGCTCGGACGGTGAACTGATCGACGACGCCCGCGCGCTGCGTCTGGCGCTCTACGGTGAGACCCCGCTGACCTCTGACTGGCGCATCGGGCCCAGCTTGCTGGCTGAACAGAGCAAGGATAGATACGTTAAAGGTGACGACTACCGCTGGCTGACCCTCAACGTGCGATTGGCCAACAAAATCAACAGCAACTTCGAAATGGCCTACGAAATGAGCTGGCAAACCATGAACCTCGACCCCAAGGGCTATCTACAACGTAATGCGGTCGATGGTAACTTCTGGAAGTTCACGGTCGCCCCGACATTCAAACTCGACGTCGGCGATCTACTCACGCGTCCGGAGTTGCGAGTGTTCGCCAGCTACATGAACTGGTCTTCGGATCTGGACCGGTTCAGTACTAACGACTCCTTTGGCATGTCCGACTTCCAGGCGGGAGGGGTGTGGCAATACGGTATCCAGATGGAAACCTGGTTTTAATCGTTGAATACACTTGCGATAGTGCAGTGCTGGAGCGGCGAAGGATGCTCCAGGCTAATGATGTCGTTTCTTCCCAGGATGGATGATTACCCAATGCTCAAGTTCAATGCTCATCTCGGTTTCCAATTCAATGAATTGCCTTTTCTGCAGCGCATCGAAGCCGCCGCAGCCGCCGGTTTCCGGGCAGTTGAGTTCCCATCACCGTATGAATTCGACGCCAGTCTGCTTGCCGACCATCTAGCCCAATACAGTTTGCCGTTGATTCAGTTCGCCGCCCCGGCTGGCGTGACCAAAGGCATCGCCGCGTTACAGGGCAGGGGAGAGGAGTTTCGTGACGGGTTGCTCCAGGCCGCCCGCTACGCAAAGACCTTGGCGTGTGCGGATGTCCACATCATGTCGGGCGTTACCACGCAGAATGACGCTGAGCGAACCTACGCGGGCAACCTGGAATATGCGGTGAAGTACTTGGAAGATCAGGGGCTGCGGCCGCTGATCGAAGTGATCAGCGCGGAGGCGATGCCGGGCTATTACATGTCCGACTTCAGCAAGGCGCAACAGGTACTGGAGACCTTCCCGAGTGTCGGGCTGATTCTTGATCTTTACCATGCCCAGCTTTTGACCGGAGACGCAGCCGACGTGCTGGCGCGGTTCTATGACAGAACCGTGCATGTGCAAATTGCCGATTGCCCGGGGCGTCACGAGCCGGGAACGGGGAATATCGACTTTGCTGCCTTGTTCGCGGCGCTGGAGCAGCGCGGCTACGCCGGATGGATTGGCTGTGAGTACCGTCCTTCTGGCTCTACCGTTGCGAGTCTTGACTGGATCAAGCAGCTGAGTGCTTAGGTTCCAGACAAAAATCTTTGAGTCGCTGATATGGGGACAATCGCCGCCATCAAAGGCAGAAGCCCTTGATGGCCGAGCGAGAAGAACTCATCGACATCGGCCTGACGCTGGCGGGTAGGGGGGATTTAATGCCTGATGCGGTTTTTGTAAGTCGAACTATTTTGTTCGGAGATTGTGATCCGGCAGGGGTGGTTTACACCCCGCGATTCTCACATTTTGCTGTAGAGGCCATTGGTGTAGCACTCGACAGATGGGTAGGGGGGCCGGGGCTTAGGGCTGTGATGAGTTTTAATATATTGCCGCCGGTGCGTGCGATGTCGATCGAGTTGCTGGCTCCGCTGACGTGGGATGACGAAATGACTATTAAAGTTGGCGTGGCCAGGTTGGGCGAGCACTCTTTTACTTTTTTGGTTGAGGGGTTTATCGGCGAAGGCGTGCTGGCATTTACCGCGAATGTCACACACGTTTGTGTGTCACCGGAAAGTAAGGAAGTTGTACCCATTCCAGCTCCGTTGCGAGCGCTTCTTTCATAGACGATCAGACGGACTCAACAAACGTTTGGGGGGCTGTCGAGTGTCCGGTTGTGGTCAAAATCTACCGTTCCTCACCGGCAGCTATGGGCGATTGCGGCCTTGGTGACCGGCAGCAATCGGCCAAGAGCGGACGTTTGCGCGCTCCGAAACAAGCCGTCGTTCACTCCTGTGAGTAAGGCGCGTTATCTGCCGACTGATGCCAAATAGATCCATGGGCTCGGCAGAGCTCAACGGAATATCTGTCGCACAACATTTCGATGGCGGCTTTATTAAGTGCCTGATCTGAAGAGGAGATTGACCCACCACAGGTCAGGTACAAGTACAACGCAACCAGGGCCTCCAGCCTCGACGAGTCGGACTGCACGGTAAACCTTGAGACATCTACCTCGCTCGCATTGATTTCGATGTAAGGGTCATCGCTCTCTCTGTCCTTCACATACAGGTATGTCCAAGAGCGGCTGTTCACAGGGTATGAATCACCATCCGTGTCTACGTTTCGCCCAGGGCCATAGAGCAAATCCAGAAAACATCTGAAGTCGGGCCGTTCGCTAACGACGGTCACTGTGTACATAGGTTCTCCGTATTGTCCGCTTTGGGTCGAAAACAGCTTTTTGTGACTGGCATCTTCTGACCGGAAGTTGACGGTCAGGAGCGGCAGCTAACGGCCATATGCGGTCATTTACCTGACTCGATAACAGCGGACGTTTAGAGTCGGGAAAGTAACTTTACGCTGATTGGCTGAAAAAACTGAACAGTGCATCCAGCATCAGTGTGCTTATCTTTGCCCGCGGCCGCTCTAGACTGGGTCGTACCTTTCCCAGCCCAGGAGCGTTGTCATGTCCAAACATTCAATCAACGGCAAGGTCGTACTGATCGCCGGCGGTGTGAAAAATCTCGGCGGCTTGCTCGCTCGCGATCTCGCCCAGCACGGTGCTAAGGCCGTAGTGGTGCATTACAACAGCGCCTCCAGCCAGGGCGATGCCAACGCCACCGTGGCGGCTCTCGAAGCGTTGGGAGCCAAGGCAGTGGCGTTGCAGGCAGACCTGACCACTGCCGGTGCCGTGGAAAAGCTGTTCAGCGATGCCGTGGCCGCCGTCGGGCGCCCGGATATTGCGATCAACACCGTGGGCAAGGTGTTGAAAAAGCCTATGGCCGAGATCACCGAAGCTGAGTACGACGAGATGATGGCGGTTAACTCCAAAACCGCGTTTTTCTTTCTTAAGGAAGCCGGTAAGTACCTCAACGACAACGGCAAGATCTGCACCATCGTCACCTCGTTGCTCGGCGCGTTCACGCCGTTCTACGCGGCGTATGCCGGCAGCAAAGCGCCGGTGGAGCAGTTCACCAGAGCGGCTGCGAAAGAACTTGGCGCGCGTGGTATTTCAGTGACGGCAGTGGGCCCTGGCCCGATGGATACTCCGTTTTTCTATCCGGCCGAAGGTCAGGATGCGGTGAACTATCATAAGACCGCCGCCGCGCTTTCGCCGTTCTCGCGCACGGGCCTGACTGATATCGAGGATGTTGTGCCGTTTATTCGCAACCTTGTGAGTGATGGCTGGTGGGTGACGGGCCAGACGATTTTGATCAACGGCGGTTACACCACCAAATAACGGGCGAAAAAACGATTGCAACCCCGCAATGTCGCGTTAACACTTTTCCCGACAAACCAGGCCATGGGGTTGCTATGAGCGCCGATCAGTCTGCACATCACCCGTTACTTCGCCACCGTGATGGTCACCATGCGCGGGTGACGTTCGAAGAGCTGTTGTTCGATCTCGTCTATGTCTTCGCCGTGACCCAACTCAGCCACGGCCTGCTCCATCACCTGACCCTGGTCGGCGTGATGGAGACCCTTATTCTGTGGTTCGCGGTATGGCTTGGCTGGCAATACACCTGCTGGGTCACCAATTGGTTTAACCCGGAAACCCCGAGGGTGCGCGGCCTGATCTTCGCCCTGATGTTTCCCGCCTTGCTGATGGCGGCGAGCATTCCTGAAGCCTTTGGCGAGCGGGGCTTAGTGTTTGCGCTGGCCTATGTGGCGATTCAGGTAGGCCGTACCGCCTTTATCGTGCTGCATTTGCCCGGTGAACACGCGCTGGCACCGAACTTCAAGCGCATGCTCGGCTGGGTAGTGATTGCCGCGGCGTTCTGGTTGGCGGGCGCGTTTATGGAAGGGCCGTGGCGTATCGGCCTATGGCTAATCGCGGTGCTGTGTGAGTACGTGTCGCCCATGTTCGGCTTTGCGCTGCCGGGGCTGGGACGCTCGCGCACCAGTGACTGGACCATCGAGGGCGCGCATCTAGCCGAGCGTTGCCAGCTGTTTGTGATTGTCGCACTGGGCGAAACGCTGCTGGCCAGCGGCGCGGTGCTCGCCGAAACCGAGCACTGGGATATTCCCGTGTTGGTGGGGTTATTGGTGACCTTACTGGGCACCCTGGCTATGTGGTGGTTGTACTTCGGCACGGCGAGCAAAGACGCCATTCATTGCGTTACCCACTCCAAAGACCCTGGGCGCACCGGCGCTTACTTTCATTACATTCACGCAGTGCTGGTGGCCGGCATCATTGCCACGGCCGTCGGCAATGATCTGGTCATGGCCCACCCCGACAAGCACATGAACACGGCCTACGTCGTGACCCTGCTGCTGGGGCCCATGATCTTTCTATTCGCCAGCCTGTTGTACAAACGCGAGGTGTATCAGGTGGTCGCCAAATCGCACCTGGCCGGCATCGTGCTCTTGCTGGCGCTGGCGCCGATTGCGGTTTTGACCGACCTGCTGATGGTGGGCACGTTGACCATCATGGTGTTGTTGATCGTCAGTTTCGTGGAATGGCGGGTGGTGCGCCGGTTTCGAGCGAAACAGGCTAACGCCGTCGTCGAGCACTGATAACCCATGGACCGCATCGAGCAGTACCGCGTTTTCGTTCAGGTGGCTGAGTTCGGCAGTTTCATCCGGGCCGCACGACTGCTTAAACTGCCGCGTGCCACAGTATCGGCGGCCATTCAACAATTGGAAGCCAATGCCGGAACGCGCTTGTTGCACCGCACCACGCGCAAGGTGTCATTGACCACCGACGGCACCCAGTTACTGCAGCGAGCGCGCCAAGTGTTGGTCGAGATCGATGAGATCGACCAACTGTTCCACACCCATCAAGAGCAGGTGATGGGGCGCCTGGAAGTCGATGTGCCCAGCCGTATCGCCCGGCGCCTACTCATTCCCGCGCTTCCCGAGTTTTTCCAGCGTTATCCGCGCCTGCAACTGGGCCTGGGTTCCACCGACCGGGCGATAGACTTGGTGCAGGAGGGCGTCGATTGTGTGATTCGTTTCGGCACGCCGCAGAGCAGCAGCCTGGTAGTGAAACCGTTGGGGCGGGTGTTGCTGATCAACTGCGCCAGCCCCGCCTACCTGGCCGAATTTGGCGTGCCCACCGAGCTTGCCGAGTTGCAGGAGCGGCACGTATGCGTCGGCTATGTGGCGGGGTCGGGCGGGCAAGAGGCTCAGTGGGAATATTGTCTCGACGGCGTCCGCCAGTCGTTTCCACTGCCCAGTCAACTCGTGGTCAATAATGCGGAAAGCTACATCGCCGCGTGCTGCACAGGGCTCGGTTTGATTCAGGTGCCGTTGTTCGATGTGCAGCATTTACTGGATAGCGGCGAGCTGGTGGAGGTGCTGGCCGCTTACCGGCCGCCGTCGATGACCGTGTCTTTGCTGTATCCGGATCGTCGCCAACGCTCCCGGCGCCTCGGTGCATTTATCGAGTGGTTTGCCGGCTTGATGGCGCCGTATCTGCAGAGTAAGTAACGCCGTTTCGATTGGCGGTAAAGCCTGGACGCCGCATCCAGCGCCCTAGGCTTATATTTGCGTGAGGCGGATCTTGACTGGGTAGGTCTTGTAACCGTCGGGAGCACTATCGCCAAGTTTGGCCGCCCGGGACGCATGTTTTCAAAGGCATAGAGGCAGATTCCCCCCCTGTAAACGTCCGCTATTGACCGATTATCGAATCTGCCAGGCGATCGGTCTCGACAAGAGCGCGGTCAGCCGTTCATTGCAAACATTGGAAGCGGCGGGGCGGATCACCACTCAGCTGGATCCCAAGGATGCACGGCGTTACACCGTGCGATTGACGGCCAGCGGCAAAGAACTGCATGACCGCGTGCTCAAAGTTGCACTTGAGCGTGAGTCGCGTCTACTCAGCGGATTGACCCCGGCTGAGGTCGACACGTTGGTTGACTTGCTTGGCCGCCTGCATCTGCAAGTGCCCAATGTGAACAGTTATGACCCGAGTGAGGAGTGAATCAGCGAAAGATCGAAATTTGTCTGGAAAGTTCGTCATTCGTCTTCGATATGCGCTTAACTACACTAAATGGTCGTTTAGTTGAGCTATAAAAACCACCATAAAATCAAGGGGGCGGGCGATGATTCAACGTAAAGCAAGCACACAGGACGTGATCAATGCGCTGAATCTCGAGCCTCATCTCGAAGGCGGCTATTTTCGTAGAACCTATCAGTCAGACCATCGCGATTGGCTCGAAACCGCTGGCGGCCCACGTTACCTGATGACGTCGATCTACTATCTGCTGACCGAGCAATCACCGGTGGGCCAGTTTCATTTCAATCAGTCTGACATCCTGCATTATTTCCACTTGGGCGACGCACTCGAATACAGCCTGATCCATGCGGACGGTTCATTGCAGACAGTCATCATGGGCAACGATGTTCTCGCAGGACAGCGTTTGCAATTGCACGTACCGGGCGGCATCTGGAAAGCATCACGATTGCTGGACGGGACAAACGGATTTGGATTGATCAGTGAAGCGGTTTCGCCTGGATTTGATTTTGCCGACATGGAGATGGGGAATCGCCAGAAGCTCACGACAGCGTTTCCACAGCATCGAGCATTGATTGAAAAGCTGACGCGGGATGAGGATTGAGCGATGCAGATTCAGAGGATTAATCAGGTTGGAGGGAAAGCCGGTTTGGGGCATTGCAGGAGAATGAAATCTCGCGGACAACGCGGCTAATCTCGAAACATCTTGTTACGTGTAATGTATATTATGTTAAATCATGTCTATTACAACGCCACCGATTGAGCAACATCAACAAACGTCCACTTCAAATGGATTAACTTGACCTGACTTTCGCTGACCCAAGGATTCGCCATGCCTGCCGAAGTGGATGTCGCGATTATCGGCGGTGGCCAGTCTGCACTCGCCGTCGCTTACTTCCTGCGCCGTACCGGGCGTTCCTTTGTGATTATCGATGCCGAAGCGGCACCGGGTGGCGCCTGGCGGCATGGCTGGGATTCCCTGCGACTGTTTTCACCGTCGACCTGGAGTTCCATCGCCGGCTGGATGATGCCTCCGGTCACTGACGGTTACCCCAGTCGCGACAACGTAGTCGATTACCTGCGCCAGTATGAGCAACGCTACCAGTTTCCTGTCGCACGGCCCTACTGGGTCAACGCTATTGAACGTCGGGGCAATCACCTCAACGTAAAAGCCCAGGGTCGCAATTGGCTGGCCCGCACCGTGGTCAGCGCGACCGGCACCTGGCGCCATCCCTACGTGCCGCATTACCCAGGCAGCGAAACCTTTACCGGCCAGCAATTGCATTCGGCCCACTACGTTACCGCCAAGCCGTTTGCGGGAAAAAAAGTCCTGGTGGTGGGCGGTGGCAACTCCGGTGCGCAGATCCTCGCTGAAGTCTCGCAAGTGGCCGATGCCACTTGGGTTACTCCGCAGCCGCCAGAGTTTCTTGCCGATGACGTTGATGGACGCGTGCTCTTCGAACGCGCCACCGAGCGCTGGAAAGCGCAACTGGCCGGCATCGTCATTGAACAGCCCGTTGGCGGCCTGGGCGATATCGTGATGGTGCCGCCAGTCGTTGAGGCACGGGAGCGCGGCGTGTTGCACGCGGTTCGGCCGTTCCTGCGCTTCACCGAGACCGGCGTGACTTGGGCTGATGGCTCGCAAACGCCGGTCGACGCGGTGATCTGGTGCACCGGCTTCCGCCCTGCCCTCGGCTATCTGGAGTCACTGGGCGTGTGTTCCGCCGACGGGCGCGTGGCCGTCAAAGGTACGCATTCGATTCAGGAACCGCGTTTGTGGTTGGTGGGTTATGGCGACTGGACTGGTGCCGCTTCCGCGACACTGATCGGCGTGACCCGAACGGCGCGCAGTACCGTTGAGGAAATTGAGCGGTTTTTGCTGGAGCAGTGAGTCGGCGCAGCGCAGTTCAGGCAACGTTGAGGTCCCTCTCAGGAATTAAAATGTCTTAACCCGCTTTGTTCTCAACCAGGCAATTGCCTCCATCCACCACGAGCAGTTCACCGGTGATGTAACTCGCTTCAGGTGAAGCCAGGAATACAACGGCTGCGGCCACTTCGTCTGGGCGCCCCGCTCTCCCGAGAGGCGTAGAACGTGCGGCTTTGACTTCATCAGGCGTGCTCGACCCTGTAGCTATCCAGCCAGGGGCAACTGAGTTCACAGTGATACCTTGATGAGCCACCTCAAGGGCTAGACTCATGTTCATTCCTACCATTCCCGCCTTTGCAGCACTGTAAGCAGCCTCCCCTGGATTACTGGCCCGTGTGCCGGTAGTTGAGCTGATGTTCACTATGCGGCCATAGCCTCTCGCTCGCATCCCAGGCAACACCCCTTGGGTTAACAGAAACGCAGTTGTCAGATTTCTAGCGATGGAAAGATTCCAGCTTTCGAGGCTCGTACTCGTGAACTCGGAGAACTGTTCTGGACTCCCTTGCATCGCCATACCGGCATTATTTACAAGAATATCGATGCGGCCCCAGACGGCCTCAGCCCAAGCGACGAATTCACTCACCTGAGTTTCCTGAGTCAAGTCGACCGGTCGACCCACTGCTTCGAAGCCGGCGCCACGTAACTCCGCAACCCGCTCATTGATGCGTGCGCTGCTTGCCGTGACGATCAACTTGGCCCCTTGAGCCCCAAGACGATGGGCAATGGCCATACCGATTCCAAGCTCACTGCCCGCTCCACTCACAAGTGCCACTTGATCTGCCCAGGTTGAATTCATCATCGTTGCCTCTGTAATTGCAATTACGCACCTCGCTCACTGATCAACCTGAGTGAGTGCCTTCCCCTAGGTGATGCTCCCATGGTGGGCATGGTGACCAAGCCTCCACGAGCTTATCGATGAAGAGTCGAATTTTTGGAGAGAGGTGCCGCTTGCTAGGGTAGATCACCCGAATAGGCTCTGCGGCCTCTGCATA